>JAIBDO010000214.1 GCA_024686195.1 Gammaproteobacteria bacterium | reverse complement strand
TGAACTCGCCGCGCTGGATGTTATTCCGGAAGATTGGGGTGGTGATATCATGTTTATCCCCGTATCCGCTATTACTGGCGAAGGTATCGAAGCGTTGCTTGACGCTATTCTGTTGCAGGCGGAGGTGCTCGAACTCGAAGCGGCCACCACCGGTAATGCCAGGGGTATTGTTGTCGAAGCTTCGCTGGATAAGGGTCGCGGACCTGTTGCCACGGTACTGGTTCAGTCTGGAATGCTGAAGCAGGGTCAGATGTTGCTGGCCGGAACCCAGTTTGGGCGTGTGCGTGCGATGTACGACGAATCAGCGAAAGCCGTCAAGGAAGCAGGGCCTTCGATACCGGTAGTCGTGCTCGGATTATCCGCAGTACCGAACGCTGGTGATGAGGTTTTCGTGGTCGAGAATGAGCGCAAGGCGCGTGAATTTGCCTCGACGCGTGACGCACGTGTACGTGAGAACAAGCTGTCCGATCAGCACACGGCCAAGTTGGAGGGCATGTTCGATGCCATGGAAGAAGGCGAGGTGGCTGAAATCAATGTTCTGGTCAAAGCCGATGTGCAGGGTAGCACCGAGGCGATACGTGAATCGCTTCAAAAGCTTTCCACTGATGAAGTGCGTGCCAAGATGATTTCCACGGGTGTCGGCGGGATTAATGAATCCGATATTAACCTGGCCGCGGCGTCCAGTGCGATCGTGATTGGCTTCAACGTGCGTGCCGACGCGGCGGCGAAGCGGGTCGCGGGTGATTATGGCGTCGATATTCGTTACTACAGCGTCATTTACGACATCATCGATGACATCAAGGCTGTGATGTCCGGTATGTTGTCGCCTGAGTCACAGGAAAAGATTATCGGTCTGGCCCAGGTCAAGGATGTGTTCAGCTCACCCAAGTTTGGCGATGTCGCGGGCTCTTTGGTCATCGAGGGCGTGGTGCGCAAAGGTCAGCCGATCCGCGTGTTGCGCGATAACGTGGTGATTTATGAGGGTGAACTCGAATCCTTGCGGCGTTTCAAGGATGCCGTTGAAGAAGTACGCATGGGTACGGAATGTGGTATCGCGGTGAAGAATTACAACGATGTTCGTCCGGGAGACCAGATCGAGGTGTTTGAGCGCTTTGAAGTAGCGCGTACGCTCGACTGATATGCCTAAGGAATATTCGCGTAGCGAACGCCTGGCCTCACAGATTCAACGTGAACTGGCGCGCCTCATTCAAAGCGAGCTGAAAGATCCGCGCCTGTCCATGCCGAGCATACTGGAAGTTCAGGTGAGCAAGGATCTGGGATACGCGCGCGTTTATTTCAGTGTCCTCGACCCTGAAGCGGCCGAGGATAGTCTGGCCGCGCTCACCAGCGCGAGTGGCTACCTGCAGCGCGAGATCGGTAAGGTGCTGAAATCAAGGATTACACCGAGGCTCAGCTTCGTTTACGACGATACCGACATTCGTGGGCGCCAGCTCTCGGATCTGATTGATTCCGCACTGGCCAGCGACAGGAACAAAGCCGGCGATTGATGTTAGCCAGGTTGCTCTATTCTCCCCTGGTTTGTCCGCCTACATCTGAACCCGGCCTGCGTTTGAATTGTTATGCAACAAGCTCGGGCCGTGCCTGTTTAGTCCGTGCATCATCTCTATTAATACCCTGCTCAACATTGAATTCTCGAATAACTGATTCCACAAGGCAGGCAAACGATGCAGGCTAGTAGAGGTAAATCCCGTAGCTATCGCGATGTCGATGGCATTTTGCTGCTCGACAAACCATTGGGTTTGAGTTCGAACCAGGCATTGCAGCAGGTGCGCCAGCTTTACAATGCGCGCAAGGCGGGTCACTGCGGAAGTCTGGATCCGCTGGCTACCGGTGTGCTACCGATATGCCTCGGCGAGGCAACCAAGTTTTCCAGCTACTTGCTTGGTGCCAACAAGACTTACCGCGCGGGTTGCCGACTGGGGCAGACGACGGCGAGCGGAGATGCCGAGGGTGAAATACTCGAGACTGCTCCAGTTGAAGTTGACGCTAAGCAAATAGAGACAGTGCTGGCGGAGTTCGTTGGTGAGATCGACCAGGTGCCACCGATGTACTCTGCGCTCAAGCATCAGGGCAAGAGGCTTTACCAACTGGCACGCGAGGGCAAGGAGGTAGAGCGCGCTGCCCGCAGAATTACGATTTATCAATTGCAGATGCTGGGCTTTGATGGCCAGACCCTGGATATCGACGTGGCCTGTTCCAAGGGAACCTATATTCGTACGCTGGCTGAAGATATCGGCAAACGCCTGGGTTGTGGTGCTCATCTGAGCTCCCTGCGTCGATCGAGTGTCGAGGACTTCGACGAACGCGATGCCGTGACCATGGAACAACTGGAAAATCTGCAGGCACAGGGACTGGATCATCTGGACTTTTTACTGCTGCCGGTAAGCGCCGCTCTGGAGCAGTTCCCCGAGATCTTGTTGAATGCCGCGGACAGTCTCGACATATGCCAGGGTCGACGGATCGAACTGGGCTCCACCGCGAATGCGGGCCTGCGCCGCTTATGTTCGCCTGAGGGTGTGTTTCTGGGGCTGGGTGAGGTCGCTGTAGGCGGCAGATTATCGGCGAAAAGACTAATGAATACAGCAAGGTAGGGGTAGTATCCGGGTTGGCGTCGAATTGCCTGGATTATTCCACTGAAAGTCCTTGTTACCACCTGCCCAGATAGGTAGAATACCTGCCTTTTTCGGGCCCACGAGGTTTATAGAATGGCAATGTCAGCTGAACAAAAAGCTGTAGTTATCGCTGATCATCAGCAAGGCACCGGTGACACGGGTTCACCCGAAGTGCAGGTTGCGCTGTTATCGCACCAGATTACGCACTTGACCGAGCATTTCAAAGAACACATTCATGATCATCACTCTCGGCGCGGCTTGCTGAAGATGGTCAACCAACGTCGCAATTTACTGGATTATCTGAAATCCAGGAATCAGCAGCGTTACAAAGATTTGATAGCAAAACTCGGATTACGTCGTTGATTAGATAGCATCGGCGATTACGTCGGCAAACAAGTGAGAGAATAGTGAATCCAATTAAAAAGACATTTCAGTACGGCGCGCATCAAGTAACGCTGGAAACCGGTGAGATCGCTCGCCAGGCCGGCGGTGCAGTCATCGCGTCAATGGGCGATACCGTCGTCATGGTTACCGTAGTCGGTCGCAGAACCGCTGATGCGGGGCGTCCATTCTTCCCGCTGACCGTTGACTACCAGGAAAAGACTTATGGCGCAGGCCGTATCCCCGGTGGCTTTTTCAAGCGTGAAGGGCGTCCCAGCGAAAAGGAAACCCTGACCTGTCGCCTGATCGATCGACCCATTCGGCCACTGTTCCCGAAAGGATTCATGAATGAAGTTCAGGTAGTTGCCAACGTATTGTCGAGCGACCCTGAAATCGATCCCGATATTTCTGCGCTGCTGGGTACTTCTGCGGCGATTGCCGTATCCGGAATCCCGTTCGCCGGTCCGCTGGGCGCATGTCGCGTAGGCTATGTCGATGGCGAATACGTGCTCAACCCGACCGCCACTCAGCTCGTCGAATCACAACTCAACCTCGTCGTTGCCGGCACCAGTAATGCAGTTCTGATGGTAGAATCTGAAGCTGTGTGCCTGTCTGAAGAAGTCATGCTGGGATCAGTGGTTTACGGTCACGAGCAAATGCAGACTGCAATCCAGGCGATCGCCGAATTTGCCGCCGAAGCGGGTGCGCAAGCCTGGGAATGGGAAGCACCACAAGCCGATGCCGGTCTCGCTGACAAGGTAGCCGCTGAAGCTTCTTCAGCCATTACCGAAGCTTACGCCATTGCCGACAAGATGGATCGTCAGGATCGCGTCAGTGAAATTCGCGCTGAAGTGGTTGCAGCACTGGTTAGCGATGCAGATGATTCCCCCTCCGAAGAGGACGTTCGTGGAGCAGTCAGCAAGCTTGAAAAATCGATTGTTCGTGGGCGTATCATTGCCGGCGAAAAGCGTATCGATGGTCGTGACACTTCCACCGTTCGCCCAATCACCATTCGTACCGGCGTATTGCCGCGTACCCACGGTTCCGCTTTGTTTACTCGTGGCGAGACCCAGGCACTGGTCATTACCACGCTGGGTACCGGTCGTGATGCACAGATTATCGATGCGATTGAAGGCAGCTACAAAGAAAACTTCATGATGCATTACAATTTCCCACCCTCGAGCGTTGGTGAAACCGGACGCGTAGGTACACCCAAGCGTCGCGAAATTGGTCATGGTCGCCTTGCCAAGCGCGGCGTGCTGGCCGTAATGCCACACATGGATGATTTCCCGTATGTTTTGCGAGTGGTTTCTGAAATTACTGAATCCAACGGTTCTTCGTCTATGGCGAGCGTCTGTGGCGCGAGCCTGGCGTTGATGGACGCGGGCGTGCCGCTGAAGGCACCGGTTGCGGGTATCGCGATGGGCCTCATCAAGGAAGACAACGGCTTTGCCGTATTGTCCGATATCCTTGGTGACGAAGATCACCTCGGCGACATGGACTTCAAGGTGGCCGGAACTACCGACGGTATTACTGCATTGCAGATGGATATCAAGATCGACGGCATTACCACTGAGATCATGCAAAAGGCGCTGGATCAGGCCAAAGAGGGTCGCCTCTTTATCCTTGGCGAGATGGCCAAGGTCATCACCGAAGGCCGTTCTGAAATGTCGGAGTACGCTCCACGTTTGATTACTTTCCGCATCAACCCAGAAAAGATTCGTGACGTCATCGGTAAAGGTGGTGCAACCATTCGCGCCATTACCGAAGAAACTGGAGCAACCATCGAAGTTGACGATGATGGTGTTATCAAGATTGCCTCTGTCGAGAAAGCGGCTGGTGACGAAGCCCGTCGCCGCGTAGAGCAGGTAACGGCTGAAGTTGAAGTTGGTATCATCTACGAAGGTAAGGTCGCCAAGATCATGGACTTCGGTGCTTTCGTGAATATCCTCCCGGGCAAAGACGGGCTGGTGCACATTTCGCAAATCTCTGATGAGCGTGTCGAGAACGTCAGCGACAAGCTGAGCGAAGGTGACGTGGTCAAGGTCAAGGTACTCGAGGTTGACCGTCAGGGTCGTATCCGCCTGAGTATGAAAGCCGTCAGTGAAGACGAGGCCGCAAACGCCTAGACTTTAACGACAGACAATAAAAAAGGGGAAACGAAAGTTTCCCCTTTTTTTTGTCTTTATTCTGCTTGCTGCAGATGATGATCGCTAGCTGGTCTGGCTGTCCGGGAATCGTTGCCCAGAGGGCATCGCTTCAAATCACTTTATAGATGGTGCCGCAGTAGGGACATTTGGATTCCCCGCCATTCTCCGCGACGGGAATATAAACCCGTGGATGCGAATTCCATAAACTTGATCCTTCCACCGGACAATGGATGGGCAGGTCGCCAGCCTTTACTTCCACCGCAGTCTTGGCATTCGGTGTAGAAAAAGATTTCTGATCAGCAGCTGTGTTTGGATTTACC
>JAIBDO010000131.1 GCA_024686195.1 Gammaproteobacteria bacterium | reverse complement strand
CGCCGCAATCGCAACGGCAGGCTAGAAACGAGCAGGACTCTTTAGTCAGTCAATTACCACCATTGTTCTGACGTCTTCTGTGCCGTGAGTGCAAGGCAAAGTTTTGCCCGATAGCGCGAGCATACACAACGTATGTGAGCGTTTCGGGCAAAACTTTAACGCCGCAATCGCGGCACAGAAGACGTCAGAAAAAAAAGGCCGTCCCTGGCCAGGTGATATCATCAATATTCAGGGGGGGAGGAGATATTGATGTACACAGACATACATATAGACGATTCTGCCAATTTCCATAGTGAACAAGTTCATATAAATCCATGAGCGAGCAAATCAACAGCGCCATTCGCTGGGCGCGCAACAGAATTGAAGCCTGCAGTGACAGCGCGCGGCTCGATGCCGAGTTGTTGCTCGCGCATTGCCTCGACAAACCTCGCAGCTACCTTTACAGCCACCCTGAAGAATCTTTGAACCCGGTCTGTTGGCAGCAGTATCAACGACTGGTAGAGCGCCGGCTCCAGCCCACTCCGATCGCCTACCTGCTTGGCACGCGCGAATTCTATTCACTGGTGTTTGCAACCCGCGAACAGGTACTGGTGCCACGGCCTGAAACTGAATTGCTGGTCGATCTTGCACTGCAACTGTTACCGCCCGAACAGTCCATGCGCGTCTGCGATCTCGGCACCGGAACCGGGATCATTGCCATTACGCTGAAATCTGAACGGCCTATGGCTCAGGTTTACGCCACTGATGTTGATCCTGCCTGTCTGGTGCTCGCGCAGGAAAACGCGCTACGGCACGCGGCAGACGTTGAGTGGATTGAGTCAGACTGGTATCGCGGGCTACCCAGGACATTGCGTTTTGACCTGATCGTCTCGAATCCACCCTACATCGCTGCCGATCATCCGTTTCTCGATCAGGGTGACCTGCCGGCAGAACCCAGGCTGGCATTGACGCCTGGCAACACCGGGCTGGAAGCCCTGCAGCAAATTATCGAGGGGGCACAGCGACACCTGGTCAGCGGCGGATATCTTATACTGGAACACGGTTATGACCAGCAGACACCCGTCGCTGATATGCTCGCCACCCATGGGTTTAGCGAGATACACTGCGAATATGACCTCAACGACTTGCCACGCACCAGCATTGCAAAACGAGTTGAAAAAGCAAAATCCACAGCGTAGGCTGGCGCAATGGATGACGCGGATCGCTATCGGTGTCGCTGTATATACCTCAAACAAAGCGACGAGCCGGCCTTTCAGGCCGAGGCCGCCTGTGACGCGCTGATCAATATCGACGGAATGCTGCTGGCGGCGCCCATCGACACCCACTGCATCCACATCATTTATTCCCTCGACCAACTATCTTTCGAAATCATCGTCGAATTGCTCGCCGAACTGGAGTTCGAGACAGATAAATCACTGCTGCAGGCTCTGCGCAACACAATATTCTGTTTCCTCGAAGACAATGCACGTGACAATATACAGGTCGACGCAACCGAGCTTCCCGCGAATGAAGACCAAAGCCCCGAATCACCTACGCTACAGGACAACGAGAAGTACTGGGATGACTATCGCTAGCACCCTTCTGCAGGGTCGTCTCCCATGAGCGATGACTGCCCGGCCAACGACTGCACGAGTATGGAAGAATCTTGATGTACGCAATCACCCTGGTCGATATTGCTGTCGCATTCATTCCTGTACTGGTCACCCTGGTGATTATTTTTTTCTGGTCAAACAGTATTCGCCACGCCAGCGTCTCAATATTGCGTATGCTGCTGCAATTGCTGCTGATCGGCTACGCGCTGGAATTCATCTTCGGCAGCAACAACCAGTGGGTAATTATCGCGATATTGTGCTTCATGCTGACCGCGGCCAGCTGGATCGCACTCGGTGCTATGCCGGTAAAAAGATCAAGCCTGCTGGCTTACAGCATGATCGCCATCGCGGTCGGTGGACTGTTCAACCTCGCTTTAATCACCCAGGGGGTATTGCACGTTGATCCCTGGTACCAGCCGGCGGTCATGATACCGCTTGCCGGGATGATATTTTCCAATTCCATGAACAGCGTGAGCCTCGCGGGTGAGCGCTTGTTCAGCGAACTCGAACATCATCAGGATTATGCGCGGGCGCGCAACACGGCGTTCCAGGCAGCGTTGATACCAATTACCAACTCGCTGCTGGCGGTCGGCCTGGTGTCTTTGCCGGGTATGATGACCGGCCAGATACTGGCGGGAACATCACCACTGATTGCGGCGCGCTATCAGATCATGGTGATGTGTATGATTTTCAGTTCGGCCGGCATATCGACCGCTATGTTCCTGTGGCTGGTCCACAAACGTGGCGCGCTTGAGAAAGCGCGCCAGGAAATAAACTAATGTGGATCCTGGCCGGGCTCATCGGCTCGATACTGCTAGCCGCGTTGATTTACCTGGCTGGCCAAAAGGGTCGTTTACGGGTTGACCGCAGCCTCGAAATTGACGCAACTGTTGAAGCGGTTTTCGACACAGTGCTCGACTTGAAATCCTGGCCACTGTGGAGCCCCTGGTTGATGCACGAGCCAGACGCCCGCATCGATTACAGCGACAAGGTCAACGTCGAAGGAGGTTACTTCCTCTGGGATGGCAAGGTTATCGGTGCCGGCAAGGTCACCCATCTCGAGATCCGGCCCGGGCGCGCGATTCACCAACAGATCGAGTTCCAGCGTCCATTCAAGCTGGTGAACCAGGTCGAATGGGAATTCGAAAAAATCGGCACTCGCACCCTGGTGACCTGGGGGATGCACGGCAAAATGCCATTCCTGTGGCGTTTCATGGCAAAACGCATGGAATCCGTGATCGCGCGTGACTACGAACTCGGGCTTGCCCTGCTAGGTGGCTACCTGAATGAAGCCACGGCCCATCCGCAACTCGATTTCATCGGCGATGAGGAACTGGAACAGTTCCACTATTGGGCCATACCCTGCAACGGCAACCTACGTCAGCTGGAAGCCGCGCGGCGTAGCAGTATCGAGACCCTGCGCAGCAGTCCCGCAAGCCAAATCGGCCTGTCGCTAACGCTATACCACCAGTTCGATCCACTCGGGGTACAGTTTCAGGCTGAAATCGCCGTGCCGATCGGCGACAACACGCCGCTTTCGAATTACCGACAGCGAAACTTCGACGGTGGTCACTACTTTAAAATGACACTGCACGGTGACCACCGGTTTCTACCTCTCGCCTGGCATGCTCTCACGAGCCACTGCCGCCTGCATAAGATAAAAACCGAGCCAACACGCCCCGCGCTTGAAATTTATCATCAAGACCCCGCTGAAGTGGATGACAGTAATCAACAAGTTACCACGCTGTTCCTGCCCATCAGGAAATAGTAGGTCACAACCCAATGGCACTTACTTAAGCCAGAACACTGATGCATCCAGCGTCCGACTAGGGTCGAATGATTGGGGAAATTTATTGCGAAGTAAACCGCAGGCGGCGAAGCCGCCGAGGCATTCGCAATAAATTCCCCCAATCATCCGCCTTTTCCTGACCAGAACGAATGTCATGGGGCAAGGTTTATTGAGCCGTTTAGCGCTCGATACCCTGATTAATCTCGAATGAACAATGAGCGGTGGATAGCGGGCAAAAAAAAGGCTGGTCCTGGTGGACCAGCCTAAATGTCGTAATCGACAATTTAACCAAAGGAGGACATCGTGAGAGAGGTTAGGTGTTTTTAACCTTAACACGCGTATAAATATAGAACGTTATACACAAAAATCCAGCTTTTTTTTAATAAACGGTATAAAAAACAGTATATCTGGACGATGTTTTTGACCTTCTTTGTTACATAATCTTTATAACTTATTGATTAATATCATTAATACTGATTTTAACAATAAAAATATCGAATAATAATATTTGCTATTTTTTTCTATTTCCGGGTCAAACGTCGAATCAGGCTAGATGTATCCCAGCGACCGCCGCCCATTTCCTTCACTTCAGCGTAATAATCATTGACGATACGAGTCACCGGCAGGTTCGCGCCGTTGCGCTCAGATTCCTCCAGGCATATGCCGAGATCCTTGCGCATCCAGTCAACCGCGAAGCCAAACTCGAACTCGTCGTCGAGCATCGTGTCACCGCGATTTTCCATTTGCCAGGAGCCCGCTGCACCCTTGGAGATAACTTCGACAACCTTGTGACCATCGAGCCCGGCGCATTGTGCAAAATTGAGTCCCTCGGATAAACCCTGCACCAGCCCTGCTATACAGATCTGGTTGACCATCTTGGTCAGCTGACCCGCACCCACTTCCCCGAGCAGTTCCGCTGCACGCGCGTAGCTCATGATCACCGGACGAGCCGCCTCAAACGCAGCCTCGCTACCACCCATCATCACCGTGAGAACGCCATTTTCTGCACCTGCCTGGCCACCGGAAACCGGGGCATCAAGAAAAGCGACATCGGCCCGTTCGGCAATTTCACGCGCCACATCTGCTGATGCAGTGGTATGGTCAACCAGAATCGCATCCGCCTTACAGCCAGCCAGCACACCATCATCACCGTAAACCACGGAACGTAAATCGTCGTCGTTGCCCACGCATATAAAAACAAAATCAGCAGCTTCGGCGGCTTCGCGCGGGGTCAGTCCATGGCTTCCGCCATATTCTTCGCACCACTTCTCGGCCTTGGCAGCTGTGCGGTTATAAACCCGGGTTTCGTAGCCAGCTTTGGCAAGATGTCCGGCCATGGGATAACCCATAACCCCGAGGCCGATAAAAGCCACTTTCTGCTTACTCATAGGAACTCCTGTGTGATTTGATAGCGCGATGAAGCAGCCGGGATTTTACACCAGGCTGCCAGCCGCTGGCCAGTAGCCCGCATTTCTCACCAGCTTTCGTAGCGAGACGGCGAAAGGCGTTGCCCGGCATGGCTTTCGCGCACCCTCCCAACAATGTTTGCCGTTTCTGGCAAACATTGTTGGGAGGGTGCGCAGGCATAGTCACATTATGTTGAGCGCCCTGACCGAGCTAAGACCATGCAGGGTGCAGCATAGCGCCGTCGCAGTACGACTGCAGGGATGCTGTGGGCGGCATCCCGTCGCGATGCGGCGTTCCGATCCGGCGTCCCGACGGTCCGACGCTTCGGCGGTCCGACGCTTCGGGCACGCCGAGAAGGCCGGTGAGAAATGCGGGCTAGATCAATCAGACCGCTTGCAGGTTGGCCATGCTCGCAATCAACCACTTGCTACCGGCCGTCTCGAAATTCACCTGTACCCTCGATTGTGCGCCCTGACCTTCAAGATTGAGCACAATACCGTCGCCAAAACGCGCATGATTAACCTGTTGCCCTACATGCAGTCCCGTTTCTTCCTGCGCCCGATCCTGGCCCATACGCGAGGGGGCCTGCATCACCGGCCGGCTGAACTGCGCCTTGGGTCGAATTTCCTGTTTCAGTTCATCCGGAATTTCGCGCACGAATCGCGACAGCATGTTGTAACTCTCATTGCCATACAACCGCCGTACCTCGGCGCTGGTCACCACCAACTGCTCACGAGCGCGGGTAATCCCGACGTAACACAGGCGGCGCTCTTCCTCCATCCGACCCGGTTCTTCGCTGGAACGCTGATGCGGGAACAGACCCTCTTCCATGCCGACCAGGAATACCAGTGGGAACTCCAGCCCCTTCACCGAATGCATGGTCATCAACTGCACGCAATCCTCCCAGGCGTCACCCTGTGCTTCACCGGCTTCGAGAGCGGCATGCGCCAGAAAGGCATCCAGGACCGACAGGTTTTCGTCGATCACCGCATCGTATTCAAACCCCTTGCCAGCACCGACCAGTTCCTGCAGGTTCTCCAACCGGGACTGCCCTTTTTCGCTGCTGTCCTTCTTGAAATGGGTGTCGAGACCACTCATCTCGACGCCCGAGCGTATTTGCTCACTGAGTGGTAATTCACCCAATTCGCTGGTCATGCGGCGCACCAGATCGACATAAGACTGCAATGCACTGTGCGCCCGCGCACTCAACTGTTGCGCTTCGACCAGCTCAAGGCTCGCATCCCACAGGGTTATCGTGCGCCTGCGCGCATGCGCGCGTATTTCATCGATGGTTTTCTGTCCGATACCGCGCGGTGGGTGATTGACCGTGCGCTCAAAGGCGTTGTCTGCTGTCGGGCTCGATATCATGCGCAGGTAGGCGAGCGTATCCTTGATCTCGGCACGCTCGAAAAAGCGTAACCCGCCATAAACCCGGTAAGGTACGCCGCGCGTCACCAGGGTTTCTTCAAACTGTCGTGACTGCGCATTGGATCGATACAGCACCGCCACTTCGTTACGGCTACGACCCTCAGCAACCCAGGCTTCGATGCGGTCGATAACAAATCGCGCCTCGTCTTTTTCGTTATAGGCCGAGTAATATAATATCAGCTCCCCCTCCGCACTCTCGGTCCATAATTCCTTGCCGAGTCGCGACTGATTGTTATCGATCAGTGCGTTGGCGGCCTTCAGAATTGTGCCCGTGGAACGATAATTCTGTTCCAGCCGGATCACCCTGGTATTCGCGTAATCTTTTTCGAAGTGATGGATATTCTCGATGCGCGCCCCGCGCCAGCCGTAGATTGACTGATCGTCGTCACCCACCACAAACACCGGCGTCTCAGGTCCTGCCATGAGGCGCAGCCAGGCGTACTGAATAGCATTGGTATCCTGGAATTCATCGACCAGGATGTGCTGAAAGCGGCGCTGGTAATGCCCGCGAACATCGTCGTTATCGCGGATCAGTTCAAGCACTCGCAACAACAGTTCGGCAAAATCGACAACACCGGCAAGCCCGCAAAGTTCTTCGTAGAGTCGGTAGATCTCCAGCATCTGTTGCTGAATCGGATCCTGGCCGGCATCGATGTTCGCGGGGCGCAGGCCCTCGTCCTTGTTATGGTTTATAAACCATTGCGCCTGCTTTGGCGGCCAACGGCCTTCGTCGAGATCAAGCTGACGCACCACGCGTTTAACCATGCGCAACTGATCGTCACTGTCGAGAATCTGAAAATTCTGCGGCAATCCTGCCGCCTCATAATGCAGGCGCAACATTCGATGGGCCAGACCATGGAAGGTGCCGACCCACATCGCCGTAGCAGATATGCCGAGCAGGGCTTCGACACGTGAACGCATCTCGGCAGCCGCCTTGTTGGTGAAAGTCACCGCGAGCACGCCGTAAGGCGAATGGCCGTCGACCTCGCAGACCCAGGCGATACGATGGATCAGTACCCGGGTTTTACCACTGCCAGCACCGGCCAGCACCAGTAACGGACCGGACTCGGCGCTGACCGCTTCACGCTGGCGCTCATTCAGGGAATCGATTATGTGGGATACGTCCATCGGGGGCAGGCTGACAACTCGGATCGGTATTGTATCAATTCGGCCTGCGCGCGTAATCCACAATGACGATTTATCGTCGAATCAGCGCCTTGCCAGCTCCATCTTTAATGAAGGCCGGTACGGTGGCCCGCTATAAATCAGGATTTGGCGGCGAGCAAAGAAAACGAAGCCTTCAGGATTCCCATTTTTTGCGCGCGAGTTCATCACTGTCACGCGACTCAACCCACTTCGCACCCTGCTCACTGACTTCTTTCTTCCAGAAGGGCGCCTCGGTTTTCAGGTAATCCATGATGAACTGGCACGCTGCAAAGGCATCCGCGCGATGTGCGCTGAGCACCGCTACCAGCACGATTTGATCTGCGGGCGCGAGTGCACCGACGCGATGAATTATACCCAGATCGGCAATCTGCCAACGCTGCTGTGCCCGGGATGCAATGCCCTGCAACGCCGATTCGGTCATTCCCGGATAGTGTTCCAGGGTCATGGTTTGCAGGGGATCGCCGGCGAGATCGCGCACCAGGCCGATAAAGCTGGCGATGGCGCCAACATCAGTACGCCCGGCCAGCAATTCGTGATGCAGCGCAGCGATGTCGAAATCCTCGGTTTGAACTCGAATAATCATGCTCACCTCATGCCAGAAACTGCGCTAACGGCAGGTAGTTGACGATATCCCCGCGTTGCACCGTCGTGTTCTCCGCGATTTCGACGAAACCATCGGCCCACACTGTGGAGGTAAGCACTCCGGAATCCTGATTTGGAAATATCTGCACCCGCGTGTTGCCGTCAACACCACCGACCAGCCTGGCACGCAGGAATTCGCGCCGGCTATCGGGCTTCGGCCAGTTGAAATCGGCAGGTACCGGCAACGGAAGCGGTTTACCCCAGTCGCGTCCCTGCATGATCTGTATCACCGGACAAACAAACAGACAGAAGGTGGCGAATACTGATACCGGATTACCGGGCAGACCGATGAAAGCCGTATCATTGATGCGCCCGTAGGCCAGCGG
>JAIBDO010000011.1 GCA_024686195.1 Gammaproteobacteria bacterium | reverse complement strand
CGGTTCGTGTTGCCGGACAACGCATGAATATTTCTCAGGTTGCTGGCAAAAAAGCTGGAACCGATGGTGATAAGCCATTGCGTGTTCGTCCCAAGGTCCGTCACCAGGACAAAAAAGACAAGGGCAAACCGAAGCGTATTCGTAAATCGAAGTGACGTAAATCGAAGTAACCCCGGCTACAGGCCTGGCCCGGGCCACGCCGACGCCGACCGGCGGCAGCGCATTCCCGCACTCGATTGCGGATCATTCGTGAATGGAGACGGGCATCAGGATAGTATGCCCGCGATCAGTCCCCGGCTCTTTGTGCTGGCGGGCCGCTAGAACATCCGACCCATCAAACGCTCGTCAAAAGGCGCGGATGCGCTCATGCGTTCCACACCCGATTTCGTGATCAGTAACTGATCTTCAAGCTTGACCCCCTGCCCGGAACGGGCACAGCCGATGTAGCTTTCAATACACAGTACCATTCCCACTTGGACCTCACCCTCAATCGGGTAAGGCATGTCAGCACCCGGATGGTTGTCGCTTAAATGTGGGATATTGGGGAACTCTCCCGACATACCGAGTCCATGACCAACGCAATAGTATCGACTATCCTGATGCGCCGTGGGAATTGGCCAGGCCGCTTGCGCAATATCGTGATAAACCGCCCCTGCTCTTATCAAATCAACGTTGTGTTCGAGTTGTTCGCGTGCCTTGCTGTAGAGATCCTGTTGCACCGCAGTTGCGGGCTGATCTCCACACAGATAACTGCGTGAGAAATCGACACAGTAGCCGGCAAAACCAACCGCGTCGGTATCGAAACAGATCAGCTCACCAGCCTGCACCTTGCGAGCACCGGCCTCCTGGAAATAAGGGAAACTGCGCTCACCGCTTTGCAACAGGCGCGTCGCAATGTACTTTCCCTCGGTCGCAATAAACGGACCGATAAACTCCGCCCAGATTTCATTTTCTGTGCTGTCCGGCTCGATCCGCTCAACCATCATTTCGGTCGCGTCGATGACTCGACACATCGCCTCGCGCATCACCTCAATCTCGCCCGCCAGCTTGATGCGGCGCGCGGAGCTGAACACCGCATCGGCATCGCTAAGGTGGAATCCCTGTGCGCGCAGCGCATCGGTGGCGCTGAAGGGAAAGCGATCCACCGCCAGACTATCGATCGGCAAACCTGCATCAACGACAGCATTGGCAATTTCCGCAGCAAATGCGGCTGCCTGAGTACCCGGGTCACCGCCCGAGCTAACAAAGCAGAGACCTCGTGCCGGACGCACTTCATCGATGGTAGCGAGATTCTGTGCCAGGTGCTCGCAGCCGAAGTACTCATAGAGGATGCTCGGACCCTCAGCGAAAAGCAGCAGATAACGAGCTGGTGTCCGGGTCGAAAAAATAGTCATGTTGCTCGCCCCGGTAGCGTACTGAATATTCACTGAATCCAGCACCAGTAATACCGGCGTATTGTGCTCGCGCATACTATCGCGCAAGCGCTGCAGACGTTGTGCGGCGAGCCGTTCAAGGCCGACATCGGTAGTAGCAGTAAACTGGTTCACTCTCTTTTCCTCTTCAGTATCATCGTATCTACCAACATCGAGATTTTGAGTCAATACTCGAGCTACAAATTAAACCTTGCAGCTCTTACAATCAGGGTTTTAGCTTTCTAAAGGCGCGACAGGATGAAATACGACCGCATCTACTGCTTTGGCGACAGCATTACCCTCGGTTGCAATGACAGCCAGGGTCTCGGTTGGCCCGGACGCCTGGCGCGCGGACTGCAACGTAACGAGCGCAGCCTGGCAGTGTACAACCTTGGCATCAACGGTGACACGTCGACCAACATCGCAGCTCGTTGGCGCCACGAAACCGATGTCAGGAGCCGCAATCAGACAGGGCTAATCCTGCTAGCCTTTGGCTTTAATGACGCTTCGAGACCGACCAATGGCAAGCTTCAGGTCGAGTTGCAGGATTCAATTGCCTGCGCCAAAGAACTCATGCTCGCGGCAAAATCACTCAGCGACGTATTATGGATTGGGCCTACACCGCTGGATGAAAGTGTGAATCCGCTGCGCACCGAGTTCGATACCTGGACGACCTACAACGAAGAAATCGCTGTTTACGACAACGCCTACGCCGAACTGGCACAGAATCTCGGCATCGATTATTTACGCCTGTTTCCCGGGTTTCTGCACAGTGAGCGCTATCGCGCGGCACTCATCAGCGGTGACGGTATACATCCCGGGGATGATGGTTACGCCATGATCGCCGAAGAAATCTCCGACTGGCCGGCCTGGCAACAATACCTGTAACCCCCTGCGGATCGCGGTTTGCCGATACCCACAGTCTAATATGGTTTTGTCAGACTGGATCGGGAGCTCGATGAAGGTTGATATCCAGGGGTTGCGACGTATCAAGATGGATATCGCGCTGTGGAAATGCAATGACGATGCCGGCCGCCTCGAATTCACGATTGATGATCAGATTCAGGTCGGTCAGCGTCATCAATCGATACTCCATCGAGCCGATATAACAGCGCAGCGATAAATCAAGCGAATTGTCACCAAAACCTTCGAACACCACAAACGGCATCGGCTCGTCAAGAACGCGTTCGTGCTGCTCGGCCGATGCCAGCAGGATCTTGAGCGCCTCGGGAACATCACTGCCGTAGGCAACACCGACATTGACCACAATGCGTGCAATCGGATCCGACAGGGTCCAGTTCAGCAAACGGCCGGTAACGAACTCCTTGTTCGGCACCAGCAGCTCCTGCTGGTCCCAGTTACGGATCGTGGTCGAGCGAATCTGGATCCGGGTGACCACGCCGGAGGTTTCGCCGACGGTAACGATATCGCCGATACGCACCGGCCGCTCGAACAGCAGGATCAGGCCACAGATAAAATTGGCAATGATTTCCTGCAGGCCGAAACCGATACCGACACCGAGGGCAGCGACCAACCACTGAATTTCTCCCCAGCGACCACCGAGTACGGAGAACACCATTACCAGTCCGATCGCAATAATGGTGTACTGCGTCAACTTCGCTATCGCATAGCGACTACCCGCGGTGATATTGAAACGCGCAAACAGCGCGATCTCCAATAACGCCGGCAGGCGCTGCGCGGCGATCGTACCCAGCACCAGAATCAACATACCGGTGCCCAGGTCGCCGAGAGTAACGGGCACCAGTTGTGCGGCCCCGTTTACCATACTGCTGTAACTCCATAGCGATATTTCGTCGAGAATACGAAACGCGGGTAGAACAGCCGACCATATCGCCCACAACCCAAGCACGTAGACCACGGCAAGCGCAGAATTTATCAACACTCTAGTGTCTTCGCTAAGCGCCCCGAAATCGATTTCCGGTTCCTCGACGCTGATCTCAACGGGAGCGCCGTCTCCCTCCTGGGCTTCGCGCGCAGCGCGTTGCGCGCGATGTCGCTCGAGTGCATCCCTGAACTCGAGCTGGCGCTCCAGCAATACCATCCAGCGCACGACCAACTCGTGGATCAGAATAATCGCGACGATCAACCACAACGTATCAATCAGTCGGGAGCCCAGTTGCGCGGCCGTATAAACATAGCCTGCGATTGCAAGCACAGCCAGCGAAAACGGCAACAACAGTCCGAGTGCAAGCCACAGGTAGCGCAACCAGGTCAACAGATTGCTACGCCCGCTGAGATAGAAGTCACGCAGCGCGCCGTGCGAGGGTGACAGAATGCGCCCAAAAAACCAGATCAAGCTGGCGATAATGATACACAGCAGCAAGCGGCTAAAACCACCGGCCAAAGCAGTTGGATGGTAGTTTACGAGGGCCATCAGCAGGAATGCCGCGGGCAGAAAGACCGTCATCAGACGCAGGGTTTCGCGACGCAACACCATGGTGCTGCGCAGGCTCCAGTGAAAATGTCGAACGGCAAGACCGCTGCGTTCGCAGAACACGCGGAAAGCGACAAAATAGAAGGTATACAAGGCGATATCATAAATCGCCGCACCGACCGAGGGCACAAACTGCCCGGTCCAGTCGACTACCTCTTCCAGATGGGCATTGATGTCGATTCCCTCATTGCCTTGCGACAGCTGCAGGTGCAGACCAAGCGCGGTAAACAACACCGGCCAGGGCAACGCCAGCAACAGGGTAAGGGCCAATGCGCGAGTACTGTGGTGCAATCGGTCGTGTCGCAACTGCCCAACCTTGCGACTGCTGCGACGTAAAGACGCACGCATTGCCGGCGTCAGCTTAAGCAACAGGGCGAATACCAGCAGCCCCAACAACAACACCCAGGGAAAGAATTGCGGCCTGACCAGCGCAGCCCAGAGATCTTTCACGTTCTCCCCGGTAAAAGACAGTGCGATGGTACGCAAACTTGTTTGCACCATCTGCCAGGAAGGTGGATCGCCGGTACGTACCCACAGCAAGCGCTCGTCCAGAAACTGGTTATAATCATTGACCACCTTCGACAGCTCACGCTGCGCAAAATCGAGTTCGCTGAGTGCCTGCAGCAGACTGTCATCGGCATCGATGGCCTTGTCCAGCAGATCACGTCGCTGCAAAGCCAGATCGTAAATCGCGTCGCGGATCCAGGTTTGCCATGACGCCGAAAGGGGTTGCAGGACGTCATCGACAAAAGCGTCGATATCACTCAACTCCGCACGCTCCTGCTGATTGCGGATCTGGCGCAAACTGGATGCCACGACCAGCTGCTGCCGGCGTTTTTCGGCCGTGCTGAAGTCTTTGACCAGCGGCAGGTTGTTGCGTTGCTGCAGCAGTGACTGCCCCAGCGCCTCCCTCAGGCCGGCAATTTCAAGCTTCTGTCGCGCCAGGCGGTAATTACTGGAAAACCGTTTGATCTGGTCAACGACGATGACCGCGTCGGAACTGATCTCGTCTACCTGCGCTGCCGACTGTTTCAATTCCCCAGTCAGCAAGGTATTTTTCTTTGCCAGCTCCTGTACCAGTTGATGCTTACCAAAACTCTGGCGCTCAACCTCTTCGGCATCCTGTTTCAAGCGCTCGGCATCCCCGGCACGGCGCTCACCCACCAGATTTCCGATCAGTTCGACATAACGCTGCTGGCGCTCCCATTCCTTCGAAGCCTTGGTACGCTGCACACCGTAAAGCTCAATGCGCATCGGCTGGCTCAGCAAATCCTGGTTCAACATATCGGTTTCCGCTGCCAGGGTGCGCGCCTCAAGTTGCGAGGCCCACTGTCGCGCTTCGGTCCGCTGTTGAGATTGACCCTGCGTCAACGGAGACTTGATCGTCTCGTTAATCTCCTCCTGCCGCAATCGTACCTGTTCCAGACGCTCGCGAACCTGCTGCGAGCGCAGCGTTTGGGCTTCCAGCAGCGCGCTTGCCTCGGCAAGGCTGGAACCAAGTCCCGACAGGTAGGCTTTCTCACTGAGCAATAGTTGCTCGAGTTGTGGAAGTGATTTCTTTTTCAGCGAGGCCGGCAGCGACGGTGGTTTGCGCGCTTCAAGCAGCTCGAGCTGCCCGCGCAGGTTAGTCGACTTATTCGGCGCCGTCTCACGAATCTCGGTTAATTCGAGGGCCCTGGACTCATAAGAGCCACGTTGATTGATAAAACCCAGGGATTTCCGGTACAGGTCCAGTAATGCCGATTTGTCTGCCTCGTCGAGCGTGGCCGAGGCTTCGACCTCCTGAATGCGACCTTGCAGAATTTCCGCGGTGACACCGGTTTCAACAACAGTCACGGATTGCGCATAACTGAATGCCGGCGCGAAGCCAAGGCAAAGCAGCAAAAACAGACCGGCGGCGTAGTTCCGACAATTAAACAATGAAGATTCCCTGGCCCTGCAATTCGACACCACTAATCTTATCATTGTCTTTATCGTCTGATTTACTAAATAATACGCTTCGCTTTAAATTTTTACCCACGCAATCCATAACGAACTCGATGAAATTCAGGAACCGACTATGAACTGGACCGTATATCTCTCCGGAGAAATCCACACCGACTGGCGCGAACAGATTATCGATGGCGCAAAAAAACTCGGCCTGCCCACGGTCTTCACCTCTGCTATCACCGATCACGAAGCCAGTGATAGCGCTGGTGACCTGCTGGAGCCGGAGTCAGAAGGTTACTGGCGTGACCAGAAATCATCCGGAGTCAATGCCATCCGCACGCGCACCCTGCTGGCAAAATGCGACATCGCTATCGTACGTTTCGGTGATCAATACAAGCAATGGAATGCCGCCTTTGACGCCGGCTATTGCGCAGCACTGGGCAAACCCTACGTCACACTGCACGATGACAACATCGTGCACCCACTCAAGGAAGTCGATGCTGCGGCCATGGCATGGGCACAAACCCCGGCCCAGGTGGTTCAAATTCTTGCCTACGTCACTCGAGATTGATCCTCGTAAACGCCTGGGTTTAGCTTTAACAAATCATCGGTTACGAGTATCGCAAGGCAAGCGAATCAAGGTGGCATAGTCCCCAAATTATAAAGATCCGCCGGCACTGGTAGCAATCAGTCCACGGGTAACGCGTAGGCACCATCGGCGTCATGGGTCTCACGGCCAGTAAGTGCCGGGGTGAACACGCATACCAGGCGCATAGTGCTGAAGGCCTTCAGGCGGTGACGTTCGTGCTGGTCGAGCACGTAAATGGTCCCGGGTGCCAGCGCAAAGACTTCACCGCTGGCCATGTTTTCAACCTCGCCCTCACCTTCAATGACATAGTTGGCCTCGACGTGATACTTGTACCACAGCACCTGGTTGGCGCCTGCCGCAACGGTTGTTTCAGTCAGCGTGAAACCGACACCATCTTCGGCCAGTAGAAAGCGGCGGCTGGCCCAGACATCTCCACTCACGTCACGCGAGGTATCAATCAGATCATTCAGTGTGCGCACGATCATGCCAGTCTCCGCAGCAGGGTTCGAATGACATCATAATCAAAGGCCGCCGAGAATCACATCCTCGATTGCTTTGGGATGCGCAGTGACTGCTTCATAGCCCTCGGCAGTGATGATAAAACTATCGCCCACCTGCGCACGAAATGATGACGTACTTACCGAACCGTCCACCGCCAACACCATGCCGGGTTGAATCACCGTGGTATCGCCGGTGACCAGTTGCGGTAACTCGAGATAACTGAAGCCGGTGCCACGCCCACAGCGAAACGGATAGTCATACCCCGCCGACTGTATGACCTCGGCGTAAGCGGCATGCACCTCCTCGGCGACCACTCCGGGGCGCAGGGCGGCGAGCGCCGCCGCCTGGCTATCGAGCGCCACCTGGTAAACACCGGCCTGCGCCTGATCGACGATGTCACCAATCCAGAAAGTCCGATCAAAGCCAAGTTTGAACTTGTGGAAATTGGTCATGCCACAAAAACACAGGAATACGGGGTCTCCCTGGCGCATCACCCGGTTGGAGGCGCGATGGTGTGTTTTGATGATGTCTTCGCCGGAGGCCATGATTTGCAGAAAATGCGTATTTGGCGACATTTCGCTGGCGGGGTAATGCTGTGCCAGTAACTCGGCCGACTTGCGCGTACCGGCCTGCGCCGTTGCCAGTGCAACCTCGTATTCGACGACACCGGCAGCGATTGCCTCGCGACCGGCCACCATCATCGCACTGGCAACTAAACCCGCATGGCGTGCCAGCTGCAGTTCAGGCTCTGATTTGATCATGCGCATCGCTGCAATAATTGGCTTGAGATCGACCAGGCGAGTCTCGTCCACCAGCGAATCGATAAAGCGGCGCACCAAAGGCGGCATCTGCGAGGATTCGATAGCAACTCGACCGGTACCGCGCAACATTGAGGGAATGTGCTCACGCCATTCCTGCCCCAGACCATCGTTCCAGGATTCGATCCGATCAACACGCGCATGCGCAAACGCCATGTTCTCGTCGATCGACGGCGTAATCAACAGGCTCTCGCCATCACGCGCTACCAGCAGCAGTGTCGGGCGGCCGAACTCCATATGCAGGTAGTCATAGTAGCCACTGTAGTAATAAACCGAATCATCATCGGTAATAATGGCGACATCGATGTCCGCCAGCGCAAGCTCGCGGCGCAATTGCTGTAAATGCTGTTCGAACATGGTTGTAAATCCATGGTTGTAAATCGGGGAATAGTTCACCACACTTTACACCATGAACAGACTTACCTCATATACCTCAGCATTGCAGGCCGGCATGCAGGCCTGGCGGCACGATATTCACCGCCATCCGGAACTCGCCTTCGAAGAACAGCGCACCGCCGCGCGCGTTGCCGAACTGCTCACCGAATTCGGTCTCGAAGTGCATACCGGTGTAGGCAACACCGGGGTTGTCGGTGTGCTCAGAAAAGGCAGTGGGGGGCGCATGCTCGGGCTACGTGCCGATATGGATGCACTCAAGATTCAGGAACAGAATTCGTTCGAGTATCGCTCGGTCAACGACGGCAAGATGCACGCCTGTGGTCACGACGGTCATACCGCGATGCTGCTCGGTGCGGCGCAGTATCTCGCCAGCGATGGGGATTTTGACGGTAGCGTGGCCTTCATTTTCCAGCCCGCCGAAGAACATGGAGACGGCGCACGGGCGATGATCGCAGATGGGCTTTTCGAGCGCTTTCCAGTCGATTCCGTGTACGCCATCCATAACTTCCCATCGCTCGAAACCGGCAGGTTCGCGGTGCGCGCCGGTTCCATCATGGCCGCGGAAGACAACTTTGAAATCACCGTCAACGGTGTCGGCCATCACGCCGCGATGCCGCACCTCGGCAAGGATGCCATCGTTATCGGCGCAGAGATCATTAGCGCGATGCAGACGCTGGTGTCGCGCTCGCTCGACCCGCTCGACAGCGCGGTGGTCTCCTTCACCGAATTTGTCACCAACGGCACTGTCAACGTGGTCCCGGGCCAGGTCGTGCTGAAAGGTGATACCCGCTCGCTGACCATCGAGGTGCAGAACCTTCTCGAATCGACCATGGAGCGCATCGTTGCCGGCATCTGTGCCGCCCATGGCGCGAGCTACGAGTTCAGCTACCGCCGTAATTTTATCCCGACCATAAATACCGTCGCCGAAGCGAAAATTGCAGCCTCGGTGGCAGGCGCCGTCGTGGGCCTGGAAAACGTGGTTGGCGACAGCCGCCCGGCCATGACTTCAGAAGATTTCGGCTACATGCTGCAGGCTCGCCCGGGCGCTTATCTATTGCTCGGTAACGGTGTCGAAGGCATCGGTGGCTGCAGCCTGCATAACCCCGCCTATGATTTCAACGACGAGATACTGTGCATCGGTGCCGACTTCTGGGTCACACTGGTAGAAACTCAACTGGCATCCGCTTAAATTATGAGTTCCAGCGATAAACCCGGCAGTACCTTTGGCAGCGCCGCCTACGGTGGCGATAACTGGTCTCCACGCCTGGCAACACACCAGCAGGAAATTGGCAATATCTGGGCCGACTGCGGCATCGACTCGGAGTGGCGTCCGCTGAAATCGGTTTTGCTGCACTGCCCCGGTGAAGAATTGAATGCCGCTCGGAATGATCCCGACAGGGTACAGATGCTCGACGTGGTCGATCTCGGACAGGCACGTGACGAACACGCTGCGATGGTCGAGGCTTACCGCTCCAACGGTGTCGCAGTCCACTCAGTCGAACCCGATCAACCCTGCCCACCAAACCTGATGTTTTGCGCCGATCTGCTGGTGATGACACCGCAGGGAGCCATCCTGGCGCGGCCGGCATCGACGGTTCGTGCCGGCGAGGAACGCCAGGTGGCGCGCAGGCTCGCCGCGCTTGGTATTCCGATTCTCGCGACGCTGACGGGAAAGGCCTGTTTCGAAGGTGCCGACCTGATGTGGCTCGATGAAAAAACCGCCATTATAGGCCGCGGTCTGCGTACCAACGACGCGGCTATCGCGCAGATCGCTAACCTGCTAAACGGTCTCGGCATCGAACTCATCGCGGTCGATATGCCATTTGGCAGTATGCATTTCATGGGCATGCTGCGCATCGTCGACCGCGACCTGGCGATTTGCTGGCCAAGACGCACTCCGCATCGATGTGTCACGCTGCTGCGCGAACTTGGATTTCAGGTGGTCTTCCCGGATTTTCAAGACGATCAGACCAGCTATCGTGGCATCAATTTTGTGACTCTCGGTCCACGCCGCATCCTCATGGTTGCCGGACTAAACTCAATTCAAAACGAATTCGAGAAACTTGGCATCGAATGTCTGAGCTGCCCTACCGACGAATTATCACGCGCGGCCGGTAACGTGGGCTGCCTCACCGGCGTGCTGTCGCGCGACCAACAGGCGTTAACCATTAGCGGCTGATTTCTTTGCATCTGTGCTTCCAACTAGGCACAATCGCTACCTTCAATCCGTCACAAACCATTCAGGACCCCGCATTGAAATCCGTAATTGAACAACGTGTCGCGCAATTGCTCAACAGCGACATTCGCAAGGTATTACAACAGCGCCGGGTCGGACTGGAAAAAGAAAGTCTGCGCGTAGCAGTCGATGGCGGTATCGCGCAGACCCCGCATCCGACAGGGCTCGGATCGGCTTTGACACACCCCAGTATTACCACCGATTACTCGGAAGCCCTGCTCGAATTCGTAACCCCCCCTTTTCAGCACTTTCGCGAGACGCTTGATTTCCTCGACGACACCCATCGTTACGTCTACAGCCAGCTCGACAATGAAGTCCTGTGGGCCAGCAGCATGCCCTGCGTCGTCGAGGGCGACGCCAGCATTCCAATTGCACAGTACGGTAGCTCAAACGCCGGCCTGATGAAGACGGCCTATCGCCGTGGTCTCGGACATCGCTATGGACGCATGATGCAGGCTATAGCCGGAGTGCATTTTAACTATTCCTACCCCGAAGAATTCTGGAAGCTTTACCAGTCGGTGCTCGGTGACACGGGTGATCTGCAGACGTTCATTTCCGAATCCTATATCGGCATGGTGCGCAACCTGCAACGTTTCGGCTGGTTGGTGCCCTATCTGTTCGGTGCCTCGCCGGCAATTTGCGCATCTTTTCTCGGCGCGCAACCAACTTCACTGAAAAAATGGCGCGAGTTCTCTTACTACGCACCCTACGCAACCTCGTTGCGTATGGGCGATATAGGCTACCAGAATGACAAGGGCGGTGAGGCCAGCATCAAGGTTGATTACAATAGCCTGCAGGGCTACGTCGACAGCCTGCAAGCGGCAATCTCAAACCCTTACCCCGAATACGCCGAGATTGAAATGATACGTGATGGCAAATGGCAACAGCTTAATAGCAACCGCTTGCAGATCGAAAACGAATATTATTCCAGCGTGCGCCCGAAGCAAATTTTGCAGGGTGAAGAAAAACCCACACTGGCACTGGCGCGACGCGGGGTGGCTTACATAGAGCTGCGCTCGCTCGACGTCAACGCCTACGAGCCGCTCGGCATCAGCGAGGAGCATATGCGTTTCCTCGAATCCTTTCTGCTGTTCAGTTTATTGACACCCAGCGCGCCTTATGACGACGCCGAACTGGCAGCAATCAAACACAATATCAACGCGGTGGCTGTGCGGGGGCGTGATCCACAGTTGAAGCTGCGGCGCGATGGCGGCGAAGTTCTGCTGCGTGACTGGGCCGGGGAAATTTTTGAACAGATGACCGCCGGTTGTGACCTGCTCGACAAGGATTCCAGCGTGCATAACTACTGCGATGCTCTGCAGCATCAACGAGCCAAGATTGCTGATCCGGACCTGACTCCGTCCGCGCGTATGCTCGCGGAAATGGATCAGCAAGGAGAAGAGTTTTATCACTTTGCGATGCGCATGTCGCGCCAGCATCAACAATGGTTCGCCGATCGTCCGTTGGACGAGTCAAAACGTCTTCAATTCGAAAAACTGGCGCGCGAATCGATCGCCAAACAGCAGAGTATCGAAGCCGTGGACGAAATTCCGTTTGCAAATTTTCTGCAGAATTACTTCGCCCAAAGCTGACATCGATCGACCTGAAATCGGTCAATTAGATCGACCCTGCTCTTCGTCCTGCAGGTTTTGTTAAAGCAGCTACGCCATGCTTAAGGATCGAATCAGAAAACCTGGCTTGGCCCTTTTTCTGGTGGCGTACTCTGCGGTGAAGTTTTACCCTGACCGGGTAGAATTAAAAACCGCAATAATTCCTGCAAATCAAGCACTAACCCAGCTGCCATGCGCCGGCCGGTTTGCCTCTAGCCCCGAACATCAACCGAGGTATTCATCCTTCCACTCACGATAACTCGCGTCACGACTGAGTTGCTCCATCAATTCGGTCGACGCGACACCCTGCAATTGCGCTGGTGGCGTACCTTCACGTAACGCCTTCAAGCAATCGTGCATTGCCTGCACTGCCGCCATAAAGGGTTGATGCCCCTGTAAACTGACTCTGACCCCGCAACTCGAGAGATAGGCAGGGTCTTTCAGTTCGGGACCACTGCCACCCAGCATGATGGGCGCTTCGATAACGCGCGCAATGGACTCGAGCTCGGCGCGCGTCCTGACACCGACGAACATGATGCCATCGACTCCGGCATCAAGATAAGCCGCGGCACGGCGGATACCATCATCGACACCGTTCGGACCGACCGCGCCGGTGCGTCCCAACACGATCATCTCTGCATCCTGCCGAGCATCAACAGCACCTTTCATCTTGCCCACAGCTTCAGCAATTGAGAGAAACTCGGTGCCCGCCTCACCGAAGCGTTTCGGTAGCAAGGTGTCTTCTATGGTAAGACAGGCAACGCCTGAGGTTTCCAGCTCCTCGACCGTTCGCCGCACGTTGAGCGCATTGCCATAACCGTGGTCCGCGTCAACAATCAACGGCAGCTCGCCGGCACGACAGATCCGATGCGCCTGGTCGGCAAATTCACTGAGGGTAAGTACAATCAGGTCCGGCGCACCGAGCACGGTCAGTGAAGCCACTGAACCGGCGAACATACCCGCCTCAAAGCCCAGATCTTCGGCAACCCGTGCCGAGATCGGGTCATATACCGATCCAGGGTGTATGCATTTATCGCCTGCGAACACAGTACGCAATTTTTGGCGGCGGGCACTTAGGTTCATAATCGTTATCCGGTGTCGAGGGAATCACTGAAGCCTGCAGATATTAACATTTCATCGCTGGCAGCTGGAACTGATAGTTGATTTCAGCAATGCTGATACCAAATTCTCTTTTACATCTCGTGGTTTGATAAAGCATTCGCTTAGATCCAATAAATAGATTTGCGCTATGTGGTAATATCCGACCACAAAATCTGATTCAGGCTATCGATGGCAAAGGACGATCTATCTGGCAAACTTGCAGCCATCCTGCACGCAGACGTCGTCGCTTCAACCCAGCTGGTTCAACAAAACGAGCAACTGGCTCACGAACGTATCCAGGATGCCTTTTGGCGCTTCAGCGACACCATCGAAAAATATCATGGTCGTGTTCAGGAATTACGCGGTGATGCACTACTAGCCGAATTCGAACGTCCCTCCGATGCCGTAACGGCGGCGCTTTCATTCCAGTCAGACCACCTTGAGCACCTCGAAGATTATAACGATGACATCCGCCTGCAAATAAGGGTCGGGATAGCCCTCGGCGAGGTCGTAATTGCCGATGGTACTGTAACCGGGGCCGGCGTCGTGCTGGCCCAGCGGATCGAACAGCTGGCCGAACCGGGTGGCTTATGCATTACCTCAGCGATCCATGAGGCCTTGCCAAACCGCATGCCGTTTTCCCTCGATAGCCTCGGTGAACAAACCCTAAAGGGATTTGACGATCCGGTACGCGTTTATCAGGTGCGCTTAAACCCGGGTGAATCGGTTCCCTTACCGCAAAGCAGGAGCCAGCACCAGGCAACACCGCAAAACAACTGGCTCAGAACTGCCATTATTGTAGTGCTCGTTGCCATGGCAGTTGCTTACTGGTCATATCAGTCCGTTCCGCGCGAAGAGGCAGCATCGCTCGAGCGCATGGCATTTCCGCTGCCCGACAAACCCTCGATCGCCGTGCTGCCGTTCACAAACATGAGTGACGACGCGCAACAGGAGTACTTCGCCGACGGCATGACCGAAGACCTGATCACCGATCTCTCCAAGATATCGGGGCTTTTCGTCATTGCCCGCAACTCGTCATTCTCTTACAAGGGTCAGCAGGTCAAGGTGCGTCAGGTGGCCGAGGACCTCGGTGTGCGTTACGTGCTGGAAGGCAGTGTTCGGCGCGTCGGCGACCAGGTGCGCATCAACGCCCAGTTGATCGACGCCACCACGGGCGGACATATCTGGGCTGAACGTTACGACGGTTCACTGGCCGATGTTTTCGCTCTGCAAGACCAGGTAACCGCGCAAATCATGAAGGCCATGTCGGTGACCCTGACACAGCGGGAACTTGAGGATTTCGAATCGATCGGAACATCGAACACCGACGCCCATGACGCTTACTTGCAGGGTTTATCTTTTTATTTTCATAACACGCCCGGGGACAACGCAAAGGCAGAGTCTCATTTCAAGCGCGCCATCGAGCTCGATCCCGATTTCAAGCGCGCTTATACGGCGCTGGCCAAGGTTTATTACAAAGGCAGAGAATGGGAGTACGCTTTTGCGCTGGAGACCTGGTGGCGTAAGAATGTGTTTCGGGCACACCGAATCCTGGCCAAAAGTGACGGCGAAGATATAGCCGATGCGCATGTCGTGCGCTCGCAGATGGCCTTACACAAGCATCAGCTCGATGTCGCCCTGCGGGAGGCGGAGCAGGCTTTGGCACTCAATCCAAACGATGTAGACGCATTAAAAGCCAAAGCGAGCGCGCTGATCTATTCCGGTCAGTATGAACAAGGTCGAAAACTGGCCAGCCATGTTATACGACTCGATCCTGTCGTGATTGCCGAACCGCTATACCTGATCGGCCTCTCCTATTTTGCCTCGGGAAGTTACCAAGAAGCTGTGGAATACATTAATAGATCCATAGAAAGTGCCCCCACGACATCACTCTATGTGCGTCTTTTGGCCGCAGCCTACGGCAAGCTGGGAATGAAAAATGAAGCGAACAAGGCCTGGCTTAAATATCGGAAATCCTGGAAACGAGACAGTGGGCAATTCTGGATCGCAGCCGCGGTTCAATTTTATCCATTTCAAGACCGCGAAATTTTAAACCATCTGGCCGATGGTTTTGAAGCAGCCGGGGGCGTTGAACGGCCCCCTTCGCGCTTTATAAAACTCGATGCCGAAACGCGCTTGTCAGGAGAAGAAATCAAGGCCCTGCTGTTCGGGCATACCATCAAGGGCCGAGATTACTGGTTAGGCGATACCTTTCGCCAGCAACGAACGAAGGATGGTAAGGTCACCTTTTCGGGTGTCAATTCGCCCATCGACGCCGTCGAATTCGAGGGTGAGCTGTCAGGCAAAAGCTGGATCGAGGATAATCGGCTCTGTGATCGATGGCCCGATGTGAAGGGTGACCTCACGCTCTGCGTATTGATTTTCCATGATCCCGATAGCGGTCCAGACAATTACTACATGATGACGGATACCGGTCCGCACCCGTTTCAGGTAATCGACTAACGCTGAGGCTGGCGCAGTGAGAGCTACAAGGTAGCCGTGGGCAATACTCCGAATTCAGAATCACGGAGACCTCAGAAAGTGCATATTCGACAGGCACAGCGCAATGGCTGTAACAGTGAGGAGCAACCCGCCAATGAAGACCGTATATAATGCCGAACCCAGGATGCTGTTAAAACTGCCGTATTGGCATTTCACCCCTGCCCGTAGCGGAGTAAGCGATGGAGTTTGAAGACTATTACGACACACTCGACGTCAAACGCGATGCCAGTCAGGATGAGATAAAACGCTCCTATCGCAAGCTCGCGCGCAAGTATCATCCCGATATCAGTAAAGAAACAGACGCCGAAGCCCGGTTCAAACAGGTTGGTGAAGCCTACGAGGTGCTGAAAGATCCGGAAAAGCGCGCTGCCTACGATCAGCTTGGCGCCAACTGGCAGGCAGGTCAGGATTTCCGTCCACCGCCGGACTGGGACCAGGGTTTTGAGCATCAGGGTGACGGCTTTAGCGAAGCTCAGTTCAGCGACTTCTTCGAAAGCCTGTTCGGTCAACGTGGGCATGGCGGCGCACAGGGCGCGCCCGGCCAACGCGGGTTTCACACTCGCGGTATGGACAGCCATGCCCGGGTACAGATCGATCTTGAGGACGCCTACCATGGGGGCCAGCGCGTGCTGACGCTGAAGCACTCGGAACTGAACACGGAAGGCCGACCGGCGCTCAAGGAACGTACGCTGAACGTTCGTATCCCCAAAGGCGTGCGTCAGGGCCAGCAAATTCGCCTGGCCAAACAGGGCGGCACCGGTGTCGGCGAAGGCAATAATGGGGATTTGTATCTGGAGATCGAGTTTGCCGCTCACCCGCTCTATCACGTCGAAGGCAAGGATGTTTATCTCGACCTGCCGGTAACGCCATGGGAAGCTGCTCTCGGCGCCACCATCAAGACACCCACTCCGGCCGGTGTAGTCGATCTGAAGGTGCCAGCCAATTCGGTCTCCGGGAGCAAAATGCGACTCAAGGGTCGCGGCATTCCTGCACAACAGCCTGGCGACCTTTACGTGGTTTTGCTGGTGGCATTGCCACCTGCCGATAACGAATCTGCGCAACAGGCATACCGCGAGTTCCAGCAGGCAGTTGATTTCAATCCGCGCAGCAAACTGGAGGTCTAGGCCGATATGAATAACGAAAATCTGAACCCGCTCTTCGGCGAATTACTGGAAGACGAAGTCGAAATGAGCCTCTCCCAGTTGTGTCGCGCCTGCGAACTTAGCGAGGCCGAGATCGTCAAACTGGTCGACGAAGGCATCATCGATCCAGTGGGACAAAGGCCTGCCACCTGGCGATTTTATGCCGTCAGCCTGCGCCGTGTGCGCATTACCCGTAATCTGCAGCAGGAACTCGGCGTCAATACGCCTGGCGCCGCGCTGGCACTGGACCTGCTCGAAGAACTGGAAGAATTACGCGCCAGACTGCGGCGTCTTGAAAGCTGAGGCGCTCCGGTGATAACTGGAAATCAGGTTTTTCGGCCACATATAGCTGACAACTATTAATCAGCTTGAGAGTTTGACATGAGCGAACCCCTGCATCTCGTTTGCCCGAAGTGCAATGCCACCAATCGCATTCCGGCTGCGCGCCTCACTGAAGCGCCTAAATGCGGTAAATGCCATATGCCGCTGTTCGCCGGGCAGCCGCAGGCGGTGACTGCGGCCAGTTTTAGAAAACACATTGAGCATAACGAAATTCCAGTGCTGGTCGATTTCTGGGCACCCTGGTGCGGACCCTGCAAAATGATGGCACCCGCCTACCAGCAAGCAGCAGCCCAGCTCGAACCCTCGGTGCGCCTGCTCAAAGTGGATACCGAAGCCGAACAGCAGCTCGGCGCACAATTCAACATCCGCAGTATTCCAACTCTGGCGCTGTTTCAAGACGGGCGAGAAGTGGCCCGTCAGGCAGGGGCAATGGGTACCGCCGATATCGTGCGCTGGGTTAATAGTCAAAACACGGCTTCCCGCTAGCAACGCTGCACCGCGTTATATACCCACAAGGAACAACAATGAAACCCCCAGCCACAAACAGCTACCGCCTCATAATAAGCGTGATAATCCCCCTGCTCATCATGGCGTCACCTGGTTTTTCCGCGTCGGCGGCCGAGCCAACTTCAGCCGAAAAAATCAAGCAGGAAACCACCGAATTACTTGAGGCGCTAAAGGCCTACAGCACCGAGCAGCGCGATGCGGCAGTCGAGCAATCGAGGGTTGCGCTGGAAAATCTTGACCAGCGAATCGATGCACTGGAAATTCAAATGCTCGATCAGTGGGACGAAATGGATCAGGCCACGCGCGCCAGAACGCGCGACAGTCTACAGACGCTGCGCGAGCAGCGCACCCATGTGGCCGAATGGTACGGCAGCCTGAAGAGCAGTTCCGCCGACGCCTGGGGACAAATCAAACAGGGCTTCTCGGCGGCCTACCAGACGCTTAGCGAAGATTGGCAGAAATCGGAAGCGGTAATCGGCAATGACGAGAGAAAGTAGCGCCTGGCGGACATCAACGACCCGGGTGGCAAGAACCAGAGACAGTTACCTTGAGTGGCATATTTGAGTCGTTTTATATGAAACATTTTTTCGTGATCATATTCATTCTGCTTGCATCTTCAGTAAACGCTGCTGGTAGCGCCGAACAGAAACTTGAAACCAGCCACCTTCTGAGCTTCGTCAAAAACTCATCGTGTAAAATAATCCGCAATGGCAAAGTTTACGATGGCAACAGGGCCGTTACTCACATCCAGAAAAAATACGACTACTTCAAGGATGACATCGAAACAACCGAACAATTTATCGAGCTATCGGCTACCAGGAGCACCCTGAGTGGCAAATACTATACGGTTGTATGTGGCGATAATCAGAGTCTGAAAACAAGGGACTGGCTATTGCAGGAACTGGAAAATTATCGGCAAAGAGAGAGTACATAGGTCGATCAGATAAGGTCCCGGCATTGAAACCGATGCCATCAACGTTCCCCTCGATCCCGCAGAAATCATTCATGTTGAACCTCAACCAGTTCAATGCAGGCGCTTTGGAATATAGCGACAGACCCAGGCCGACGCCGCCATCCACACTGCCGCCGTGGAAAACACGACCGGCAGTGCAAAATAACTGAGCAGCACGGCGAACAGCCCCGGCGTCATTAGCTGACCCGCATCTCGATAGGTAACGAACACTGCCGTCATCTGCGCGCGCTCGCCTGAGCGTACTGCTCTAAAGAAAAGCACATTGCCGACGCCGTCCAGCATAGTGGCACCGAGTGCGCACACGACCAGTAACGCAGACGCGACAGTGGGCAGATCAATAACCAGATAGACCAGGAAGGTCAGCGCGCTACTGGTGCCGAAGCCAAGCATCATCAGGCGCCGGACTCCATAGTGGCGTGCCACCCAGCCCCAGAAAGGTACCGATAAGGTCCACGCGGTACCAATCGACACCAGTGCGGCACCGGTGAGTTCGCCGAGACCGGATTGCGTCGCATAAATCGGCACGTAGATGATGAACATGGTCCACCATCCGGAACGCGCCAGAGCCATGCCATAGGCGAGCCGCAAGCGCGGTTGCGAGAAGAAGCGCGGCAGGTATTTCAGTGGGTTGACGCTTTGCGAGCGCGTCGCCGGAATTCGAGTGTGCTGTAATCCGAGCCCGCGGAACCAGACCAGCGCTATCAGCACGAAAGCTATGGTGCACAGAAACGGCAGTTGATGCAGTACCTGGCTTTCCAGATAGACACCAAGAAATGGGCCGATGGTAAGCGCGGTTACGTTGAAAAACACCCGCATCGGCTCAAAGCTCGTCATTTGCATTCGCGGGATTCGTCCCATCACGTAGATCGACAGGGTCACCTCGGCTGCAGCGATCGCAAACACGTGACAAAAAAGGCCGGTCGAGAAAAACCAGACCTGTTCGACCATCATAAGACAGGCAGACAACACCATCATTGCACAGGAAAACAAGTAGGACGGATAAACCCCGATACGCCGGATCAGTACCGGCAGGGTGAGCGCTGCGACAATGCCGCCAACGCTGACCGCGAACAACAACAGACTGGTATCCTGCGCGTTGCCCATCAGCGCGTAGGCCTGCAGTGGAGTCACCGACAACAGCATGCCGCGCGGCAGGTTCTGTATAAAGAAGTACGCCGCGAAACTGTTTTGCGGACTAATTTTCATTTCGTGCAGGGATCCCCGATTCTGCCTTGTCGCAGACTGACAGTATCCACAAGCCACTGAACATCACTACCTCGTCGACGGCGCGGGGCAGAAAACCCGCAGCAGATTCAACGCTTGCGTTACAGATAGAGTGAAGGCCAGGATTGCGCACAGCGGGACAAGTCAATATCCGACCGGTGTTGCGGTTGGTTACCCGTCGATATTCTGTTGTTCGTGGTGAAACAAGCGGCTTGGTCCGACCCGCCATGCGAATAGATACAGCACCGGAACCGACCAATTCAAAATAGCGGTCAGATCGCAAAAAGCCTACTCGTGAGCACTAACGCATACCCAGGCGCACGGCCTGCTCAGGTGCCGGGAAGGCGGTATCCAGATCCTGCAGATCACCATCGCTGAGTTTAATATCGAGAGCGCCCAGATTCTGCTCGATGCGCTCAGGTTTCGCCGATTTGGGAATTACCACGGTTCCTGGCTGATGCAGCAGCCAGGCAAGTGCTATCTGCGCCACAGTAGCATCGCGACGGTCAGCGACTTCAGCCAGAACCGGCGAGCGCAGCAATTCCCCCGCCTGATCGAGCGGAGAATAAGCCATCATTGGCAAGCCGCGTTGGCGGCACCAACCCGCAACCTGCCATTCCACTTCACGATGCGCCAGATTGTAAAAAACCTGGTTACAGCCGAGTAGCGGCTGATCGGACTCGGGAATGGCCTGCAAGTCGTGGAGATCAAAATTACTCACACCGAAATCACTAATCTTGCCGCTTTCCTGTAGCGCATGCAGCGCGTCGAAAGTTTGCGTAAGGGGTATGCTGCCGGGCCAGTGCAGCAGGTACAGGTCGATGTAATCACAGTTCATGCGCTGTAAGCTGCGTTCGCAAGCTTCGATCACGCCGCTACGACTGGCATTGTGGGGGTAAAATTTGCTGACCAGGAAGAGTTCGTCACGAACCCCGCGAATCGCCTCACCGATGACGTCCTCGGCACCACCCTCGCCATACATTTCGGCGGTATCGATCAGACTGATACCAAGATCCAGTGCCCGGCGAATCACCGCAACCTCGGACTGAAAGCGATCGGGATGTTCCCCCATACGCCAGGTGCCCAGTCCAAACACCGGCATAGTGTTTCCCGAAGGCAGTTTTAGCTGACGCATTGTCTGTCATCCCCGCAGTAACTCATTTGATGGCTTTTGACGATATGGTTAATTACAGCGCCTAGATACTACACTTTCAAGGATGGATCAATGCCGACGTGGAAATCCACCCGGCAGGCATCCAGCTTACAGATGTGGACCCGGTGCATCCTGCTGTAAATAGGCGCTGATTTCGCCCCTGCTGCCAATCACAAGTACACCGCGCAGCGGCCGTTCCGCAACAAAACTGGCGGGCAGCGTCAATTCGATCGTCTCATTGCGACGTCTGCCATCACCCGTCATCAGGGCAACCTGAATCGGATTACCCCGATAGGGCTGGGGCCGAAACTTGTTCGCACAAATGCCGCGCGGCGCGATATTGCCACAGCTGAAGACGCGACCTGATTCGGCTGCAGAGATGGTGACGTCACTAAGCGGCATCAGCGACTGGTTGACGATGACCACCTCGTTATAGGTGTAAGCCGGCCCCTGCCTCGAGGCACATCCAGCCAGCAACATTGAGAAAATGAAAACAAGGAGTTTCTGATGGCGTTTCAACAAGGAACAGTAGCCTTTCAAACGTGGTCATGTACGAAGCAGAATAACAGTGATTCAGCTCGTTTGCAGCGTTTCTCCAGCGCATCAAACTGTCCGGCTTATCGCATACACCCGGTCAGGCCAGCTCGCCGATGTTTCGTCTACTTCCTCTCGATTTATTGCTGACCGATTTACTATGAGCAACAGCGTAAGTTGCTAATTCACCCAGTCCCGCAGGCGATAAAAAAGCTCTCTATCTGTCGCGCTTAAAATCAGCGCAGAACCATCACGAGTGATCGCCATTGGGTTGCGAAACAATAGCTGCATTTGCAGTTCAAGCTCACCGGCAAAACCGTTGCAAAGCATTGCCGTCGTCGCCAGTTGTGTCAGTATCAGGCTGTTGTCGACGACGCGAGCCTGGCCCTGAAACTGGTTACAGCCGCTATTACCCGACACGAACCCCTGCTCACCAAAGTCGAGGTCCGGTGCTTTGGGCAGTATCGTATCACCATCAAAACCCAGTTGCCGGGCGTAATCGCCCAGTTCGACACCGTCAATGCGCTGCAATTCCCAGCGCCGATGCTGCAAATCCTCAATTCGAATCGACAGCGCAGCGTCCTCTTCCATGCAGCGTCCAAGCACTTCATGCACGCGAATAATACCGTCATAATCGCGTCCGAAACCATCCGCCTTTTCAGCTGAAATCTCTGCCATAAGATTCAGGCAAACCGGCGTATATGGCGCGAGGCCTGCCACCTGTTGTTTGAGGTGCTGGCGGACTTCTGCGTCTGTGTCCAACAGCCAGTAGCAGGCTTCGGGCTCCCCACTGCAGACGACATTGACTTCGTGGCCTAATCGATAAAACCCCTCGATCTGCAGCGCCTCGACCGGCAACCCACCAGCCCGGCAGATCGCCGTTAGCAACAGCAGCGCTGCGATCGCCCATTTACTGTGTAAGCCAATATACCGGGCAACAAGCCATAGCCACCGAACCCCTTTTTGCTGCTCAATCATTAGCACCTGGCAATTCCGAAGCCCTGGTTCAAAGACACTACCGTGCCTGTCAAATCAGTGGCTGCTTGCGCTGACCGCAGCGCTTGCTTAAAGCTAGCGGTTATTGGCATGACTTCGGCCTCCTATTCCGGGCATTCCCCTTCGACCCAGGAGACCACGTTTGCATCACCGCAGGCACCACAACCGTTGGCATAGGTTTTCACACTGGCGTCGCTCAAAGTAGCGCAGACCGGGCGATAGTCCATGGTACAAACCTGGGGACGAGGTTCCTCGCAGAGGTTCGTGGCGCTCCCTGTTGCTTCGTCCACCGGCGGCGTTGAAGCGCAGGATGCGAGACTAAAGAGTAATCCGATAAAAGCGAATCTGAATAGTGTCATGATTAATAAGCCGTTTACATTCCGTCGAGCTCGATTCTGCCATCTTTTTGCCGGCAACAGGAATAGTTTTAACGGTGCTCGTGACACTACCTGCCCGGCGCAGCTGTGACTACATTGGAAGCAGCACGCCTGGTGCCGGCGAATATTCAGACACGCACTCATGAATAATGAAATGACGACCGCCGGGCAGGCTCGGCTATGCCTGCGATGGATGATAAAACAAACATGAGTAAAGACTGAGGTTACACACAGCCATGCTTCCCACGATGGCCTGTGCGATTAATGCAAAAGCAGGGGAATTATAGTAGGCTCGCCTGCTAATCACTGTAACCAAAAATCTCCGTTATGATGCGATCCAGTCAATATCTGGTCAGTTCACTCTCTGGGTCTCTGCGCTGCCCTGGCGCATTGCGCTGGCTCACTATTGCAGTACTTTTCTGGTGTTCTACTGCACTGCTCTCGCCACTGCAGGCGCAGATGGTACCGATCGCTGCAGAGCCCGCTGCAACGGTCGAGATTCCTGAGAATCTGACACAAGACCAGGTTCGCGATCTTGTGGCGCGTCTATCCGACGCCGAAGTTCGCGAATTAATCATTTCGCAACTCGATAAACAAACCAGCGCAGAAAACCAAACATCCGATACCGAGGCTTATGTCAATCATCTGAGCGCTGGTATCACCATCGCCGCGGGGACACTGACCCGCATGTTCACCTCGGAAAGCGGACTAAACGCCCTGCCATCCATGATCATTCATGAACTGACCGACGATGGTCAGATCAGTGGCGCCTACCTGCTGTTCCAGCTCATCGGTCTGTTAGCGGCCGGGTGGCTCGGTGCTCACCTGACGCGGCGGCTATTAAACAAAAGCAAGGCAAAACAAGGCCCAACAACGTCAACGCGCAAGCGCCTCGACCTGGCCTGCTACAGTCTTGTTAGCGGCCTGATCGAGCTGGCCGGCTTTGCCGGCTCCGCTGTCCTGTTTGTGCTTGTCAGCAGCCAGGGAATGCCGGCGGCGCATCCCTTCTGGTTTGAGTTGATCTGGTGCCTGGTCCTTATCCAGCTGGTTGTGCTATCGGTGAAGATGGTGATTTCACCGGCAAAAACGCAAAGCGGACTGGTAGAAGTATCAACGAATGCCGCACAACAGGCGCTGGCCTGGGCCATGCTGTTGACAGGTTCGTTGGTACTGCCCAAACCACTGGTAGCCGTGGCCACCGACTACGGCGCTGACACCGACACCGCCCTGTTAATGAGCTTCATTTTCAGTTCGATTTTTATTGCTATGCTAATCATCCTGGTGATCCGTTTACGCCACTACGGATCGCAACTGATCATCGGTGAAGAAACTGACGCCAGTAGTCTTCGCCTCGGACTGGCTCGAGTCTGGTGGATAATATCTATAGCCTACGTTCTGGCCATCTGGTTTCTATCGATAGGTAAACGCGCAGCGACGGGTGAATCCTCTATGATTCCCGGTATCGGCAGTTTGTTGCTGTTCGCCTTCATCCCATTCTTCGACCGCGGTCTGCAAATGCTGGTGAGCTGGTATTTCCGCGATAAACCGGTACCACAGGATTCTGCAGAGGCGGAGGAGACGAACGATCTTGACGACGAGGAAGTGGTCGAACTCGATAGTAGCGAAACCGATACTACCTCTGCGCCGGGTTATATTTCCACCGCATTGCGCTATGCACGGACCATCATGGCCCTGGTTATTCTGCTGATCTTTGTGCGCCTGTGGAATATCAATCTGGAAGCGATCGCCGCACAACTAATCGGTGGGACTTTTGCCAACGCCCTGTTTGACATCGGTATTACCATCCTGCTGACCTGGGCGGTGTGGGGCATTATTAACATCTCGATCGAACGCAAGCTCAGCGAAGGTAAATCCGACAGTGCCGAAGAGGGTGAATCCGAAGCCGGTGGACTTGGTGGCTCGCGCGTTGAAACCGTGCTACCGCTGATTCGGGTCTCTATCAAGATAACGCTGATGATAATGGCGGTGCTCATTTCACTGTCTTCAATGGGGATCAATATCGGACCCTTGATCGCCGGTGCCGGTGTGATCGGTATTGCCATTGGTTTCGGTGCGCAAACGCTGGTGCGCGATATCGTCTCCGGCTTTTTCTACCTGCTCGACGACGCCTTTCGCATCGGTGAGTATGTCGTCATCGATCAGATCCGCGGATCGGTGGAAAAGATTTCAGTGCGTTCATTTCAGCTTCGCCATCACGAGGGGCCGGTGCATACCATACCCTATGGTGAGATACGCACCCTGACCAACTGGAGCCGCGACTGGGCCATCATGAAATTTGAGCTACGCATCCCGTTCGAAACCGATATCGATATGGTGCGTAAAATGATCAAGCAAATCGGTCTCGATATGGCCGCCGATCCGGTTTTCGGACCGATGATGCTGGCCCCGCTGAAATCCCAGGGTGTCAATCGTATCGATGATTCCGCTTTGATCATCCGCTGCAAGTTCACCGCGATTCCGGGGCAGCAATACCTGATACGACGCGAAGCCTTCACGCGGATCCAGCGAGTCTTCGAGGAAAAAGGCATTCAGTTCGCACCACGCCGGGTACTGGTCGAAGCGACGACCCCTGCCGAAGCCGTCAATGCTGCGGCCGCCGCCATCGACCAGGAAAAACCGGCAGACGCTTCCAAACCTCCGCCTATGTAATCGGGCGGTGAGTGACCCAGGGTTGATAAGTTCTGGGTCGATAAGCCCTGGTGAGCGGGTGAAGTCGAGTGGGTTGCGTAGCCTGCGCCGTTGAATCGACACGAATGGATCCAGACTCTGTCGAACTAGCTGGAATCAATGACGGGGATGGGGTGCAGAGGATAGAGGTCTGGTGCGATTCGCAACCGGAGCTGTTTATTGGGACGGCAGGCGCACAATCATCTTGCACCTGCCCTGTGTTGCTTAGCCCTGGACTGCTAATCGATGTCGAGTATATTGCCCTGGCTATCGAAACGGATTTTGCGCGACACCGAACTGGATCTCTCGTATATCCAGGTATTACCCTGCCTGAATGTCGGCTCACCGCAGCGCTTCAACACTTCGTACTGACCCGGGGAGCTGCTTCCCTGGCCCCACGAAATGACATGTGTACCGCAGCGCATGCTAGCGGCGGTGGCGGGTTCCATAAACCCCATCGCCAGTAACAACACTGCACCAACCCATTTGAATGTGTTAGTCATTTGTATCTCCTTCAGTCACCAGCCTGGCTGGTAAGAACGTTATATCCACAACTCAAGTCTATGGAGTACTGTATTTCAGGTCCTTGATAACCGCGAGGCCTGCGGCGACGCGCAGCAATGCGCCTGAACCCAGGTCACCGGCGAGCGCGCGTATCGGTGACCGCACGCGCAGCTGACCTTCACCGGAAATACCGGCAAATTTGCCTTCACCATCGATCAGTATGAATTTCCCGTTGCAGTCACCAACTTGTCCCTTGCAGGACAGCTGTGCGTAAACAACATCGGTTGGCGATGCGGTTATCTCGCAATGACCGAACGCTTCGGTGGTACCGGTTTCGAGATCCATCATCTGGATGATCGGGCACTGTACAAAGCCCTCGTTCATCTCACCTTTCGCATTTTCGACATACATGACACCCTCGAGCGATCCCAGGAACTGGATCCTGCGAGTGTCGATCTGGAAAACCTGCCCCTGTCCTTCCCAGGGAATAACGGCCTGCACCGTACCCTGATCAGCGGCTCTTGCCGGCGACGCGGCCAACATTAAAAAAGCCACCAGTGGTAGCAGTGAAATTGATTTAACGGTCATTAGATGATCTCCTGTTCGCCCAACAATAAACTCTGCAAATTTGCATAAAACCAACTCTAGCAAACTTTGGCGCAGGTCATGAGTAATTTTTCCACTGGCAGCCTGTCTGACTTGACCGATCGTAGTGAGGGAAAGCCGATTTGAGTCAGATTTTTCGCACGACTACATGGATGCTGGGCGATCCGGCTTATCGATCCGGCTTATCGGCGTGGTGCGGCACGCCGAGTAGATCATGTTAAGTCAGACAGACTGCTTGGTTACAGATTACTGCAACGCGCCGGATTCGCTAAGGTGACGGGCCATGCCCTGCACATTGAGTTCGCGCCAACTGTCATATGCGGCCCAGTCCCTGTATTTTTCCATTTTGATATCGCGCTTCAATTCATCGACGGTCTTGCCGGCCTTCAGCCCTTGCAGCACCTCGGCGCGCAACTCTTCGAGATAAACGATGCCCTCGCCGACGTCACGCTTGAGCCCCACCGGGCCGTGGCCACCGACCAGGATATCGAAATCCAGCTGGTTAACCCGCTTTACCTGCGCAATCCAGTCATCGACGTCAGAACCTGGAAAATCTCGATAGAACAAACGTTTGGAGCTGACCACATCGACCACAAAGGCAACCTGGTCGGGACGCACCACCATCGCTATCATGTCGGTGCCATGACCAGGACCGAGATAGGTGAGCTCGAAGGTCTTGCTACCGACGCTAAAGGTCATTTGCTCACTGAAACGCTCGCTCGCCTCGACCAGATCGATGTCTTCGGGCGCATTCTCATGCATGATCACGTTGGGCACCTCGCCATATTCGGTGCCGCCGGAGGCGTGATCACCGTGGCTATGACTGTAAATCAGGTGCGTTATGGGCTCGTCGGTAATTTTGCCAATTTCCGTCCTCAGCCAGGCCGCGGCTTCGGCGTTGATGGGATCGGTTACCACCACGCCATCGCCCGTAATGACAAATATATTGACGTGAAACTGATTTTGAAAGCGGTAGGTGTCGTAAGTCACGCGGGTGATTTCACGCTTTATCTCCTGCGCCGCGGCACCACCCGCACCCAACACACTCATCATCAGAATCATGATTAAAAGTTTCATTGTTCGCTCCAGTCAATTCAACGGTTGAGATATCTTGAGATATCTACGGCCCGCGATTTCTGATTTAATTCGACGCCATGAAGCAAATCGAATCCAGGCTGCATCTCGCTTCCGGCATCGTGCTCGCGCTATACGTGGCACAACACCTGATCAATCACGGTTTCGGCATCATTTCCATCGATGCAGCAGAAGCCTATCGTAAAACGGTTGG
>JAIBDO010000097.1 GCA_024686195.1 Gammaproteobacteria bacterium | reverse complement strand
GGCTTACGGCTTCCCGCCGAGCCAGGCCGCTCACACTACCTACTGCCAGGCACTTCTGTATGCAGATGCCTGTCAACGTGCCGGCACCTTTATGCCAAGCGAAGTAGGCAAGTCACTGGCAGGCTTCAAGTTTGACGGTCTGGGCAATGGTCCGACAGAATATCGGGCTGACGATCACCAGTGCTTCAAGGATGTTCTCGTCGTGAAAGGTAAAGAGAACCCGACATCCAAGTTTGACGTACTCGAAGTGGTTGAAGTCACGCCGCGTGCTCAGGTCGAATACCCGGCCAGCATGCTGGGTGGCAACCTCGGCCCGTACAACAACGGCTAGTACTACAGCAGAGTAGAAAGCTTGTACAAGCTTTCTGTAAAACTGCTGGCTAAGGGACAAAGCGGCACAGGGACGTGCCACATTATTTCAGGCTCCGCAATCCATGCGGGGTTGGCAGTGGTGACTATACCGCTGTAACCATCGAAACGATAAACGGGACTAACCAAGTGGACGCTTTTTTATTGCAAGTATTAAACGGCCTGGACAAGGGTGGTGCTTACGCGTTGATCGCGCTCGGCCTGACGCTCGTGTTCGGCACTCTAGGCGTCGTCAACTTTGCGCATGGCGCACTGTTCATGCTTGGCGCCTTCTGTGCAGTATCACTGCAATCTCTGCTAACACTGGAGAGGGTTGTTCTGGACCCCGAAAAACTCACCGCCTGGGGCACTCCCATGGAGATCCGCACCCCCTACATAGTGGAATGGTTCGGGGATTTCGGGATGACACTCATTGACTGGTCGGTGCCTTTGGCCATCCTGCTCGCGGTCCCGATCATGCTGTTGCTCGGGGTAATCATGGAACGCGGGCTCATTCGCCATTTCTACAAACGCCTCCATGCCGACCAGATCCTGGTCACCTTTGGTCTCGCTATCGTAGTGCAGGAAATCGTCAAGGCACAGTTCGGAGCGAATCCTATCCCGCAACCAGCACCCTCCATGTTTACCGGTTCAGTCGATATCGGCCTGATGCTGGGCTTTGCGGAGAATGCCGTGGTCTACCCCCTGTGGCGTATCGTCTACCTGCTGTTTGCCGGCGTAGTGATCGCCGCGGTATTCGCCTTTCTGCAATACACCACCTTCGGCATGGTAGTGCGTGCCGGCATGGCAGATCGTGAAACGGTTGGACTGCTCGGCATCGACATCGATCGCCGCTTCACCATCGTCTTTGGACTCGCCGCGGTGGTCGCCGGGGTCGCCGGGGTAATGTACACGCCGATCCTGTCACCCGATTACCATATGGGAATGGATTTCCTGGTGCTCAGTTTCGTTGTGGTGGTAGTCGGCGGTATGGGCAGTCTCGGTGGTGCAGTGGCAGCCGGCTTTCTGCTTGGAATACTGCAATCCTTTGCCTCAATGAATGAGGTGAAGTCGTTGTTACCCGGCATCGATCAGGTTGTTATTTATCTGGTCGCGGTCGTCGTGTTGCTGGTCAGGCCACGCGGCCTGTTCGGGCGCAAAGGCGTAATGGAGAGCTAGACAATGATCAATTTCAATGTAAAGAACAAAGATCACATGCTGCTCATCGGCTTCATCATTGTGGTCGCGCTGGCACCGATCATCATGGCGCCAATCGGTGGCGGCTATCCCGACTTACTGCAGAAATTTGCAATCTTCGGTATTTTCGCCATCGGCTTCAACATACTGTTCGGGCTGACCGGTTACCTGTCATTCGGTCATGCAGCCTTTCTCGGAGTCGGTTCGTATACGGCAGTGTGGACATTCAAGTTGCTGACGATGAATGTTATTCCGGCATTGATTCTGTCGATCCTGTTCGCCGGCGTGTTTGCGCTGTTGATCGGTTTTATCGTACTGCGTCGTTCCGGCATTTACTTTTCGATTCTTACGCTGGCATTCGCGCAAATGTCTTATAACCTGGCTTATTCAGTGCTAACGCCGATCACCAACGGTGAAACCGGATTGCAGCTGAGACTCCATGATGCCCGGGTACTCGATGGCCTGTTCGGCGTCACCCGTGGTGAAGGTTTGCCATCAACATCACTGTTCGGTATGTCGATGTCCGGGTGGAGCGGGTACTACTTCTGTGGTGTGATAATGATTATCGCCTTCTACATTTCAATACGAATTTTCCGTTCACCCTTCGGCATGATGCTGCGCGCGGTCAAATCCAATCAAAACCGCATGTCCTACACCGGACTCAATACCAGACCTTATACGCTGGCGGCATTTGTTATCTCCGGCATGTACGCCGGCCTCGCCGGGGGTCTGATGGCGATTACCGATCCGCTCGCGGGGGCTGAACGCATGCAGTGGACCGCTAGTGGCGAAGTTGTATTAATGACTATCCTCGGTGGTACCGGTACTTTGCTCGGCCCCGTCATCGGAGCTGGCGTCATCAAGTATTTTGAAAACATTTTTTCCTCGTTCAATGACGGAATCCTGATGGAAGCGTTTTCCTGGCTGCCCGAATTTCTGCAACACGCGATGGTGTCGGTCATAGGCCTGTTCGTTGGCGAGGGCTGGCATCTGACCCTGGGCGCATTGTTCATGGTTATCGTGATTTTTCTGCCGGGTGGACTGATTGAGGGTATTAGTCGCATAGGCAACGTGATAAGGCGTTGGCGCAAGCCGAAGCCCTTACCGACCACTGAGGCCGATACGGCCGCATCCGAGTAGAATCTTATGTCAATTCTGTCCGTAAAAAATGTAAACAAGCAATTCGGCGGCCTCAAGGCACTGAATGAAGTCAATCTCGAGATTGAAGCCGGCACTGTACATGCGATCATCGGACCTAACGGTGCGGGTAAATCTACCCTGTTGAACTGTTTTGTCGGGCGCCTCGACCCCGATACCGGTAGCGTCGATTTCGATGGTGTGTCCCTGCTCGGTATGAAACCGCATGAGATCAACCAGGTTGGTGTCAGCCGCGTTTTCCAGACACCCGAGATTTTTGGCGATCTGACCCTGGTCGAGAACGTCATGATCCCGTCATTCGCGAGCCGCGATGGCGCTTTTCGACTTAACGGCTGGGGACAGGTCGCAGATGAGAATGACGTTCGTGAAAACGCCATGGAACTACTCGAAGATGTCGGTCTGGTCGAACAGTGTGACACTGTGTCGAATCAGTTATCACGTGGCGACAAGCGGAGGCTCGAACTGGCCATGTGCCTGGTGCAGAAGCCAAAGCTGTTGCTGTTGGATGAACCGACTGCAGGCATGGCGCGTGCCGACACCAATAACACCATCGACCTGCTGAAGAAAATTGCCAAACGTGGCCTGACCATGGTCATCATCGAGCACGACATGCACGTGGTGTTTTCACTGGCGGAAAAGATTTCGGTACTGGCGCAGGGAACGGTTATCGCCGAGGGTCTGCCCAATGAGATCAAGGGTCACCCGAAAGTTCAGGAAGCCTACCTGGGAGGAGCACACCTGTGAACGACAGCAATCAATCCGGCGAAACTGCACCAGACACTCTGCTCGGCGAATCGGCTTTTAGCGGCAAGGTCGCTCCGGGCGTCAGTGCGGTCACAGCAAAGGGTGGCCAGCGCGCCTTTTTCTCGGTCTGGGACCTGCATGCCTACTACGGAGAAAGTTACATTGTACAGGGCGTCAGCTTCGATATTCGCGAGGGCGAGATTGTCGCCTTACTCGGGCGTAACGGAGCGGGTAAAACCTCCACTTTGCGTGCTCTCGCGCGAGTAGATTCGCCAGAACTACGTCACGGAGAAATCTGGCTCGATCACAAGCCTCTGCACGAGATGAAGGCTTTCGAGGCCTCGCAAAACGGACTCGGCCTGGTGCCGGAGGATCGGCGCATCATCCAGGGTCTGACAGTAGAAGAAAATCTTCAGCTGGCGCAGATCGCGCCACCCAAGGGCTGGTCTATAGAACGGGTCTACGAATTATTTCCGCGACTCGGAGAGCGCCGTAACCAGGAAGGTACGACCCTGTCCGGCGGCGAGCAGCAAATGCTTGCGTTGGCCCGGGCGCTGGTGCGTGATATGAAATTACTGCTGCTCGACGAGCCTTATGAGGGATTGGCGCCGGTCATCGTACAGGAAATTGAAAAGACCCTGGAACAGATCAAGGCACTCGGCATGACCACTATCATCGTCGAGCAAAATGCCGTCGCTGCATTGCATCTTGCGGATCGCGCACTGATTCTCGACATGGGCAAGATCGTGTTTGACGGCACAGCGCAGGAAGTTCTCGAGAACGAGGATCTGCGGCACGAGTACCTCGCTATCTAACGCCAGAACAGTTACTTCGCTCTTCACATTCAGTGTGAGATAGCCTGGAAACCAGGAGTGCCATCAATCGTTGATGCTCACTCCCACGGATGGTATGGCAGCTCAGCCTTTCTGGTCTGAGCATTGATCAATCCCACATTGATGGATCAATGAACACAAAGTCGATATCTCATGGGTATCAACACATCAGCCTTTGATAATCCGGATTTGTAACCTGTCAACCAACCCGACTGAGAATTCGATCCAGCATGCGGTCAGTCAGCAGGCGCCTTAACCAGCCGAAAAGGTAAGTAGGGAAAGTGACCGGATAGCGTATCCTGGGTCGCTTGCTTTCCAGGGCGTGCACCACGCGTTTAAGCACGGCTTCCGGAGGCAAGGTAAATGGCTGGACCTTCCCTTTGACCTCAAAACGTTGGATCATTTTTTGATAGTCTTCACGATGAATGCTGTTAGTAGCGTCGATGTGCTTTTGAAACGCACGATGGGCATTGGGTCGAAATTGACTCTCTATTGGACCAGGCTCAATCAAACTAACGTGAATATCAGTGCCAACAAGCTCCAGTCGCATGGTGTCACTGAATCCCTCGATGGCAAATTTGCTCGCATTGTAGGCACCTCGCATCGACATCGCTGCAAATCCAAGTATTGAACTGTTTTGAATAATGCGGCCATAACCTTGCGCCCGCATAACCGGGATGATCAGATTGGTAAGTTCCATCCAGCCGAACACATTGGTTTCGAATTGTTGCCGTATCGCCGCACGACTCAGATCCTCACAGGCACCTGGCTGTCCATAGGCACCGTTATTGAATAGCGCATACAAATGCCCACCGGTTTTATCCAGCACCTGCTCAACAGCCGACTGAATGCTCGCAGAATCACAGTAATCGAGCACCAGACACTCAATGCCTGCCGCGTGAAATTCAGCACAATCACCCGGATCGCGAACACTGGCGAAAACCCGGTAGCCACGTTGGTGCAACCCCTCAGCCACGCATTTACCGATTCCACTCGAGCACCCGGTGATCAATACGCTTCGGTCTTGTGTACTGGTATTTTCTGTCACAGCTTCTCCTTTGAGACTGGTAGCTTCATTCATTACGACGACGCTTCTCCTCAACGCCGTTGGCGCGGTCGAAGCGCTATTGTAGGGCCTGGACGTTCTTTACCGTAGTTTATTGAGTGGCAGGCTGAAAAACTACGTGTAGCTTTGCTCAGTCACCAGAAAGCCGAGCGAGAAGCTGCTCCGGCGACCTCTATTGTTCAGGGCATAGAAAAATCTGTTCGGTTTCGATGGGTATTGAGGTGGCTACGAGGCATAAACTCAAAGCGCGATGAGGCACATGGATGTGCCGAATGCAGGCAATGCAGGAGCAATTGCCTGCCGCATCTCGCGTCTTGATCCCCTTCGGGGACGCCGGAGGCGGTCCAAACTGCTTTGCAGTTTGTCGAACCGGGGCTTCTGCATCTGGCCTCTCTCTCCGCCAGACCAAAAAAAAGCCCCGCTTTGCGGGGCTCTTTTTTGGTCTGGCGGAGAGAGAGGGATTCGAACCCTCGATACGCTATTAACGTATACTCCCTTAGCAGGGGAGCGCTTTCGACCACTCAGCCATCTCTCCAGATCTGGTCGCGTAAACTACTCTGCTATAGCCTGATAAACAAGGCCATTGCAGCGTTTTAAATCATAATACAGCGAGTTTTTCGCCTTGTTCGGGGAACCGGCCCTATGCTTCGGCTGTATTCCCGATTTGTTCCTCGTCCTCGCCGCCCTCAACCTCACCGCCCTCGGCCTTGATACGCTCGTAAATTTCTTCCCGATGCACCGCCACCTCACGAGGAGCGTTCACACCGATTCTTACCTGGTTTCCCTTAACACCCAGAACAGTGACGGTTACCTCGTCACCAATCATCAATGTCTCTCCGACACGCCGCGTCAATATCAGCATTCCTTATCACTCCACGTGAACATCACAGTAATCATGTCCTGCACCGTCACAGGATCCCCAATTTTATGTTTTTACAGGTTTTCTCCGAACCGTGGATAATTCTACCCTATTCAGCTTTGGCGACGCTAGCTCAAAGTTCAGGAGGCTGTTTTCAGATCAAACCCGTCATGCAAGGCACGCACCCCCAGCTCGAGGTACTTTTCATCAACCACCACCGAAATCTTGATTTCTGAAGTCGCGATCATCAGGATGTTAATTCCCTCATTGGACAGTATCTCAAACATGCGGCTGGCGATTCCAGCGTGCGAGCGCATACCAACGCCAACAATCGAAATCTTGACGATTTTGTTATTGCCCCGCACCTCCCGGGCCTTCAAACGTTCTGCAGTCTGCTGCAGTGAGGCCAGGGCCATATCAAAATCATTACGGTGCACGGTAAAGGTAAAGTCGGTATTCCCGTCTGCACTCACGTTTTGCAGGATCATATCGACTTCGATATTGGCGTCCGAAATGGGACCGAGTATCTGGTAGGCAACACCAGGCGTATCAGAGACTCCGTTAATGGTTAACTGGGCTTCGTCGCGATTGAACGCGATACCCGAAATAAGGGCTTGTTCCATAGCTTTATCCGCACCGTATTCAGTAGTGATCAAGGTACCCTCGCCTTCCTCGAAGGAGGACAGCACGCGCAGCGGTACTTTGTATTTTTGTGCAAACTCGACAGCACGAATTTGCAGTACCTTGGAACCAAGGCTGGCCATTTCCAGCATTTCTTCAAAGGTAATGACATCCAGCCGGCGTGCTTGCGGTTCAACCCGTGGATCGGTTGTATAAACGCCGTCCACATCGGTGAAAATCTGGCACTCGTCGGCTTTCAATGCCGCGGCAAGCGCCACCCCGGTAGTGTCCGAACCACCACGGCCGAGCGTGGTGATATTGTCCTGCTCATCGACCCCCTGGAAACCGGCCACCACCACGATACGCCCCTGGCGCAAATCGTCGCTGATCTTCGCGTGATCGATGGATTTGATGCGCGCCTTGTTGTGTGCGCTGTCGGTGGTGATCTTTACCTGGCCCCCTGTATAGGATCGCGCCGTGTATCCTCGCTTCTCAAACGCCATCGCCAGCAAGGCTATGGTGACCTGCTCACCGGTAGTCAACAGCACGTCAAGTTCACGTCCACGCGCCTGAGGGTCGATCTGCTTCGCCAGTGCAACCAGGCGATTAGTCTCACCGCTCATGGCTGATACGACGACGACCATATCATGGCCGGCATCTTTATAGCCGATCACCTTGTCTGCGACAGCCTCGATGCGCTCGACCGTGCCGACCGAGGTCCCGCCAAATTTTTGTACCAGTAGAGCCATTGCACCGTCATGAAAAAACGAGCGCGGATTATAGAAAATCTGAAGCTGTTTGTATAACCCTATTCGTAATCGCGGCGCATCGGGAATACAATGCAGCCTCCTGCCCGTTGCAGTCAGTAGCCAGATGATCTCATTGCTCCAGTTCGATACTCCCGTTCTGTTCGCGGTGGTGTGTGTAATCCTGTTTGCAGGGCTGGTGCATGGCACCCTCGGTCTTGGCTTTCCGATGGTGGCGACGCCGATACTGGCGACCATGATGGATGTACGCAGCGCAATTTTAATCACCCTGCTGCCAACCATTGCGGTGAACATTGCCAGCATCGTGAACAGCCGATCATCTTTAGCGAGCACTCGACCTTTTATCCCGCTAGTTGGCTTCGCCATGCTCGGATCAATCGCCGGTGCAACCGTTCTTGCCGTTACCGATCCGGCACCGTTCCGTATCGTTCTCGCCGGACTGATTTTGCTTTATCTGTGGAGCAACCTGCGTATTTCAAAACAATGGCTGGACCACAACTCGTTGCTAGCCATGGCAGGCTTTGGTGTTCTGGCGGGGCTCGCAGCGGGCACAACAAATGTCATGGTAGCGGTGCTTATTATTTACTTCCTGTCGCTGGGTACCGCGCGCACGACCATGGTGCCGACACTTAACGCCTGTTTTCTGGTGGGCAAAGCCTCGCAGATCGCGGTGCTGGCGATCGCGGGCCTGGTTGGTATCAGTCTGATCATAGAAACCGCCCCCCTGGCTTTAGCCGCGGTTGGCGCACTGCTGCTCGGGCAGCGACTGCAATCTCGTATTGAGGTCAGTACCTACCAGTCCATTTTACGCAAACTACTGCTGCTGCTGGCAGCAGTACTGATTTACCAGTTCCTGAATGAAGCGGGATTGACGCCCTGGAGCACCAGGCCAGCGGGCTAGACCCGCGCTAAAGCCTGGATCGCACCCAGTCCGGCACAGATTCCAGTGCAGCAGCAAGATTTTGAGGCTGGCTGCCACCGGCCTGAGCCATGTCGGGACGCCCGCCACCGCGACCACCGCATTGTTCGGCAACGTGATTAGCCAGGTCACCGGCTCGCACTCGATCAGTTTCAGCTTTGGTAACACCGGCAATTATCGTAACTTTATCGCCATCATGGCTAGCCAGCACAATGGCAGCTGCACCCAGTTTATTTTTAAGCTGATCGACCGTATCTCGTAACGTCTTGACATTAGCGCCATCGAGCATCGCCGCCAGCACCTTGATACCACCAATATCCTGAGCCAGGCCTGCAAGATCGCCACCGGTTTGCGAAGCCAGTTTTGACTTCAAGGCTTCGAGCTGCTTTTCCAGGTTACGATTGTTCGACTGCAATTGTTCGATGCGCGGCAACAGGTCATCGCGATTGGCCTTGAGCCGCTGGGCCGCGCTGTCGAGTGCAGTATCGCTGTCGATAAAACGCTTGATAGCAGCTTCGCCGGTCACCGCCTCGATGCGCCTGACACCCGAAGCGATACCACCTTCATAGATAACCTTAAACAGGCCGATGTCACCCGCTCGTGAAACATGGGTTCCGCCGCATAACTCGACCGAATCAGACCCAATACTCAACACGCGCACCACATCACCATACTTCTCGCCAAACAAGGCCATCGCACCCGTGTTACGTGCACTTTCCATATCCATCAATTCAGCATGCGATTCAATATTTCCACGAATCTCAGCATTCACCAGCGTTTCAATCTGGGTGATCTCGCCCGGCTCCAGCGCCTGGTAATGCGAGAAATCGAAGCGTAACTTGTCTGCATCCACCAACGACCCCTTTTGCTGAACGTGATCGCCTAGCACCTCGCGCAACGCCGCGTGCATCAAGTGAGTCGCCGAATGATTCAACACAACCGCGCGCCGATAATCTTCATCGATGCTGGCCTCGACCTTGTCGCCCACCGATAATTCACCGCTACGCAACTGTCCAATATGCAGGAATACATCATTTTGTTTCTGCGTGTCGCTGATCTCAAACAGGGTGTCCTCACCGATGGAGATAACCCCGATATCACCCACCTGACCACCGGACTCAGCATAAAAAGGCGTCCGTTCCAGAATAATGATGGCCTGGTCGCCATTTTCGAGTTGATCGATGCTCGCACTGTTCTGCAATATAGCGATCACCTCAGCCGCAGACTGCACCTGCTCATAGCCCAGGAACTCAGTGGCTGGATACGCATCAAGGCGAAAATCGTCATTCACCGCGCTGAACTGACTCGACGCGCGCGCGCGCGAGCGTTGCGCATCCATTTCCACAGCGAAACCATCCAGATCAACGGTTAACCCTTTTTCACGGGCCACATCGGCGGTCAGATCAACTGGAAACCCGTAGGTATCGTAAAGTTTAAAGGCGGTGGCGCCGTCAATG
>JAIBDO010000146.1 GCA_024686195.1 Gammaproteobacteria bacterium | reverse complement strand
GATTTGCGTGACCCATGAAATGGGATTTGCCAAACGCGTCGCCGACCAGATGATCTTCATGGATGGTGGTGAAATCGTTGAGCAGGCCGGGCCGGAGAAATTCTTCGCCAAACCCGATCAGGAACGTACCCGGCAATTCCTGAGCCAGATCCTGTCTCACTAGCAGCCTGCGAGCCCTATATGACACACAAACGAATAATCGGCGCACTTCTGATCTTCAGCCTGCTGTTGCTGGCCGGCTGCGAGAGTTCTCAACAATGGGGCTGGTACGTGGTCAACCCGATGGTGCATCGCGGCCGCATCAACCTCATGTTTCTGCTTTCCGGCATTCCCTGGACCATACTGCTGACCATCTGCTGCGTGCTGATATCGAACGCACTCGGATTTCTGATCAGTTTGCTGGGCCTGGCCGAACAACGCCTGCCGCGCATGCTGTATCGCGCTTATGTCGAAGTGTTCCGCTCTATTCCACCACTGGTGTCGATCTTCTGGGTTTACTACGGGCTGCCCATACTCATCGACGTTGGCCTTGAACCCTTCGCCGCAGGAATGATCGCCCTGTCGTTATACGGCTCGGCGTTCATGGCGGAAATTTTCCGTGGCGGCGTGCAGTCAATCGACCGCGGTCAGTTTGAAGCCGCGCATACTTTGGGTCTCGGCTACCTCGACACCATGCGCTTCGTAATATTTCCCCAGGCGCTACGCCGTGCCCTGCCGGCCATCGGTAACCAGCTGGTTATTACCTTAAAAATGACCTCACTGGTATCGGTCATCGGTGTGTCAGAGGTGTTGCGGCGCGGCAACGAACTTGCCGTTACCGAGTACCGACCTCTGGAAATCTACAGCATCGTCGCGCTGCAATACCTGGTGCTGGTATTGATCGTCTCGGCGGGCGTGCGCAAACTCGAAAAGCGCATGGGCTCGGACGAGCGCCAGGGTGGACGCAGCATCGCCGAGTAAAACTCAATGCATCATCCAGGCCCCGGCAGATGATGCGTGAAGTGGATGCCGGGTTTTACAGTGGTTCGCCTTTACATCACCATTTGAAAGCGTTCTACTTTGCGCAGACCAACTAACAACGCAGGCAGAGAGATTCCAATGGGCATACTGTCAGACAAGCTTTCCGCGGTAAAACCATCACAAACCAAGGCGATGACCGAACTGGCGGAAACCATGCGCGCCGCAGGCAAATCGATTATCACCCTGAGCCAGGGCGAGCCCGACTTCGATACGCCGCAGCACATCTGCCAGGCAGCGATCGCAGCCATTCAGGCCGGACATACACGCTACACATCTGTCGCCGGCATTACTCCGCTGCGCGAGGCTATCGTGGAAAAGTTTCGGCGCGAAAATAACCTGACCTACACGATCGACCAGATCACGGTCGGCTGCGGCGCCAAGCAACTGCTGTTCAGCGCGCTGATGGCGTCGCTGGACGAAGGTGATGAAGTGCTATTCCCAACTCCCTGCTGGGTGTCCTATCCGGAAATGGTCAAGCTGACCGGTGGTATTCCGGTCGCCATACCGACCAGCGTCGACAATGGCTTTATCCTCGGGCCCGATGAACTGCGTGCCGCCCTGAATGAAAACAGCAAGTGGCTGATGCTGAATTCGCCGTCGAATCCCACCGGTGCCGTATATACCGCCAGCGATCTGCAGGCACTGGCCGAAGTACTGCGCGATTTCCCGCGCGTGTGGATTCTGAGCGACGACATCTATGAACACCTGGTTTATGGCGACGTCGAATTTGCCACTATGGCCGCGGTTGCACCCGATCTGGCCGAGCGCACGCTGACCGTCAACGGCGTATCGAAAGCCTACGCCATGACCGGCTGGCGAGTGGGTTACGCGGGTGGTCCGCTAGAGCTGATCAAGGCTATGAATACCGTTCAGGGTCAGTCAACTTCACACACATGCTCTGTATCGCAATACGCCGCGGTGACCGCCCTGAATGGTGACCAGTCTTTCATCGATGAATTTCGCGCCGCCTTCAGCACGCGACGCGACGCGATGGTGAAGCAGGTGAATGCGATTCCCGGGCTATCCTGCGATACGCCCGATGGTGCGTTCTACGTATTTGCCGACTGCCGTGAATTGCTCGGCAAGGCGACACCCGGCGGTAGTGTTTTGTCGACCGACATGGATTTCGCCATGTACCTGATGGAGTCGGCCGGTGTCGCGGTCGTGCCAGGCTCGGGTTTCCTTGCCGATGGTTTCATCCGTATCTCCTACGCCGCCAGCGAAGATGACCTCACCCGCGCCATTGCCGCTATCCATGCTGCCGTTGTGCAGTTAACCGAGGCTACTTCCTGAGTCAGGCCCGACTACGACGGAAAATCCATAATCATGCGAAAAACCAGTAAAGACCTGCGCGAAATAATCGCCGGTGACGGGCTTGCCCGAATCATGGCGGCACACAACCCGCTCTCTGCAATGCTGGTCGCGGAAGCCGGCTTCGACGGTATCTGGGCGAGCGGTTTCGAACTGTCGGCGGCCAACGGGTTACCCGATGTTAGCCTGGTGTCGATGGCCGAGCACCTGGCTAACATGCGCGCCATGGCGCAGCGCACAACATTGCCCATCGTTGCCGATGTCGATACCGGATACGGAAACGCGATCAATATTCTACACACCATCGAGCAGTATGAAGACGCCGGTGCCGCCGCCGTGGTGATCGAAGACAAAACCTTTCCCAAGGTCACCAGCCTGATTGCCGGCGGCCGTCAGGAACTGCTGCCCGTCGCCGAATTTCAGGGCAAGCTCGAAGCCGCCGTGCATGCGCGCAAGGATCCGCAATTCATGATCATCGCTCGCGATGAAGCATTGATAGCCGGGCTCGGTGAAAAAATTGCACTGGCGCGTGCGGCGAGTTACGCCGAGGCCGGCGCGGACATGATCCTGATCCATTCGAAACAGAAAACAGCCGACGAGATCGAAAGCTTTATCAATGCATGGAATGGACCGGTACCCATCGTCATCGTGCCGACGTCCTATCCGCAGATGACCGAACAGCGCGCAATTGCACTAAAAAAGGTCAAGATGCTGATATACGGCAACCACGCCATTCGCGCGTCAGTGACCGCGATGCAGAAAGTGTTCGCGCAAATCATCGCCGATGGTGGCATCCAGCGAGTCGACGACGACATCGTGCCGGTGTCGGAGATATTCAGGTTGCAGAAAATGGATGACGTTAAAGAAAATGAAAAACGTTTTCTGCGCTAGCGCTGAAAAGGCCCCGGGGGCGAAACAGGGACAGAATCACCAGGGAATCGGATCACCATTAAATTCCAGAAATTGACCGTTTTGCTCAGGGCCGGCTACCTGCAGAATTGTCTTCAAACCCGCGGCACTGTCACCGACACTGATCTCGGCGTTAGCGCCTCCCATGTCGGTCTGTACCCAGCCTGGATGCAAACTGAGCACGCTGATCCCACGCCCGGCAAGATCAATGGAAAGATTTCTGACGACCTGGTTGACCGCAGTCTTGGAACTGCGGTAGATGTAACTGCCACCACTGCCGTTATCCGCGATACTTCCCATCTTGCTGCTCATCACCGCCACCAGCTTCTGCCGGCTGGCAGCAACCTGTTCAACAAAAGCCTGCACCAGCATCATTGGAGCGATGCTATTGACCTCGAACACCTCGCGCCAGTCGGCAGCCTTGACCCTACCGAAGTTGGCACCACGCGGGCCGTAAATTCCGGCGTTACTGAGCAGAATGTCGATCGACCGTTCGCGCAGCTGGGCAGATAGCGAAGACATCTGCGCATAGTCGGTGACCTCCAGCGCATGCAACTCGAGCGCCGGGTAACGATTAGCCAGCGTCTGCAATGCCTCGGCATTGGCCGGATTGCGGCAGCAGGCGAGTACCACCCAGCCATCCGCGGCAAACTGGTCGCTGAGTTCAAGACCGATACCACGATTGGCACCCGTTATCAAAATAGTTTGCTCGCTTATCATGATTTTCCGCAAATTGAAGTCAACCGAAATCTACAGTGGTCAGCCTACCAGGGCAATCCCGAGACCCCACATTCGTCACCAGCACTGCCTGGCGCAGACTGCTGCCAGGTGGTTTGGATTAACGCGCAGCCGACATCACATTGATTATGATCAGGCTCTTTTAGCTAGAAACGTCCATACAAGCTGTTTATACTCATTAGCCGAGGGGCCAGCTATATCCTCCTCGATCACAAAAAAACAGACAATAAAATCGTTCAACTGAATTCAAGTTCCAAGGAGGACTTATGCACAACTCACCCAAACAGGCTCATCGCGTCCGCAAGATGCTGCTGGCGACCGGCCTTACCCTATCAACCGCTCTGGCCACTGGCTTCGCAGCCGCAGACCCGATCACCGTCGTCTCCTGGGGCGGTAGCTATGGCGCCGCGCAAGACGCAGCACTATTCACCGATGCCTCGAAGAATTCCGGAATCGAAATTATTCGCGAATCGGGTGCCAGTATGTCCAAGACCTGCCTGCAGGTTGAATCCGGCTCGGTCACCTGGGACCTGGTAGTCACCGGTTCCGGCGGCGCGGCTTCAGCAGCAGCTAAGGGTTGCCTAGAAAAAATCGACTACAGCGTCGTTGACGTGTCGACTTTCTACCCCAATCTGTACACCGACTACTGCGTAGGTTCTGACGTGTTCGCCACCGTTATGTCATGGAATACCGACAAGTACGGCGAGCCGGGAAGCCCGGGCGCACCCAAGTCATGGGCCGACTTCTGGGATGTTAAAAAATTCCCGGGCACGCGCGCCTATCGTGCCAACAATGTTGACGGAGCACTTGAACCTGCACTGATGGCTGACGGCGTTGCGCCTGAAGACGTGTATAAAGTGCTGTCGACCAAAGAAGGCATGATGCGCGCGATCAACAAGATCCGTGAGCTGAAGCCGCACATCGCCGTCTTCTGGGGATCGGGTGCACAACAGGCACAGCTGATGAAGGATGCCGAGGTTGACATGTCTACCGGCTGGAACGGTCGTTTCGACAACGCCAAGAAAGATGGCGCCAAAGTCGGTTACACCTTTAACCAGGCACTGTTGGACTATGACTGCTTCGCGATGCCTAAAGGTGCACCCAACAAGGATGTCGCGATGAAGTTTTTGAATGAAATTTCGAAAGCCGAATACCAGGCTAACCTGCCTTTCCACATCACCTACGGTCCGACTAATCAGAAAGCCTACGAGGTTACCACCGCTTCGAAGGAACTGATCGAGGCTCTGCCGTCGCATCCGAAGAACGTACCGATGATGCTGCCCGTCAGCCTCGACTTTTATGCCCAGCATAGAACCGAAGCACTCGAGCTTTACATGGAACTGTTGAGCGAGTAATCGCTGTCGCCGGTCGAGCCACAACTGTGGCCCGACCGGCTTTTCAAAAGGACATACGTCTTGGATAGCAATCCCGATTCCGGGCCGTCGCAACTGCCGACGGCTCTACCCATAAAAATTCAAGGTTTGACCAAAAAATACGGCAGTATGTATGCGCTGGACTCGGTCGACCTGGACATAAAAAGTGGCGAATTTCTGACGCTGCTGGGGCCATCCGGCTCTGGAAAAACCACTCTTTTAATGGCCATTGCCGGGTTCAACCGCCCCGATGCGGGCAGCATCCGTTTCGGCGATGAAGAAATGATCCTGAAAGCCCCGCACCAACGCGGTGTCGGCATGGTGTTTCAAAGCTACGCCCTGTTTCCACACATGACGGTAGCTGAAAACATCGCCTTCCCGTTGAAGCTGCGCGGCGTCGCTGCGGCAGAAAGCGCCGAACGCGTCGACACGGCACTGGCCACCGTGCAACTGTCCGGCCTCGGCGATCGCGATATCGATCAGCTTTCCGGCGGGCAACGCCAACGCGTCGCGCTGGCGCGGGCGTTCGTGTTTCGCCCGCGCATCCTGCTGATGGATGAGCCCCTGTCCGCGCTCGACAAGAAGCTGCGTGAACAAATGCAGATCGAGCTCAAGCACCTGCATGAGCAACTCGGCGTAACCACGGTTTACGTTACTCACGATCAACGCGAAGCGCTCACCATGTCCGATCGCATCGCCGTAATCAACGAGGGAAAACTGACCCAGGTCGATACGCCCCATGTGATTTACAACCGGCCGGCGAATGCGTTCGTCGCCGATTTTATCGGTGAATCGACGATGCTGCCGTTAACAGCCAATGAGTCCGGTGGCCTGCAGTTTGACGATCACCTTATCGCGCATGATCACGCCGGTGATGCGGGTTCTGAATGGTCGCTGGTGATTCGGCCCGAGCGACTGTTCGTGATTGGTGACGAAGTCATTGATCCCGAGAAGACAGTGGTCTTCCCCGGCGTGATACGAGAATTTGTGTTTCAGGGCGATACCGCTTTTGCGCTGGCCTCAATTGGCGAGCAGCACAATCTATCCTTTCGCTTCGGCACCGATTCCTCCTCGTCGCAGGACACACTACATCCGGGAGACTCGATATCGCTCGGCCTGCATCGTAGCGATGTCATTATCATTCCCCGTGACCGCAAGCCGTGAGTTCGACGACCATCAATAAGGCCGGCAATGAGCTCATGAACGCCAAAGAGCTCAGAGCCGATGGCGTGCGTGAACAGCGTCTGCTGCTGAGCCTGGCGACACCTGCACTGCTGGCAGTGATCGCCATCATCGTGATTCCGGTGGGTTGGTTGTTTTATCTGTCTTTCGTGGGCAACGATGGACATCTCAGCCTCGAGAATTACCAGAAGATGATCGAGTATAAATCCTATGCGCGCACCTTCGTAACCACTTTTCAGGTCAGCTTGCTGACCACCTTGCTGTGTATTCTGATCGGCTATCCACTGGCCTATTTCCTCGCCATTATGCCCGCACGCCTGGCCGGATTTTTTATGCTGGCGGTGTTGTTGCCCTTCTGGACTTCACTGTTGGTGCGCACCTATGCGTGGCTGGTGTTATTGCAGAAGAACGGCATTCTGAATGATTTCGGGATGGCGGCAGGCCTTTGGGATGAACCGATAAAACTGGTGCACAACCTGACCGGCACACTCATCGGCATGGCGCATATCATGCTGCCGTTTCTGGTGTTGCCGCTCTACAGTTCCATGCGCAAGATCGAGCGCGACATGATGCATGCCGCCGCCAATCTCGGTGCATCACCGATCCAGGCGTTCTGGAAAGTCTACTTCCCGCTATCGATATCCGGCATGGTCGCCGGCTCGCTGATCGTTTTCGTACTCTGCCTCGGCTTTTACGTGACCCCTGCGGTACTCGGTGGCGGGCGCGTGGTGATGGTGGCAACGCAGATTACCGCCATCCTCGAAAATCAGTTTAACTGGGGTGCCGCCAGTGCACTCGGTGTAGTCTTGCTGGTGGCGACACTGGTGATCCTGTTCGCCGTCTCGAAGCTGTTCAAGCTCGACAACGCCCTGTTTGGAAAACACTGACATGAGCTGGCTGAAGAAACCCGCTTCGGATACCCAGCTGACTCACGGTGATCGTCTGTGGCTATACATAGTCGCAGCAATCATCATGTTCCTGTTGGTTATCCCGACCCTGATCGTTATTCCGATGTC
>JAIBDO010000243.1 GCA_024686195.1 Gammaproteobacteria bacterium | reverse complement strand
TGGCGGGATTGTCGAACTGTCTGGATTGCCACCAGCCATGCGCCTCGACCAGTTCGTTCACCTTGGCGATCATTCCGGTACCCATATCAGAAGCCGGAGTCAAAATGACTTTTGCACCCAGAAACCGAATCAGACGGCGGCGTTCGACGCTGAAGTTCTCCGCCATCACGATCACCAGCGGATATCCTTTTTGCGCGCAGACCATGGCCAGACCGATGCCGGTGTTACCGCTGGTTGCCTCTACCACCGTTTGCCCCGGTTTGAGCTCGCCTCGTCGTTCGGCGTCTTCGATCACCCCGAGGGCGAGACGGTCCTTGACCGAGCCCATCGGGTTGAATGATTCGATTTTTACGTAAAGATTGACGTGCTTCGGCCCCAGCTTATTGATTTTTACCGCGGGTGTGGTGCCGATGGTATCTAGAATGCTCGAGTATAAACGCCCCATTTGCTTAGCCCCCTGAGAATGCTTTTTGGCCGACTACATACCTAGCGGCTCGCCCGTGCTGCTGTCGATCGGCTTATGCGCCGATTCTGATTGATTTCTATTCTTCGCAGGGCCAGTGTTCGGGCATCGAACGCCCTTCCGGCAACTGCGTTGTCTTATCCCCACAGGACAGCCTGAGCTGCAGCTGCGACAGGTTAATGACCTTGCGCAAATCCACATTCTCGAAATGTGTCCGGTAAGTGTAGGCACCCCTGAAATCGACATCGTTCAGTTTCGCACCGTTAAAGATCACGCGCGACACATTGGTAAACTCGAAACTGACGCCATCCAGTTGCGCCGAGGTAAAATCTACGCGTCCCAGTTCTGACTTCGACCAGTCAGTGTCGGTGATTTTGCTGTCACGAAAACTCGCGCGGAAGTATTCTGACTTGGTCAAATTCGTTTTATCCAGGGTCGTGCCGTCAAATACCGCGCGATAGCCGACAGATTTAGTCATATCAACATCGATAAAACTACTGCCTCTGGCCTTTGCCCGGGTCATATTAGCCTTGACCATGCTGGCACCCTTGAAGTTGCTATCATCAAGAGTCGAGAACGAGAAATTGGTATTGTTGAAGCGACTGCCAGAGAAATTAGAGTCGTCGAGCATCTTGTTGGTTTTCTTGCAGCCCGACCAGTCCATACCGGGCGAGCGCTTGTCATAGCAGCCCGCAATTGCCGGGTTCGATGCCACCCAGGTCAGCAGGCAAACCAATATCGCGAGTTGTTTCAAGTATCCAAATTTCATCTGAGGCTGAATCTACACCGGGAGTTAATCATTATGATTACCGCAACACAAAAAAATTCCGTTTTTTATTTACGCCGGCAACAATCATCACTCTGACTGCTGCGATACTATACCTGAATTATCAAACTTCTGCTGTCGCAGACCTTCCACCACTCCAGCCGAAACACTCAGTATCGCACCACTCAGGTCACGCAGGCCGCAGCGATCATCGAGCAGCAAGGCAGCCAAGGTCATTCCGACCGGGAGCAATATCCAACTGCCATTGCGCCTAGAGCACGCAGAACATACTACAAAGCGTTCGCAATCTGGCTGATACCGGCAAAAGCCCTGAGGTTGATGTCATCCAGATCGAGTCTTAGTGGTTCTCCCTGCGAGGAGAGCTTCACAATGGTTACCTCGGTAACCGGATTGATGTAGATCCATTGACTGTGGATACCGATCGCCAGCATGGCACGGTGTTCATCGCCGGTCTGGTACCACTTGTTGCGATAACTGCCCGCCGGGAATTCCTTGGCTGACTCACCGGCCCGCCAGGTCTCCAGGCTACCGCCATCACTACAGTCTTCGATCCAGGCGGCAGGAACCAGTTGCTGTCCATTGGCCTGTCCGCGATTGCGCACCAGTTCGGCGAAACGCAACAAGTCGCGCGGCAGCACGCAGATACCACCTGCCGCACGCGGGTTACCCTTTCGATCAACGGTTACATAGCCATCTGCCTCGGCGCCCATTGGCCGCCACAGGTAGCGGCTGAATAAACTGGCAAGCCCTTCACCGCTGGCACGCTCCAGCACCCAGCCGAGCAAATCCGAGTTCGGCGATTTGTATTCATAACGGACACCGTGCTCACCCTTGCCAGGTTCGATAGTGCACAGGAAATCGTGCAGGTTCTGATCGATGGCATCCATCGCACAGGGATTCCAGGCGGTCGCGGTACGATACTCGGCGAACTTTCCCGATGGGTCGAGATAGTCTTCATTGAAATCGATGCTGACCACCATATCGAGCAACTGCTGCAGGCTTGCATCCGCATAACCCGAACCGGCCAGTTGCGGAATATAGTCAACCAGCGCTCGCGCCGGGTCCAGCAGGCCCTGTTCGACCAGCACACCCGCGAGTGTCGCGGTCATCGACTTGCTGACCGAGAACACGATATGCGGATTCGTCTCGATAGCGGGATCAACATACCATTCGTGAACCAGCTTGCCGCGATGTGCCACCAGCAAAGCATCGCTACTGGACTCGTCCAGCCAGCGCTGCAGCGACCAGTCGGCGCCACCCAGGCCCGTGAGGCTCAGCGAACCAATGGCGGGATTGGGCTCAGTGTGGAGATGATCAACCGCTCCCCCACAGGCAATTTGTTCACTCGGCACAATTTCACGCACATGATGAAAGGCCCATGGGCTGTTTTCCGGCAAACGCCAGTTAGCCAGGTTCATTTCTACAGGTCTGGTCAACACTATTCGATCTCGGTTATGGTTTTTGAGTTATTGGAATCCAGCACGGTCTGGCACATCTCAAGATGCAGACGTCCGCCGCCGATGTAGGGATGCGACTCGATAACAGCCTCATTTAACGTAATGCCCAGCCCAGGCTCGCCTGGTGGCGGCATATAACCCGCCTCCCAATCGAGCGGACGCTGCAGGATCGCATCGTGGAATTCGGTCTGGATGGTTTCCAGGATAAGAAAATTAGGGCAGCTGAAGGCAACATGAGCAGCCGCGGCGTGGGCAATCGGGCCGCAGTAAATATGCGGCGCAATCTGGGCGTTGAATAACTCGGCCAGCACGGCGATTTTTTTCGTCTCCCAGATCCCGCCGCTGCGGCCGATATCGGGTTGCAGAATCGATACCCCGACCTTCAACGCCTGGTGAAACTCAACCCGCGTGGTGAGGCGTTCACCGGTTGCAACCGGGATGCTGGTCGCGGCGGCAACTTTGCCGATCGCCTCCATTTGATCCGGCGGGCAGGGCTCTTCGAACCACAGGGGATCGTAAGGCTCGAGTCGCCGCGCCAGGCGAATCGCCGATGATGTCGTCATCTGGCCATGGGTGCCGAAGAGAATATCGGCCCGCTCACCGACCGCTTCGCGAATCTTGCGCAGGTTGTCTTCGCAACGGTTGAGCTCGGTGAGTGACAGTTCGCGTCCGCCCTGGAAACTGTAAGGCCCGGCAGGGTCCTGCTTGACCGCGGTAAAACCCATGTCGACATAATCGAGCGCGCGGGCCGCCGCTGCGTCACCGTCGTGATAGACATCGGGTGCGCCTTCTCCCGGGCTGCCATCGGCAGACAGGGCTTCTGGATAGAGGTAAGTGTAAGTGCGCAGGCGATCATGGAATTGCCCTCCCAGCAGCTGGTAAACCGGCACATCATGAGCCTTGCCCAGAATATCCCAGATCGCAATTTCGATACCGCTGAACACCGCCATCATGCTGATATCGGGCCGCTGTGTGAAACCAGCCGAGTAAACCCGACGAAACATGGTTTCGATATGATGCGGGTCTTCACCCGCAATATAGCGTTCGAAAGTATCCTCGACCATCGCGCAGGCGATGTCGCCCGATACCGGAATGCCATAACATTCACCGATACCTTCGATTCCATTATCGGTGGTGACTTTGACGATGACCCAGAAAGAACCACCGATACCACTGGGGGGTACGGTTACCCAGGTTTTTATATCCTTTAGGAGCATACGTTTAAACCTATCCTGAAACCCAGCTAACGGTAACCCAATCGCCTTGTTTTCGAAACCAGTATCTAATCAATTCCTTTCTGATCAAGCTCTGCCTGACCAACCGACTGCGCTTTCAATTATCGAGTCCGGGCCAAATGGCACTAACTTAAGCGACCGCCCCCATGATATTCACTCTGATCGGGAGAGGCCGGATGACTGGGGGACTATTTGCGAAGTAAACCGCAGGCGGCGCAGCCGCCGAGGCATTCGCGAATAGTCCCCCGGTCATTCGATCGTAGTCTGACTCTAGTCCACATTTCTCACCACCGTTCTACTGTCGACAGGACATTAAACGCCACCTGGCTATCGGCTCCTGCCACCAGCACGGTCTATACCAGGTAACTAACCCTGCTCTCAAACGGGCAATACCACCAGTTGCGCAATTTCGACGTGGCGTGGTTGCTGCAGTGCGAACAGTACCGTGCGCGCAACGTCATCGGGATCGAGACATTGCTCGAAGCTGTCGTAAAAGTTTTTTGCCTGC
>JAIBDO010000227.1 GCA_024686195.1 Gammaproteobacteria bacterium | reverse complement strand
CATGCACCGGATTGCGCACGGTGACAACCGCACAGGCGCTGACGACTGTGGCGACTGCAAAAACGTAAAAGATGATGGTTTCGATCATTATGTTTGTGTCTTCAGCCTTACCGGTAAGGGGCATCCGCCGCTCTATCGGCGGCCAGTTGTGATTCGTATTTATCTCCGATTTCGAGCAGCTTCTCTTTGGTCATGATGTTCTCACCACGATTTTCGAAATGGTACTCGAAGATATTGGTTTCCACGATCGAATCGACCGGGCAGGCTTCTTCACAGAAGCCGCAATAAATACACTTGAACAGGTCGATGTCGTAGCGCGTGGTGCGCCGGGTGCCATCTTCACGCTGCTCCGATTCGATCGTAATCGCCAGCGCCGGGCATACCGCTTCACAGAGCTTGCAGGCGATGCAACGTTCTTCGCCGTTGGCATAACGACGCAGGGCATGCAGACCACGGAAGCGAGGACTGATCGGCGTCTTTTCCTCGGGATATTGAACGGTGACCTTGCGGCTGAAAAAGTACTTGCCGGTCACGTTCATCCCTTTCAACAACTCGAGAAAGAGAAAGCTCTTAAGGTAATAATTTATTTTAGCGAGCATAAGCTTAACCGAACCAGGGACTGACTTTGAAGTAAACCATGACACCCACGACCACGAGCCAGAAGATGGTTACCGGCAGCAGTACTTTCCAGCCGAGACGCATGATCTGATCGTAGCGATAGCGCGGGAACGTTGCCCGGAACCAGAGGAACAGCAACATGAAAACGGCGGTCTTACCGAATAGCCAACCGATGCTATCACCGGCAAGCTCCGGGACCGGGCTCAACCAGCCGCCAAAAAACAACAACGCGCACAGCATGGCTATCAATATCATGTTGGCGTATTCCGCCAGGAAGAACACCGCAAACGTCATACCCGAGTATTCAACATGGAACCCGGCCACGATTTCAGACTCGCCCTCGGCAACGTCGAAAGGTGCGCGATTGGTTTCGGCAACGCCGGAAATCAGATAGACAAAAAACAACGGCAACAGCGGGATGAAAAACCAGTGACCAATTCCACCCGACTGTTTGGCGACAATTTCGCCGAGGTTCAGACTGCCGCCAACCATCAGCACCCCGACCAGCGCAAAACCCATCGCAATTTCGTAGGCCACAATCTGCGCAGCCGAACGCATGGCACCCAGCAATGCGTATTTTGAATTCGATGCCCAACCGGCAATGATGACGCCATAGACCCCGACAGAGGTCATTGCCAGGATGTACAACAGGCCGGCATTTATGTTGGCGAACACCAGCGTGTCATTGAATGGAATAACCGCCCAGGCCGCCATCGCCGGCGCAAAGGTAATGACCGGCGCGATAATGAACAGATATCGGTTCGAGTTGGTCGGGATAATAATTTCCTTGAACATCAACTTGAACATGTCTGCAAACGGTTGCAGCAGGCCCTTGGGACCAACCCGGTTCGGGCCCTTGCGCAGCTGCATGTAGCCGATCACCTTGCGCTCGGCGTAGGTGTAGTAAGCAACCACGACGAACAGCGGCACCAGGATGATCACCACTTTGACACCATTGTATACGGTGTATTGCACATACTCGTGCAACCATTCCCATATGCCTATCAGGAAATCCATTACGAGACTTTCTCCAGGCTTATTTTGCCGAAGGCATCCGCCAGATATCTCACCGCCTCGATACCACCGGGTATGTAGACACAGCCGTCAGGCACACCTTCATCGAGGCGCAGCGGCAAAACCGCGGTTCCCTTGCCCTGCTTAATCTGCACCTGATCGCTATTGAGCAATTTGCTGAGCCCGGCCATTGCTCGATTCATGCTAACACTTGACTGCATGCGCATCAGCGGAGTGGCCTGCAACGCCGCCGACAGGCGCGTCATATCGTCACTCGCATAAATCGGGGTGAAGCCAATTTTCTCGACCTGTCCGGCTGCCTTTGGCCCGGTTTTATCGGACAACTTTTTATCGTTCGATTTGATTCCACACAGATTGCTCAGCGCAACATCGCTGCACAGCGCTTTAAGCTCACTTCTGACCGCGATCGAATCGGCGTAATCGAATTCTCCCGGATGCAATACCTGGCCCAGTGCGCTCAGGATCTTCCAGCCCTGGCGACTGTCGCCACGACTTTGCACGCAGCCTTTAAAACTTTGCCAAAGCCCCTCGACATTGACAAAACTGCCCGAGGATTCGAGCACCGCCGCCAGGGGTAGCACCAGATCAGCCTGCTGCTGCACAAATTCATTGTCGAAACAGCTGATGGCAATAATGGATTCATTGTTGTCGGCAAGCCGCTCGGTTGCAGGCGTATCCAGCAAGGGGTTTACCGCGAACGTCAGTAACAACTTATGCGACGCAGCCATTATCGCGGAGGCGTTCTCGCCCACGTGAGGTGCTTCGACGCCGGCAGGACCACGATGTGGTAAAGCACCCGCGAGGCAGGCACCGGCGCTATTGGCTGATTCGGACAGGTATCCCAGCGTCGCGCCGCTGGCTGTCGTAATAGCCTCACAAATCTCCTGTAGCAACGCAAGTTGCGGATTGGCCAGCGCATCGGTTCCGACAATAATCGCCGGGTTCGAAGCGGCGTTAAGTGAAGCGGCGATGGCACGATGTGATTCGCCGATTTCACAGCCCTGCAGAATTTTGGCCAGGTGCGGAGGCAGAGCCTGGTTACTGATCTCGGCAAGTGCCAGCGCAACTGCCGCAAGATCGTGAATGATGCTCGACGCAGACCCGGCGAGCTCATGCTGCAGGGCAAAATTATACTGCCCCGCTGTATGCCCTATCGAGGATATCGCCGCATTGTTGTTTAGCACTGCCTTGCGCAACCGGTGCGACAGCAGCGGTTGCTGATAGCGCAGGTTACCGGCGACGATCAAGCCCGCATCAAGCGTCTCCAGCGATGCCAGTGAACGCCCTAGCCACGGCATAATCGGCGCCTCCTGCTGGGCCGAAAAATCCACCTGGGTGAGGCGATGATCGATATTGGAAGATCCCTGCGCACGCGTCAGTTTCTGTGCCAGATACTGTTCTTCCAGAGTCGCTTGCGGGCTGATGAGTGTCGCCAGACTTGTTCCAGCCTTATTGATCATGTCGGCCGCGGCGTTCAGCGCCGTTTCCCAGTCCACAGGCTTCAACTCACCGTTTTCACGCAGCAACGGCTGGGTGAGACGCTGCTCGGATTTAACCGCGGTGTAACTGAAACGGTCACGATCAGAAATCCAGGATTCGTTGATCGACTCGTTTTCACGCGGCACGACACGGATCACGGTATTACTTCGCGTATGCACCCAGGTGTTCGAACCGACACAGTCATGCGCGGATACCCCGGCATGCTGCGTCAATTCCCAGGGACGTGCGGTATAACGCGACGGCTTGGCGGTCAGCGCGCCCACCGGACAAACGTCGATGACATTGCCCGATAGCTCAGAGACGATCGACTTTTCAATGTAGGTGCCGATCTCCATGTGCTCACCACGTCCGGTTGCACCGAGTTCAGGCATACCGGCAATCTCGTCACCAAAACGTATGCAGCGCGTGCAATGAATGCAGCGCGTAAAATCGGTCGCGATCAAGGGGCCGATATTCTTGTCCATGACGACGCGCTTCTGCTCGGTGTACTTCGACACCCCTTCGCCGAAGCCCATCGCGACATCCTGCAATTCGCATTCTCCGCCCTGATCACAGATCGGACAATCCAGAGGATGGTTGATCAACAGGAATTCCATGGTAGATTTCTGCGCGGCAAGCGCTTTTTGCGAACGCGTCTGTACCACCATGCCATCCATGCATTGAGTCGCACAGGCGGGCAAGGGTTTGGGTGCGCGTTCGACCTCCACCAGGCACATGCGGCAATTGGCGGCAACCGACAATCTTTTGTGATAACAAAAGCGCGGGATCACGATATCGTTTTCGTCCGCCACGTCGATCAGTAGACGCCCCGGTTGCGTTTCGATTTCCTGTCCGTTGATCGTGACTTTGATGTTATCGCTCATTACTAATCCGTTTACCTGATCAATTAGCCGATCAGGTTGCGTTATCGACAATCGAGCGCTTGTGCTCGATATAATATTCGAACTCGTGACGAAAGTGTTTGATAGAACTCCACACCGGCATCGCCGCCGCATCGCCGAGCGCGCAAATTGTCCTGCCTTCGATCTTGTGTGACACCTCTTCAAGCTGTTCGATATCTTCCGGGCGACCCTTGCCGTCGACGATTCTGGTCAACACGCGATAAAGCCAGCCGGTGCCCTCGCGGCAGGGTGTGCACTGTCCGCAGGACTCGGAATAATAAAATCGGGAAATGCGCCTTAGTGCGCGCACCATATCGGTCGTTTCATCCATCACGATAACCGCACCGGAACCCAGCATTGATCCCGCCTTCGAGATCGAATCGTAATCCATGTTGCATTCCATCATCATGTCTGCGGTCAATATCGGAACCGATGAACCGCCGGGAATGACTGCCTTGAGCTTACGCCCGTCGCGCACACCACCGGCCATTTCGAGCAAGTCCTTGAACGGGGTTCCCATTGATATTTCGAAATTGCCGGGCTTGTTCAGATGCCCGGACATGGAAAAACATTTTACGCCACCATTGTTGGGAATGCCGAGATCGGCAAACCACTGCGCGCCATTGCGGATAATCGCCGGCGCTGAGGCCAGTGATTCAGTATTATTTATGGTCGTCGGTTTGCCATAAAGACCGAAATTTGCCGGAAATGGCGGCTTGTAACGCGGCTGACCTTTCTTGCCTTCCAGGGATTCGAGTAACGCGGTTTCCTCGCCGCAGATATAGGCACCTGCTCCGAGCGCGGGGTAAAGATCAAAATCGACACCGCTAGCAAGGAT
>JAIBDO010000085.1 GCA_024686195.1 Gammaproteobacteria bacterium | reverse complement strand
CAGCAGATCAACCCTGATTCCGCTCAATGGATCGGATACACCCCGCATTATCACAAGATCATCACGGCCGATTCAAACATTCGCGCCTCCAGCATCACCCGGGTCAGTGTCGATGCCCTCTCCGTGGATGCAACGATGTTAGCTAATCATGCCCGCCAGGCACAGGTTACGCTGGCCGAGTTCGGTTAGTATGACATCGCAATCAACATCTGGGCAATCAGCGTCAGGGAAGTGTCAGATCCGCCAGAAACCGGGTCTTGCCTGGCAGTTTGAGGATGAACATTTCGACCCCCGTTACTGGCAGCACAAGGAAGGTTTCAAGGCCACCATCGGTGGTCGTGGTGGTAGCTGTCTGATCGACCTCGGCGACCGCAGGGCAGTGTTGCGTCGCTATCATCGCGGTGGTGTTGCCGGCAGCCTGTTTAGCGACCAGTATCTGTGGCTGGGCCAGTCGATGTCACGTCCCTGGCGCGAATGGGATGTGCTGATCCGCGCCCGTGAGGTTGGTCTGCCCGTGCCGGAACCGGTTGCCGCCTGCACCTGCCGCAGAGGGTTGTTGTATCGCGCCGCGTTAATCACCTTCTTCCTCGACGATACCGAGATGATGACGCAGCGCTTGCAGCGTCAGACACTGTCGCGGGAATGCTGGGAAAATCTTGGACTGCTGATCAAACAAATGCACGTCGCCGGCATCCGCCACGCCGATCTAACCTCTGACAACATATTAATGGATTCCAGTGATCGTCTATACCTGGTCGATTTTGATAAGGCGAGCATCATGGACGGGCTTGACGACTGGCAATGGCAACCGCTGTACCGCTTTCAGCGATCAATTGAAAAGCGCCATAAAAATCAACACCTGCATTACGACGCGGACGACTGGCAAGTGCTGATGGATGCCTATCAGTCCTGATAGCAGCAACGAATAGCGTCTTTGTCAGCGGCTGTGGTGGCGGATGTTTGTGCCTGCAGATGGCTGGCATCGCGTTAATTATTATGGCTCGGGATGCGAGCTGCAGTGTCCCCCTGAACTGGCCAACAAGCTGGACATCAAGCCAGCTCAATAAGACTTAGCCAGTGGGTGCAGGAAGATGGTGAGCGACCGCATCCAGGTAGCTCTGCAGGATGTCGGGCTGGCGCGCCAGCCTCGCCTGTGCTTCCTTTGTCAACGCCTGCGCACGTTCAGGTTGTTCCAGTAAATCCATGATGGTGCTCCAACAGGCGTCGATAGTCTTGACCTGGATTACGCCCTGACCGGCGCCGAGCATTTTAATATCGGCGTCGATATTACTATCCGAAGGCCCGGTAATAATCGCGCAACCGAGACTGGCGGGTTCAATCAGATTGTGGCCGCCGGTATCATCAAACGATCCCCCCATGATGACGACTTCGGCATGGGCCATTAGCTGGTTCAATTCACCCAGCGTGTCAGCCAGGTAAACTTCGGTTTCCGCGGTTACCGCTTGTGACAGACTGCGCACCGCGTAGCGCAAACCGAGGCCGTCGATTTCGGACTGAATGGTTTTGCTGCGAGCCGGATGTCGCGGGGCGATTACCAGCAATTTCGACTGCGCTGCAGCGGGCCGGCTGGTGAGGAGGGCCAGTTCCTCGCCAGCATGACTGGAAGCCAATAGCAGGTATTCGCGCGCGACCAGGCGCGTCGGATTGCTCGTCGGGTGTTGCTGTGCTTTCAGGTTACCAAGGATGCGAATGTCTGCGGGACTGGCGCCGAGGCTTTGCAGCGCTTCCTGATCTGCAGAGCTGCGGGTAAGAATTTGCACGAAGTATCTGAGTGTATGAGAAAGCAGGGCGCGCACGAATCTGTTGGCCTCGAGAGACCTGGCGGATAAACGCGCGTTGACCAGCAGCAGTTCGACATTGTGATGCCGGGCCTGGTAGAGCAGTTCGGGCCAGAGCTCGGTCTCCATGATCAAGCCGAGCTTGATGTTGTTACGCGCAAAGAATCGGCGGCAGTGCCAGTAACAATCGATGGGAATGACGGTGCTGCGCACAGAATCAGCCAGCTCGCGTTGTATGGCCTGGAAACCGCTGGCGGTAAAGCTGGTGAACAGGATCTTGTGGCCATCGTCTAGCAGCGCCTGTACCAATGGAATGATGGCGCGCACTTCTCCCACCGATGCAGCGTGCACCCAGATGCGCGGGTCGTGATCTGGTCTGTCGTGATCCGGCGTATCCTGCGACATTCGCATCGAACGGTAACGATCGAGTGCGTACCTGCGTCCGTGCTGCAACGCGTGAATCATCCACAGCGGGTAAAGCATCAGTGCCAGCAGACGATAGGCGAGCCCCGGGGCAGTGGCATTCATCTGCGTTTGCTCACAGCTGCTTATTCATAAAAAGGAGCCTCGCCGGGTGGGCGGGTTTTAAAGCGCTTCAGTATCCACATGTAGTTCTCGGGAAAAATGCGAACCCAGTTTTCGATTGACCGGTTAATGGCAGCTGCATCTCTGATTTCATCGCCGCTGGGGAAGTTGTCAAGCGCAGCCCCGATGTGCAGGATGTATCCCGTGCCATCCTGTTTGCGTTCAGGGTAATAGGGTAGCATCGCGGCATTGCCTGCCTGTGCTATGCGCGCGCTAGCCGAAATGGTGGCTGCCTCAACTCCCAGGAAGGGAGCGAAGACATTTCGTTCATGGGTAAAATCCTGATCGGGAGCGTACCAGGTGGGAACCTGCTTGCGAATGCCTCTGATGAACTGGCGGGTGTTTCTGCTCGAGACTATATCAACCAGATAACTATGGCGACGGGTATAGAGATAGCTGTCGAACATAGCGTTGCGCTGGGTACGATACAGGCCTTGCAGGGGCATGAACAGGGTCAGCAGCCGACCGCCGATTTCCAGGCTGGTGTAGTGTCCTGTCAGAAGGATGGCACCGCGCCCGCTGGCCAGTGCCGCATCGAGGTGTTCGCGACCCCTGATCTCCACCAGCGATTGCAGCTTCTGCGCGCTCCACCACCAGCACATGGCGACTTCAATCAGCGATACACCCATGTTGCGATAGCATTCAGACTTGATGCGATTTCGTTCTTCGAGAGATTTATCCGGAAAGCAGCGAGCCAGATTGGTATCGACGATTTTCTGCCGTGATCCGGACAGCAGCAACAGCAACTGTCCTAGCCGGCGGCCGATACCGATAGCACGGCGATAAGGGAGCAGAGTGACCAGGCGCAAGGCAGCGAAAGTGCACCACAGCGGCCAGAATCGGGGGTGTAAATAATTGCGCGCCTTGAAAAGTACGGAGCTTTGCGCGCCCATTTTTACTGCTTGATCAGGAATTCATTGGTATCTTTCAGGTCGTCTTCCGTAAGGATACCTGCCGCCTGTTTGAGGCGCAGCTTGTTGAGCAAATATTCGTAACGTGAGCCCGCATAGTCGCGTTGGGTGCGAAAGGTTTCACGCAGTGAGATCAACACGTCAACGGAAGTTCGCGTGCCGACCTCAAACCCGGCCTGAGTAGCATCGGCGGCAATCTGGCTCGATTTAAATGCCTGCTTTAGCGCCTTCACCTGACTGATGCCTGAAACCACGTCGAGATAGGCAGTGCGCGATTGCTGTACTGCCAGCCGGCTTTGCAGCAATAATGTATTTTGTGCCGCACGGAATTGCGCTTCGGCCTGGGAGCGTTCGGTAGGGAGGCGGCCGCCGGCATACAGGGGAATTTCCAGTTCGATACCGACCGACAGGTCGTGCCGATCTGTATCACCGAGCAGTTCATCATCGACGTCGATTTTTTCGTAGCTGGCGACGAAGTCAACGGTGGGGTAGCGGTTACGGTTGTTTTTGTCGCGCTCGTAACGTGCTGCATTGAGATTTTCCTGCGCGGCGAGAAGCTCGAGATTATTGTTCAGTGCCAGTGACACCCAGTCATCCACCGTGATCGGGTTGGGGAGCGACAGTTTGAGGTCGTCACCGAGCGGTGCCAGTCCCCTGATTGAATTATCAGCGGTTAGCACCACCAGTGCCTGCCATGCGTTTTCGAGGATGTTTTCGGCGAGGATGGCCTGCGCTTCGGAATTGTCGAAACTGGCCTGGGCTTCGACCACGTCGGTAATCGCGATGAGCCCGACTTCAAAGCGTTTTTGAGCTTCCTCGAGCTGGCGTGCAATGGCCGTTCGCTCGGCGTAGGTGAAGTCAACGTTATCCTCGGCCCCGAGAATGCTGAAATAGGTTTGCGCAACGCGCAGCGCCAATGACTGGCGTGCCTCATTCAGAAGCGAAAGTTCTGCTCGAGCGTTCGCTTCGGCGATTTCGATGTCACCGTCGAACTCTGTGTTATAAAGTGACTGCGTCAGATTGAGGCCATAACGGGTGTTGTCGGAACTGCTGGAGCCGCTGTCCTCATCGTCTGCCTCGATGTGGCGTCCCTCCGCATTGAAAAACACCTGCGGTCTGTTCCTTGACTCGGCCAGCGGCAAAGCTTCAATGGCGGCCAGATAGTTGGATTCGGCGATCATCAATTCGGCATCGTTCTTGAGTGCTAGCCGATAGACGGTCAGCAGGTCTTCGGCCGATGACGTTTTCCACCAACACAGGGTAAGCAGAATTACGGTGAGCAGTAGCGCGAACTTTGACAAGGGTTTTTCCATCAATGTGTTTGTTAGGATAGGGGATTATAGAGAAACTGCTAACTTATTCATACACGGGCGTTAAACCATAAATGAGCTTAGTAGAGCGGCATATCGCGATCCACCTCGCGCGCCCAGGCATCAACGCCACCATCGAGGTTAATCAGGCTCGCTGTCATTTGGCCCTGCAAAAAGCGGATGACCTGCTGGCTGCGAACTCCGTGGTGGCAGATGACGACAATTTCACCAGATTCGGGCAGATCCTCAACAGCTTGTGGAATCTGTCCCATCGGCAGATTGGTGCTGCCTTCGATATGACAGATTTCGAATTCCCAGGGTTCCCTGACGTCGAGCAACAGGGGCGAAGCCTGTTGCAGATACGCCGCTATTTCGGTTGCGCTCATTGATGACATGGGCCTACCCCGCTGATTGCAGACGGGGCAGATCGGTTTCGAACAGCGATTGCGTGGTCCATTCGGCGGCGCCGACGCGCGTTATCAGCAGAGCCTCCATGGCGGGGGAGTGGCCGCAGATGATAAACATTCTGCCACCTGGCTTGAGCGCCTGTTTCAGGTTTTCTGGCACCGCGGGCAGGGAGGCGGTAACCGCAATGGCATCGTAGGCCTCCGGGGCATCGAGCTGCGCCAGCGTCTTTTGTAAAAATTCAACCTTGTCGGCTCCCAGGGGACTGATATTGGCACGTGCCCGCTCTATGATCTCAGCATTGGCATCGATGCTGGTGACGTGGTCGGCGAGCGCGGCGAGACAGGCCGAGATATAGCCACTGCCACTGCCAACCTCCAGAACCTGGTCGTCGCTACTGAGCAGGAGTGCCTGTAGCATCCGCCCCTCCACGGTCGGTGGCAACATGCGTACGCCATCGGCAAGCGGAATCTGGCAATCGGCATAGGCGAGCCCGCGGTAAATCGGATCGACGAAATCCTCCCGACTGAGCTGCTCGATCACGCTCAGGACCTGGTTGTCGAGTACTTCCCAGGGCCGGATCTGCTGCTCAATCATATTGAACTTGGCGATTTCAGTATTGTTCATTGGTGCCGATCGTTGTGGTGGATGAATGCGCTAGAGTATATAGCATTGGCAAGCAGGTTATCACCAGTCGTTGCTGGCATAATTGTGCGTAATTTCCTCGAACGGCTCGATGTCGCGTAATGCGACCACGCTGAGGTCGTCGTAGTAGCAGGCATTGGGCTCATCCGCATGGTTGATGTACCTGAGATCGCAGAGGACTTCGATTCCCTCGCGTTCGCTAATCCACAGAACATAATCACCGTCGAGCGCGCATGGTTTGCCGTTTAGCCATCCGATAATGGCGCCACCGGGAATAGTGGTATTGGCAAAAAGCCCCTTACCGTGTATGGCGCTGTCGGCTACATAGGTATTGTCAGACATTTTATTTGTATAATTCTGCAGTTAACGGCTATTATTTTACAACTATCGATGACATTCAAGAGCCGCAAATGATAGACAGAAAAATAAAACTGGGCAGTTTCATTCTGGCATTACTGCTGTCTATGATGAGTTATAGCAGCGCGTATGCCTCGGGATTCGCCCTGATAGAGATGAACGCGAGCGGCCAGGGCAACGCCTATGCCGGCGCCGCGGCCCATACCAAAAATGCATCGACGATTTACTTCAACCCCGCGGGCATGATGAATCTTGAGGGTGAGCAATTGTCGATTGTGGGGCATATTGTCGATCCCAGTGCCGATTTCGACAACGACGGTTCGAAGTTGAATGATGCGGCCGGTGGCGCGCCTTTAACCGGTAAAGACGACGATGGCGGAGAAACTGCCTACCTGGCCAATGTTTACTGGGTGAAGCCGCTGAATGACGATATGACCTTTGGCATCGGCGTGAATACGCCGTTTGGATTAAAAACCGACTATGACGATGACTGGGTAGGGCGTTACCACGCGATACTTTCCGATCTGAAAACCCTTAACTTCAATCCAAGCCTCGGCTATCGTGTCAACGACAAACTTTCCATCGGCGGCGGTTTGAATATGATGCTGGCCGACGTGGAGCTGAGCAGTGCGATTGATTTCGGGACTATCTGCGTGGGCTCTCCTGCCGCAGCGAGCTGTGCGGCTAGTGGTGCTACCCAGCAGGAAGCGGATGGCAAGGCGGATCTCGACGGTGACAATTACGACGATCTCTCGTTCGGATTCAACCTGGGATTTGCCTACATGCTTTCAAAGCAAACCACCATCGGTGTCGCCTATCGTTCCGAAATCGATATCGATGTCGAAGGTGACGCCGATTTCAATTTACCGGACAACCCGGTGGTGCAGGCGGTGATTGGTGCGTCACCGGCGTTCGTGGATACCGATCTCAAGGCCGACGTCACCCTGCCGGCGAGTTTCTCGTTCAGCCTGGCACATCGGGTGGGTGACTTTACCTGGCTTGGCGACGCCACCTGGACCGGCTGGAGTTCGTTCGACGAATTGCGCATCGAATACGACAATCCCGCGCAACCCGATACGGTAACGACCGAGGACTGGGACGATACCATGCGTTACTCGGTCGGAGTGGATTATCAGTACTCCGATTCATTGGTACTGCGTACCGGACTGGCGTATGACGAGTCCCCGATACCGAGTACGGAAAGGCGCACCCCGCGCCTGCCGGGTGAAGACCGCACCTGGGTTTCGCTGGGATTGACCTACATCGTCAGTAGTGCCATCTCGGTCGATGTCGGTTATTCGCATCTGTTTATCGACGATGGCAAGATCGATAACACGTTGGAAACCGAGACGGATGGCCTGAATTCGACACTGACCGGTGAATATGAAGGCGAAGTCGATATCCTCAGCGCCCAGCTGAACTGGAATATCGAGTAATGCAACTGCGTCCGGTAAATTGATACCTGACGATTTTTAACGATCCATCTGAGTCCGTCACGAAACTGCGGATTCAGGTTTCCACTTTAAAGCCCAACGCTGCCAAAGCGGTGCCCGGCCAGCTGTCACTATCCTGCCTGACGTTGAAGCGTTCGTATTCGAGTCGATCGGGATAGACCTTGCGTAGCCCGTCGAAATGGGCGGCAAATTCATCATCATGCAAATCCGCTCCAGCCATCAGCGCATCGTGGTCACACCAGATATTGCAATGCTGTTGCAACAGGTCCTGCCAGAATTCGAGCCTGGAACCGGTTACGCGGCAATCGAGCCGCTGGCGTGACGGTAGTTGCTGCGACATATGCCAACTGGAGCGCAGGTTGAAATATTCAGCCGCCGCATCGAGCACCATTTGCGTGCCGCGCAGGCGTCCTTCAACGCTATAGCCGGCAATATGCGGGGTAGCCAGATCGACCCGCCGCAGGAGTTTACGCGACAGCGTTGGTTCGTTCTCCCAGGTATCGAGAAACACCTGCAGGTCGTCGCGCCGGGCTAACAAGTGCAGTAACGCGTTGTTGTCGATCACTTCACCGCGTGCCGCGTTGATTAATACGCATCCATCGCGTAGCGATTGCAGACGTTGCGCATTCATCAGGTGAAAGGTCGAGTGCTTGCCGCTACGTGTCAACGGCACGTGCAGGCTGATTAAATCGCATTCGTGCAGAATCGTATCGAGCTCGACGAAGGTCTGGTCGGATTGCCGCGCCTGCTGCAGCGGCGGGTCGCAGACCAGGCATTCGATGCCGAGTGTCTCGAGTTTCTGCTGCAGGCGTGAACCGACGTTGCCGCAACCGACAATGCCGGCGCGCAGTTGCAAAGGGTCGAAACCCCTGCGCCGCGACAATGCAAACAACCCGCTGATCACGTATTCCGCGGCGCCCTCGGCGTTGCAACCCGCCGCGTTGCTAAAGCCGATATTAGCCGCAGCCAGGTAATCCAGATCGATATGATCGGTGCCGATGGTAGCGCTGCCGACGAACTCAACCGGCGTACCTTGCAGCAGGGTCGCGTCAACCCGGGTCACGGTACGAGTGATCAGGCAACGGCAATCCTGCAGATTCGCGCGCGTAATGTGCCGTCCCGGCATCAGCTCGACGTCACCGAGATCGCGGAACGCCGCCGCCACTTGCGGAATATCCTGATCTGCGAGAATTTTCACGTCAGGCAGAAGCGCTCGATCAGTTCCTCGATCATTTTGATGGTCGGCTCGATCTGTGCGATCGGCAGGAATTCGTCGGGCTGGTGGGCCTGGTTGATCGAGCCCGGGCCGATGACGATGGTTTCGGTCTGCATCGCATTGTAGTAGGGCGCCTCGGTGCCGAAAGCGCCGCTGCTGGCCTGTTTGCCGGTGAGATGGGTCAGGTAGCAGGCGATTTCGCTGGCCGCGTCGGTGTCCATCGGCTTGCCCTCGCCATAGGTTTGCGTGTGCAGCTGCAGTCCGCGTGCATCAGCGACCTCGGCCGCCATCTGCTCGAGGTCAGCCCGCAGGTTTGCGTATGACATAGACGGCAGAAAACGAATATCAATCATCAGCCTGCAGGCACCGCAGATGCGGTTGGAATTGTCACCGCCATGTATGTGGCCGAGGTTCATGGTCGGCGCCGGAATGGTAAACGCCGGGTCGTTGTACTGCTTCTCGATACGTTCGCGGTAGGCGAATAGCGCTGTCATGTAGTGATACATGCCCTCCAGCGCGTTGTTACCCAGCGACGGGTCGCTGGCATGACCGGACTGGCCGACAAAATCGACCGACATCGTCAGGCTGCCCTTGTGCTGGCGCATCGGCGTCAGGTCGGTTGGTTCGCCGATAATGCAGTAGCGCCCCAGTTTGCGACCGTTGTCGGCGATCAGGCGCGCACCATTCATCGTGGTCTCTTCGTCGGCCGTGGCCACCAGCGTGAGCGGCCGTTTGAGTTTGCCGAGATTGGCGCTGGCGCTGGCCGCCAGTGCCAGTGCCAGGAAGCTCTTCATGTCGCAACTACCGAGTCCGTAGATTCGATCCTCGGTCTGGTGTGCGCTGAACGGATCACTGGACCACAGCTTCGGATCACAGGGTACGGTATCGGTGTGACCCGACAACACCAGGCCGTCACTGCCGCTGCCGGCGCGCGCGATCAGGTTCGACTTGCGTTCATCGACCGCCTGAATTTCGACGTCGAAACCGAGACTCGCACTCCACTCGGCAACCTTGTCGATGACGCCGCGATTACTCATGTCGATGTCAGCGTGCATGCTGCTGACCGACGGCGTACCGATGAGTTCAGCGATCATCTCGCGGGTGCCGGGGAGCTTCGTGTTCATGCTGCGTTGCCGCTTAGTCGTCGAGCAGGTCGGTGACGGCCCCTTCAGAGGCAGAGCTCACCAGACGCGCATACTTTGCCAGCACACCGCGCTTGTAACGCGCCTTCGGTGCCTTCCAGTCCTTCGCCCGACGTTTCAGCTCGGCATCGCTCAAGTCGACATTGACCTGGCGTTTTTCAGCATCGATGGTGATCGTGTCACCATTTTTGATCAGTGCAATCGGACCACCAACCGCCGCCTCGGGGGTTACGTGGCCAACCACGAAACCGTGCGAGCCACCGGAAAATCGTCCATCGGTCAGAAACGCGACATCTTTACCCAGACCCTTGCCCATAATGGCCGATGTTGGCGACAGCATTTCACGCATGCCCGGGCCACCCTTCGGACCTTCGTAGCGCACCACAATGACATCGCCTTTTTTGACCGTACCATCGAGGATCTTCTTCAATGCCTGCTCTTCAGACGCAAATACGCGTGCCTTGCCGGTGAACGTCAGGCCTTCCTTGCCGGAAATCTTGGCCACCGAACCTTCGGGTGCGAGATTGCCACGCAGGATGACGAGATGGCTGTCCTTCTTGATGGGGTCGTTGATGGCATGCACGATGTCCTGGCTGGCTGGATACGGCTTTACCTTTGCCAGATTCTGCGCCAGCGTTTTGCCGGTGACGGTCAGGCAATCGCCGTGCAGCATTCCGGCATCGAGCAGCATCTTCATTAATGGCTGAATGCCACCGATTTCGATCAACTCGGACATCATGGCCCGACCACTGGGGCGCAGGTCGGCCAGCACGGGTACGCGTTTGCCGATGCGAGTGAAGTCGTCGAGCTTGAGCTTGACGCCGATCGAAGACGCCATGGCGAGCAGGTGCAGCACCGCGTTGGTGGAACCGCCGACCGCAATAACGATGGTGATGGCGTTTTCAAAGGCCTTTTTAGTCATGATATCGCTGGGACGGATATTGGCCTTGAGCAGGCGTACGGCGGCTTTACCGGCCTCGATGCAATCTGCTGTCTTATCGTTTGAAATGGCCGCCTGTGCCGAACTGTTGGGCAGGCTCATACCCATTGCCTCGATCGCCGAAGCCATGGTGTTGGCGGTATACATGCCGCCGCAGGAGCCGGGACCCGGGATGGCAGT
>JAIBDO010000226.1 GCA_024686195.1 Gammaproteobacteria bacterium | reverse complement strand
GGTCTGCACTTTGTTACACAACCGGTGTGTCTACCAAAGTCAGCCCTGTTATGACTGATCGTGCAGCGATAAGTTTAAAAGTATTTGCTTGAAAGAAAAAAGGGGGATTCGAGGGATTCGGCCGTCGCCCCTGCGGTTGGCTATAACCGCTAAATAGGCTCAAGAATATGGACTCACCTGATAATGGGGCGATTCAAACAGTCGAGGATGAAGTGAGTGTCAACAGAGTGCCCCCGATCTGTGCCCCCGATCAGTTATTTCCAGTAATTATGAGAACAACCCTGGCCAGAAGAGACGCCCTACTCCACCGAAGTAATCAGTTCGTACAGATAATCGGCCATCTGTTCGCTCAGTTTATCCTTCGCCCTTTGCTCCACCATGCCCTGCTCCACTGCAGAAACCTTCAGCGGCCAGCGCTGTTTCGCCAGTGTCTCGCCTTGATACTGCAGGTTAAGTTGGGTAGAGCCGCGCAGCCAGTACCAGCCCTGCTTCAGCTGTACCGGTTCGGTATCCAGTGATGCAGACAGGCGGTAAGGCGCATCACTATCCAGTGTAATACCAAGCCTGCCAATCGCAGCTTCCAGGGTTTGTTGCAGCTCAGGGGAATCAGCCTTGGCGTCAAAATGCAAGGTAGCCAGCGCATTGCGTAGCATTTTTTCCAGACTGGCCTGGTCATGAGGCGCCTTGACGCCCTTGCCGCTGACGACGGCCAGATTACGGTTAAGGTTACTGCGCTCGGTTTCTATTTTTCTGGCCTGCTCCAGGGCCGCCAGCGCCACCACGGGATTAGGCGCCTGCTGGCTGGCATAGTTTACCCGGTCTGCAATTTGTCGATCGGCACCACGCACGGCTTCGCGCAAACGTCGCGTTGCGGGTGCTTTTTCCAGAACAGCGAGCGAATAGGTTTTGCCGTCTTCGTCCTGCCAGCTTTCCACCAGCTGCGCACCTTCGAGTATCTGCCTGGCCTCGGTGGTAACGTAACGCGCTGCTGTCTGCACATTACTGACGGTACTTCCCGACTGATCAGCGCTAACCCGGGCTTGAGAAAAGTCCAGCGAACGATCACTGATGGCAACTTCAAAAATTTTCGCCAGATTCGCCAGCGCCCGGTCATCGGCGGTGCTGCGATTATCAGCTTCTCCGACGGCACTGAGATAGCGTTGTTGCGAATACTCCTCAGCAGGATTATCCACCCAGTCGGGCTGCTTCGAACTGCAGGCGGTTAGTAGCAGTCCTAGAAGGAGGGTTGTGATAATGCTTATCTTCATAATGTTACTTCCTTTTGTGCCACTGGTTTTTCAGTCTCGATTGCCTGCATTCCTTTATAACCGGGGAGCCTGTCTGAAGGAGAATATTCTTTTACTGACACCCGGCACAAATAATACGACTTTTTCACCGGGGCTGACAGCCAGCTTCGACTCGGCCGGTGACGCCGGCAGCGACTCTGGATTTAGCGGATAAGGCAGCGAATACTCGCCTGCCGGCAGCGAAAAGCGGCCGATCTGAATGGTCGATGGCAACATGTTCCAACTTCGGATATCTGCCGATTCGGTCAACATGGTAACGATATTGGCAAACAGGGCGAGTCCGGAATTCTGCTCATTGGCGCTTTTCACAAACTGATGTTTGCTGACTATTCGAGCCAGGGTCATGGCATAGATGGCCGCCGACTCACCATCCAGGTCTTCCCTCAATAGAGCTTCTATGTCTTCGATCGTCTCTGTACGGTATTGCTGGCCTGCGATGTTCAATGTGAAAGGCTGGTGCACATAGTCTGATGGCGGGTAATGAGGCAAGGCCAGAGATACAACCTGATTCATCGAGGGTACCCATACGCTGGTGGACGTTCCCCGCTTACTGGTGACTACGCCGTCCCAGTAAATCACGATGATTTCGGCCGTGTTCGGATCGGGTGGCTCAGCCGGCAGGAAAGCCTGTTCGCGATATTGATCTGCGCTCTCGTCCATGCCGAGGTCCGAGCCGAGACTACCCTGGCCGTTTTGCAGGAAGCTGGGGAGCGACAGGTTGCGCAGTGTCATCAGATTTGCGGCTTTTCGATAACTGATCCTCGCATTATCGAGCTCTCCACCGAGCTCGTAAACAAGGCCCGTAATATAGTGCGCGCTGGCGAGCTGTCCGACAGGCTTTTCTTCTGTTGCCAGTTCGTCCATCACGACAGCTGCCTGTAAAACCTCGACTCTTGCGGCATCGAGATCGTCCAGCATCAGGTAGTTGATCGACAATAATTCGTGCAGTAAAACCCGCTCACTGGCGCTACCGTCGTAACCACGCAGGGTTTCATTGATGGTCGCTGCAGCCAGGTTTTCGCTAACACTGGTCGCCTGCAGGCTATTCAGAATATCCTTGGCGTTTTGCAGGTCGTCGATGCCACCCTCGAAATCGCCGGTCACACTTTTTAGCAGACCAGTGTTTAACAGGTACTGGGCACGATCACGAGCCGGGGGGTTGATTTCCTGCAGGGAAAGCAGCGTTGCCGAGGGTGTCGATTGATCAAGCTGCTCGGCAAGAGAGTTCACTTGTTGGTGCTGTATCGCACAGGCCTGCAGGAAAACAGGCATCAGCACGGTCAACAGGGTCTTCTTTATCGATGACATTGAGTCTGGTGGTGAATAGCGAGTGCAGCCGCCTACCCGCTAATAACGTACCTTGCCATTTTCGACCAGTTTCTTGATCTTCTTCTGACCCAGCCATACCTTGCGATTATCGGCCAGGCTGATCATGGTTAAATCCACCTGGTAATAACGGACCTGCTCGTCACCATCGGCATCAACAATGGTATTTATCTGACCCTTCAGCATGAAATCAGCGCCAAACTCCTGGCCGGCCTCATTGCGGGTTTCTTCAGTGGCGTTCAAATCCTGATCGACTCTTTCTGCGCGAATTTCACCGCGCTCCTCGCTGGAGGCAACAAACTCAATACGACCGGAATTGACCAGAGCCCTTTCCATATCAGCAATAAAGGTATTCATATTGATGTGCTCGTGACTGAAGTTGCGCACGGTTCCGACAATAACGGCAGGCGCGCGACCGGTTTCACCTGCAAAGTTCGAAGTCCACGGGCGCGACAGCGCATCGGCAATCATCTCCTCCGCCACCAGGCGCGAGTCGGTATCGTTCCAGGCGCCACTGAGATCGGTGGTTTCATCGGCATCAATGCGCGTGACTTTGGTGCCGCAGCCTGCCACCAGAAAGCTCGCTAAAACTAGCATCCAACAGATTCTCATTTTTATTCACTCTCCATAAAACGCTCGAAATTGCTATCGGCGTTGTTTTTATAGTGGTCCTTGAAGGCAGCGCTCAAGTAAGTCGCTGTTTCCAGAGATTTGTCGACAGCATCCATATCAAGTTCCGCAAAACCGTAGACATCGCCGCTATCTTCATCCTTCCAATGCCCCAATATACGCGCACCGCTTAAAGCCAGCTGGGTTGTGCTGTTAATGACACGCTCGACGTTTAGATCGGCTTCGCCACCGGTGCTCGCCGTATAGTCTTTAATGACCGCATCCACATAGGTAGACAGCACGCGCGCGATTTCAGCCCGGGCACGATTGTCGGCGGTGGCTTTTTGCAGGGAGATATCCCCCATTGGCGGTGCCATGCCAAGGCCGTGGATCAAACGACCATCATCGTTATCGACTGCCTGGGTGCCTTCGTTGACCCAATCGGGGGCATCACTCAGGCCCATATCGCTTTCGATAATGGTTTTATCGGAACAGGCCCCCAGGGCCAGCACCAGAAATAATATGCTGAAGGTATTAAACCGCTTCATTTTTCATGCTCCATGAAAGAGGGATTTGTCAGGCTAAGCATAGCTTACAATGTTGCCTGTAAGCGACCCCGTATATAAAACTCGGGGTTGCCTGGGAAACGCACCGAATCCGCAGCGCGAATTGTTGAGAATATTGACAAGATATTCATTAACACCGGCTTAACCTACGACAATGATCTTGTCACTGAGTTCTGTTTTCTGCTCCTGTACCGGACGATGAGCTGTGCCTATCCCCTGGATTCTAATTGGACTCCTTCGCTATCGATCGATTCGATACATCCCAGGTACGCTTGATTGGCCTTGCTCCAATGGATTTGTCGACAGTTCACAGGCGATAGCTCGCAGTGCATAGCTCGCAGGGACAGACACTCTCCTGCAATCTGGATAGTGACCTGAAAACGGCTTTCTCCCGGGCTTAATTTCATAACAATGGCTTAAATATCGCATTTATTTTGTGTTACCTTTAGCCGCAAATTAGCGTCGACAACTATCTCATCACAGAAGCATACCAACGACGCATTTTGCCAGTCGATCCGGTTCGAATGAATGCCCTGGCAGCCTTGTCTCAGCATAAGCAGCGCCAGGGTCATTCGCGCTCGATCATTAACCCAACGCATCAGAAATCTGAATATGAACACAACAAAGCCTTTCCTGATCCTGCAACTGCGCCCGGAAGATGACACCTCGGACAACGAATTTGCGGCAATTCTCAAGTACGGGGAAATCGATCTGGCAGATACGCATCGGCTGCGCATCGAAAAAACCGGTATTCCCGAGTTATCACTCGACGACTATGCGGCCGTTATTGTCGGTGGCAGCCCGTTCGACATCAGTACCCCGCAGGATCAGAAGCAACCCATCCAGATCAAGATCGAAAGCGATTTCAAACGCCTGTTTGACACCATTGTGAGCCGTGATATCCCGTTCCTTGGAGCCTGTTCCGGTTGTGGATTGCTGGGTTCTTATCTCGGCACGCCGATTTCGAAGCAATTCGGCGAACCGGTCGGCGGCGCCATCGTTGCGGTTACCGATGACGGCAGGCGCGACGATTTGCTGGCCGATTTTCCGGATCAGATCGCGGTGCTGTG
>JAIBDO010000191.1 GCA_024686195.1 Gammaproteobacteria bacterium | reverse complement strand
GCTGTACTTAAAGGTTGCGCGCTGATAGTAAAATTAAAAACGAGGAGGAACGATGAAAACAATTACAAAACTGGTGATAGCCACACTATTTATTTCCAGCTACTGGTTTGCAGGCAACACCATTGCCGGAGAGTATTATGGCAAGCAGAAGGTGGTTTACCACATCAACTACGATAATCCCAAGAAGCAGGCAGGCGCATTACGCAACATCCAGAACCATATCAATGCCGTCGGTGCCGAAAACCTTGATCTCAAAGTCGTCTTGCATGGAAATGGACTGGCGCTATTGCTGGAACCGGATTCGCTTGAGAAACTCAGTAAATTCAAGAACGCCAATGCGAATCAGGATATGACTGCAAAAGTAAGCAACCTGAAAGATCAGGGCGTCGACTTCCAGGTTTGCAACAACACGGTGAAAGGGCGCAAGGTGGATATCGAAACCGACCTCTATGACGTTGAAGCGGAAGATATCGTGCCAAGTGGCGTGGCCGAAGTGGCCAAGCTGCAGGCCGAGGGTTATGCCTACATAAAGCCCTAGGACGGCTGGTTGCGCAAAAGCATGCGAACAGTGGGACGGGTATCCGACCCACTGTTTTTTTGCATCCCGCCTGAATCGGTTGTCTATAGTCACGTTCTGAAATAATGTCTGCGCCTATCAAATTCCCGACGGCAGTTCTGCTGGTCATTTTATCCTTCCCGGCTTTGGCCGGGTCACCGCTGTTTCAGAATCTGGACTCAGACGCCTTTGAAACGGTCGATATTCATCGCGGGCAAGGAAAGTGGCTGGTGGTCATGGTGTGGGCATCCGACTGCGAAATCTGCACAGCAGAGGTCGGAGCCTATAAGCAGTTTCACCAGCGTCAGCGGAAAACCACTGCAACTGTGCTCGGGTTAACCCTCGATGGTGCAGTTGGTAAGGAAGATGCGCTCGATTTCGTCCATAAAAATAATCTCAACTTCAATAATCTGATCGGTGAACCCGAAACGGTAATGTCTTATTTCAAGATACTGACAGGGAGTCAATGGATTGGGACACCCAGCTTCCTGATTTTTGGTCCTGATGGCGAACTAAAGGCAAAACAGGTCGGTGCATTATCCCCCAGCCTGATTGAGCAGTTCATCGCAGACAATAACCTAGAGCCATAGTTATGAAACTCACCTCTGCTCTGTGGATGATCTTTCTGAGCCTGATGTCGAGTGGCGCAATCTCGGGCGCCGAGTACCCCTCAGTGCCAGTTGACCTGACTCCGATCCGCTTGTCGGAACACGCCTACTACGTTCAGGGCGGCAGCGGAGTCGCGACCGATAATTTCGGCTTTATTTCCAACGCCGCCTTTGTCGTCACCAACGAAGGCCTGGTTGTATTTGACACGCTCGGTACACCCGCGCTTGGCGCACAATTGTTAAAGGCGATACGTTCGGTCAGCGAGGCACCGATCAGGACGATCTACATCAGTCATTACCACGCCGACCACATGTACGGCACCCAGGCTTTTGCCGAAAGTGGCGCCGAGATCGTCGCTTCAGATGGTGCCAAACGATATCTCGAAGCAGAAGTCGCAGAACAGCGGCTCGCAGAACGTCGCATCAGTTTGAGCCCCTGGGTTGATGACAATACCCGTATTGTCCAACCAGACCGCTTTCTGCAGGGTGAAGAGCGGATCATGCTTGGCGGCGTCAATATTCGGGTTGTCGATGTTGGCAGCGCCCACTCCGAGGGTGACTTGATTCTCTATGTCGAGAATGACGATGTACTGTTTTCAGGCGATATTATTTTCGAGGACCGCATTCCGTTTCTCGGCACCTCGAGCTCCGCTGAATGGCTGGCATTGCTGGCCCAGATGGAACAGACGGACGTGAAGGCGATCGTCCCGGGCCACGGAAAAGCATCCGCAAACCCGCAGGAAATTGTATCGCTGACGAGGAATTATCTTTCTTTCGTGCGAGACGCGATGCAAAAGGCGGTCGATGAGTGGCGGCCCTTCGACGAAGCCTATGAGGAAACCGACTGGGGTGATTTCATCGACTACCCGGCCTTCGCAGAGGCCAACCGACGCAATGCCTATGGCATCTTTCTATCGATAGAACAGGAATCGCTGCAATCGCAATAGCCTGGCCTAAACGACGCTAGCCAGACATTACTATCAACTGCCTTTACGAACCAAATTCGGTTTGACAGTGGTTTCGAACCATCCGGCGACCTGTTCTGCTTCCAGCGGGCGGCAGATGTAATAGCCCTGCAGGTGATCGCAGTTCATTTCAGCCAGCATCTCACACACGGCCAACGTTTCGACACCTTCAGCGACTACTTTTAGATCGAGCGTATGTGCAAGCTCGATGGTGGCGCGCACGATCAATTGATCATCCGGATTGGTCGCAATATCACGCACGAAAGACTGGTCGATCTTGATCTTCTCGACCGGTAATTCCTTCAGGTAGGTTAGCGATGCCTGTCCGGTACCGAAATCGTCAATCGACAGTGACAGGCCCATGACACCGAGATGGGCGAGCACTTCGATCACCTTCCCCGGCTCCTGCATGATCTGCCCTTCGGTGATTTCGATAACGATCTGGCTGGGCTTGACCTGATATTGCTGCAGGTAATTCCCGATTCGCTCGGGTAACCGCCGATCGTGCAGATCAATCATCGACAGATTAATACCAACCGCCACATCTCCGCTCTCGAATTCACTGACAAAGCGGCAGGCAGATTCGATAATCCAGTTGGTGAGCGATTTAATCAGGTGATTCTCCTCTGCGAGGCGAATGGTTTGCTCGATCGAGACATCATGCCCCTCGGGGTCCTTCCAGCGCAGCAGGGCCTCGAGGTAGACGGTGTGATAACTCTGTAAATCGACCACCGGCTGGTACACCAGCTTCAATTCATCACGCTCGATCGCACGCCGTAACGACTGAATAATGGTAAATCCAGTGGTATCGGTCTCGTCTTCATTTTCATGAAAGTATGCAATCGGCCAGTCACCGTGCTCAGCGGCAACCAGTGCGATACTGGCATTTCGATAGAGACCATCGGCGTCGACGGCCTGATCCGGATATATGGCCACTCCGAGGAAGGCACGGAGTTCGAACTCACGTTCATACACCCGATAACGCCGCACCAGAGACAGGTAAAGTTTTTCCACCAGGTTGTGCAACTGATCGAGTTGCTGTACTTCCAGCAACAGCGCGAACATATTGCGTTCAAAACGCGCCAGGTGGTCACTCTCGCGCAGCGTTTCGCGCAGTCCTTCCGCAACCTGGCGCAACAACGCATCGACCATGTACTGGCCACGCTGCTGTACGAATTCATCAAGTCCCTGCAGATCAATCAGTACCAGTGCATATTTTCGGCCACTGCGCTTGCCCTCACGTATCGCCTGGGACAGGCGATCCTCGAAAATAACCCGGTTGTTAAGTCCGGTAACCGGATCCAGGCGGGCCGTTTTCTCCATCAAATTGAAGTACTCTACCAGCTTGCCAAGCCCCGGCGCGATATCACCCCTGGTCGCCATTCCATTTTCTGACGGGCCGTGAACGGCCAGGCGCATCTTGCCGGCAAGCACCTGCATCGGTTTCAGCAGAAACCGATGCAACAGCAACAACACCAGTAGCGCCCCGAGGAACAGCGCAGCAAGGACCACCGCGGCCTGATGCCTGAATAATACCCAGAACGACAGCGGCTGGGATTTCAGATGCAGTTCCCCGTATACCGCATCCGGGACGCCGATCTCGATACGAATCAATTCATCATCATTCGCCACGGTGGCGAATTCATTAAACTGAAATCCTTGCGGGGTATCCACAACGCGTTGCAGCTTGCGATCGGTCAGGCTGCTAAACTCATTGAGGAAATCCAGGTAATCCATGCTGACCAGCAACACAATGGCGTCTCCATCGGCGATAACCGGGCCGGCGATTTCGAGCAAAGCCCTGTCGTCGATACGGCAAACGGAAATACGCGGCACCAGAAAGTCGTCGAAATTGGCACGCAACATCTGATCAGGTTGCAGACAGCCCGGCTTGCTGGATCTGGACAATGGCAGACCACGATCATTGAACTGCACCAGGTTAACCGCCCAGATACTCGGATTTCGCTGGTAATAACCCCACAGGAAAGACTGAAAATTCTGGTTATCATCCGGCGACTTCGCCAGTGAGCTCAGCAGGTAATACTGCGATTGCAACCACAGCTGCTGACTTTGCTGCAACTGCTGAACCTGCGCCTGCAGATTGTGCTGCAGCGTGTTGCTCGCCTGCTCATTTTGCCGATCAGACAGCACCAGCAGAGACAGCATCCACAACATGAACATCAACAGCGTAAGACTGCCGACCAGTATTGCGCTGAAAGAAGAGATAGTAAGTTTCACGAGTCGCGCACCGGGTTACTCGATGTTTTGTACCTGTTCGCGCATTTGCTCAATCAATACCTTGAGATCAACGGCCTGCTGGGTAGTGGCGCCGTCCTGCGACTTGGAACCGAGAGTATTAGCCTCGCGATTGAGTTCCTGCATCAGAAAGTCGAGCCTGCGCCCGACCGCCTCATCCCTGTCGAGCACATTCAATACTTCCGCAATGTGTGTATCGAGCCGGTCCAGTTCTTCCTCGACATCCAGTTTCTGCGCCAACATCACCAGTTCCTGTTCGAGCCGGTTTTCGTTAGCCGAATCGCGCCATTGAGCCAGTTTCTCATCCAGAGCAGCGGTCCATTTAGCGCGCAGCGAAGCGACCATTTCGGGGCGCTGTTTGCGCACCTCGGCAACGATATCGCTGACCTGCTGACAGCGGCTGCGGATCATTTCCTCAAGCGCCCTGCCCTCCGCTTCACGACTTTCCTGCAACTGTGCAAGCGCCGCATCAAGACAAACCGTCGACAGTGTGAGCAAAGCCGAAATATCGCGCTCCCCTTCACTGATGACGCCAGGCCAACTGAGAATATCGGATACCGAAAGCTTGCTACCCTCATGCACGATGTTCAACACCTTTTGCTCGACTTCGCGCAAACTGCGCACGATGTTGTCATTGAGTGTAATCTTGCTCTGTTGTTGCTGGTCAATCTTGTAGCGCAGCGACAGATCGATCTTGCCACGGGTAAGATATTTTCCCAGCAATTTGCGAATTTCGGGCTCGAGCTGGCGGAATTCATCGGGCAATTTGATGCCGGGTTCGAGATAGCGATGATTCACCGAACGCAACTCCCAGGTAATCGACCCGGCTTCGTTAGCTTGTTGCACCCTGGCGAATGCGGTCATACTTCGTATCACTATCCAGTCTCTCTCTGTTAAGGCCTGTCACCGACAGGTAACGTGCATGATATCTTATTTTTGGCTATCTCTATATTAAAGCCGTCCAATAAGTAGTCCGAATCTTGCGGACGCCCCCCGGCCCGATGAGTATAATTGCCGCTCAATTTTATGGAGGCATGCTAATGCGACCCAGTACCCGCTCCGCGGACGAGCTAAGATCGATCACGATTACCCGCAACTATATCAAGCACGCCGACGGTTCGGTATTGATCGAATGCGGCGACACCCGTGTCATATGCACGGCCTCGATCGACAACTCGGTCCCGGGCTTTTTACGCGGTAAAGGCAGCGGCTGGGTTACCGCCGAATACGGTATGCTGCCCCGCTCCACCGGCAGCCGTATGCGCCGTGAGGCAAATGTGGGCAAGCAAGGTGGCCGCACACTCGAAATCCAGCGCCTGATCGGGCGTGCATTGCGCGCCAGCATCAATACCGCGAAACTGGGTGAGCGCACCATTACCATCGACTGCGATGTCATCCAGGCCGATGGCGGCACACGCACTGCGTCCATTACCGGTGCCTGGGTGGCCCTGTCGGACGCGATTCAGGGCCTGATTGATAAAGGTGATCTCAAACAGAATCCAATCGAATGTCAGGTCGCCGCCATTTCAGTCGGCATCTACCAGGGACAGGCGGTGCTCGATCTGGACTATGCCGAGGACTCGGCAGCGGACACCGATATGAATGTCGTGATGAACAACCAGGGTGGCTTTATTGAAGTTCAGGGCACTGCCGAAGCGGCGGCTTTCAGCGAAGCGGAACTCGGTGAAATGCTGGCGCTGGCACGCAGTGGCATCAGCCGTATTTTTGATCTGCAAACGCAGGCATGAAAAAGCTGGTACTGGCATCAGGTAATGCCGGCAAACTGCGCGAGCTATCGGTCATACTC
>JAIBDO010000026.1 GCA_024686195.1 Gammaproteobacteria bacterium | reverse complement strand
TATTGACTAGGCATTCAGTTACTCGTAGGATTCGCGGTTCATCGGAAACGGGATTAACGTGTCCATACAAGTTACCACCAAGAATTTCGAAAGCCGCAACCGCAAGCACCAAAGCGAGTTTCGCAAGCGACAGCTGATCGAGGCAACCATGGACTGCATCGACAAACTCGGGCTGTCGCAGACCACGCTGGCAAAAATTGCCGAACGTGCCGGCATCTCGCAAGGCAATGTTGTTTTTCACTTCCGCAGCAAGGAAGAACTGCTCGAGCAAACGCTGCGACACCTGAGTGACGAGTACCGAACCAACTGGTTAGCCGCCCTCTCCGACGCCGGTCCCGACGCTTTTGCGCAACTGCGCGCGATGGTCGAATCATCCTTCACCCCGAAAATCTGCAATCGTCGAAAGATCAGCGTCTGGTTTGCGTTCTGGGGTGAATCCCGCTCGCGCCCCAATTACATGCGCGTCTGCGGCAACAACGACGCAGCTTTTTCCGATCAGATAAAGATCCTCTGCGAGGTAATCGAAGCTCAATCGACGGCGCGACTGCCCGCCTCAACTGCCGTACTCAGCATTGAAGGCATGATTGACGGCCTGTGGCAGAATTTTCTAATCGGTCCACCTGGATTCAAGCGCATTCATGCAATCCAGGCCGTTTTTGATTTACTGGATACCATATATCCAGATCTGCAAGCAGCACAGTAGCAAATGAACTGGCCGATAACATCTAAACAACCCGGAGGGTTGCCGCCCTGTGAAGGAAAAGTACAAACACCCATTCACAGAGCAGGACCCAACAAACGACGACAGCAAAATTCAGCTCTGCGCAAGATATCTGCGCCTAATGTGAACAACAGCAAAGGTTATTACCTTAATCTTGCTCAAACTATTGATCTGAAGCGTAACTAATAGGTATGCTATCAGCTTCATTTCGATACAAGCCGAATCAAACAATCCTGTTCAGCCAGAGTACAGGTCAAGATTGCAAGGATTGATTCGGCATCCAAAACTGGCAATAAATTCCTGAGGAGGAACCATGAACAAAGACACTAACTTTAAATCAACCCTGGTCTGCCTGACCGCGGCTTCGCTGTTCACGGTTGCGACCGTGGCATCGGCAGCCGGCAAGCTCAACGTCAGCAACTGGGCCGAGTACATGGCCGAAGACACCATCGATAATTTCGCCAAGGAATATGATGTCGAAGTGACCTTTACCCCTTACGATTCGGTCGAGGCTATCGACTCCAAGCTACTCGCTGGCAATTCAGGTTACGACGTGGTTTCGCACGCGGCCTCGCAGGCGGCTCGCCTGATGACCGGTGGTAACATTCTGCGCAAGATCGACAAGAGCAAGCTGACAAACCTGAAACACATGAGCGCCGACGTCATGGTCCAGGTAGGACAAAAATGGGATCCAGGCCACAACTATTTCGTACCCTACATGTGGGGCACTCACGGCGTGACCTATAACAGGGAACTGGTTTTGCAGACCTACCCGGACGCACCCATCGGCGATATCAGCATGATTTTCGATCCCAAGCACATGAAGGAACTGGCCAAGTGCGGTGTTGCTTTCCTCGACTCACCTACCGACGTCATTCCGATGGCGCTGGCGCACATGGGTATGGATCCGGATTCAACCAACAAGGCCGACTACCAGAAAGTCGAAAACATGCTGAAAGCCGTTCGCCCTTACATCAAGACTTTTGATAACTATGCCTATCAGCGCATGCCGGAAAAGGAATTCTGCGTCGCGGTTACCTGGGGGCCTGACGGACTGCTGGCAATGTCCGGTGCCGAAGAGGCTAATACAGGTGTTACGCTCGATTTCTTCCTGCCTGCAATTTCAAACTTCTGGGTTGACGGATGGATTATCCCGGCCGATGCCAAGAATGTCGAAAACGCTCATCTGTTCATGAACTACCTGATGCGTCCAGAAGTTGCTGCCAATGACAGTAACTACACCTGGTACGCCACCGCGAACAAGGATGCGATCCCGATGATCGATGAAGCGGTGACTTCCAGCACTGCCGCTTTCCCGACCGCCGCGCAGGTCTCAACGATGTACACGCTCAATCCTCTGCCACCCAAGACAGAGCGGGTACGTACCCGAACCTGGACTAACTTCAAGGCCGGTAACTAGTAGCAGAGCCGGGATGAGCAATCATCCCGGCTTTATTTTCTGGCGGGGAGCAAATCATGTCGCAACCGATGACCCATGCAGATCGTCCCTGGCTCGACCCCGAAGCTGAACCCTTTATAAAAGTCCAAAGCGTCAGCAAACATTTCGGCGATTTCACTGCCGTTGACGGCGTCGATCTGGATATTTACAAGGGCGAACTGTTTTGCCTGCTGGGTGGCTCGGGTTGCGGCAAATCCACTCTATTGCGCATGCTCGCCGGCTTCGAGACACCGTCTTCCGGTAGCATCATTATCGATGGCGCGAACATGAACCACGTTCCGCCCTACGAGCGCCCCGTCAACATGATGTTCCAGTCCTACGCCCTTTTTCCGCACATGACCGTGGAAAGTAATATTGCCTACGGCCTGAAAAGGGATGGTCTCGCAAAAGCTGAAGTCGCCCACAAGGTCGAGGAAATGCTCGCCATGGTCGAACTCATGCAGTTTCGCAAACGCAAACCTCACCAGTTGTCAGGTGGCCAGCGTCAACGCGTTGCGCTGGCGAGATCCCTGGTCAAGCAACCCAAGGTACTGCTTCTCGATGAACCCTTGGCCGCACTCGACAAGAGACTGCGCGAGCAAACCCAGTTTGAGTTAATGAATATTCAGGACAAGGTTGGCGTCACCTTTGTCGTGGTCACCCACGACCAGGAAGAGGCCATGACGCTGTCCACCCGCATCGCCGTCATGGACGCGGGACGCTTTATGCAAATCGGCACACCGACCGAAATCTACGAATTTCCGACATCACGCCTGGTGGCCAATTTCATCGGCAACGCCAATATGTTCGAGGGGCGCATAACCGAGAACGGACAGGATCACGTCATCGTGCAAAGCAAGAGCCCCGAATGCCAGATTTATATCGATCACGGCCTGTCAATTCAGGAAGGCACCCGGGTATGGGTCGCGCTGCGCCCGGAGAAGATCAGGATCTCAAAACAGGTGCCCGACAACGACGGCTACAATATGATCAAGGGTATGGTCGACGACATCGGATATCTCGGCGGTACTTCTACCTACCGAATCAAAATTGACGATGACCGTATCGTCGAAATCACTTCACCCAACCAGGCACGCCCGAAGGATGGCAATCCCCCTATCGACTGGGATGAAGAAGTTTACCTCAGCTGGGATGCAGCAAATTCGGTAGTGCTAACCAAATGAGCGTGCCGGCTGAAGCAATGGCACCCGCCCTGCGACACCGAATTAGTCTTATGCTGCAACGGAACTGGCGCTCGCTGGTACTGTTTGTTCCCTTTTTCTGGTTGCTGCTGTTCTTTCTTGCACCCTTTTTCATCGTGCTGAAAATCAGTTTTGCGGGCACCGTCATCGCCAGCCCACCGTTCACCTCGATGATTGAATGGGCAGAGGAAGGCGTCATGCACATCAGGATAGTGACCGACAATTACGCCTATCTGTGGGAAGACGATCTCTATGCCAACACTTACCTGAATTCAATCAAGATTGCATCCATATCGACCATTCTATGCCTGCTGATTGGTTATCCCATGGCCTATGCCATTGTGCGCTCCAGCCATACCACCAAACATATCCTGCTGATGCTCATCATTCTGCCGTTCTGGACGTCGTTCCTGTTGCGCGTGTATGCCTGGATGGGATTACTGGCCGATCAGGGCACCATCAATGGTCTGCTGATTTCACTCGGCATCGTCGATGAGCCGGTGCGCATGCTGTATACCGAGTTTGCGGTGTACGTCGGCATTGTCTACACCTACGTCCCGTTCATGATCCTGCCGCTTTACGCCAATATGGAGAAGCTTGACTGGACTCTACTGGAAGCCGCGGCAGACCTCGGCGCAAAACCAGTCACGACCTTTTTTACCATTACCCTGCCGATGACCCTACCCGGAGTACTGGCAGGATCGCTGCTGGTGTTTATTCCGGCAACGGGCGAGTACGTCATTCCTGACCTGCTGGGCGGCGGCAACGTTCTGATGATCGGGCGTGTGCTCTACAACGAGTTCAATGCCAATATCGACTGGCCTGTGGCTTCCGCTGTCGCCATCGCACTGCTGCTGTTACTGGTGTTGCCGATGATGCTCTACCAGCATATTCAGGGCAAGGAAACCGAAGCCTGATGAATAGCGGCAAGCGCTCTGTATTCCTGATCACCACCACCTGCTTCGGGCTGGCATTCCTGTATATCCCGATGATCCTGCTGGTGGTCTATTCCTTCAATAAATCCAGGATCGTGCCGGTCTGGGGTGGCTTTTCCACCAAGTGGTACGGCGTCTTGTTTGAAAGCGAGGAAGTCTGGGAAGCGGTATCACTTAGCCTGAAGATTGCGGCAGTCAATGCCTGTTTTGCTACCATCCTGGGCACTCTCGCCGGACTCGCGCTGGTTCGCTTCGGCAGTTTCAAAGGCCGCACACTGTTCAGCGGCATGATCTCTGCTCCCCTGGTCATGCCCGAAGTCATAACAGGCCTATCCTTGTTACTGCTGTTTATAACGCTCAAAGAGTTTTTCGGATGGCCGGACGAACGCGGCTTCAACACGATTACTATCGCTCACATCACCTTTTCCATGGCCTATGTCGCGGTCATCATTCAGTCACGCCTGGCCGGTATGGCGCAGGACCTGGAAGAGGCCGCCCAGGATCTGGGCGCCAAACCGTTCCGGGTGCTTATCGATATCACCCTGCCGTTATTGGCGCCCGGCATGCTTGCCGGTTGGTTACTCGCGTTCACCTTGTCGCTGGACGACCTGATTATTGCCAGTTTCGTCTCCGGGCCGGGTGCCGTTACGCTGCCAATGCTGATTTATTCACGCGTGCGCCTTGGCCTGCGCCCGGACATCAATGCTCTGGCAACGCTAATCATTCTGGTAGTCGCCATCGGAGTTTTGATCGCCGCCTGGATCATGTTCCGGCAGCAGAAACAGCGCGAACTTGAGCTCAAGATGAGCGAAGAATCCTGATCCGATAAAGCGTAAAAATAAAGCACCCTGCTTTGCGTAATCGACCTTCTTATCCACAAGCGGATTGCGCCCCAGGCACATCTTTTTCAGGCATCAAGTCCGCTGCAGATCAGAAATCCGGCGAGACCAGGATATTGCCTGGCGCTAGCGAGGAAAAAACAGCTGCAAGGCCAAAACATGAGGTAGCTTCGCTCGACAGCAGTCCAAACTGTATTGAAATTTAGTGATCACTAGATAAACTTTAAATCATCGATTTCGATGATAGCAATACCGCCATAGAAATACGAAACGGCCCAATATAGACCTCTAAGACAGTTTGACTTTATAGTTTTTTGTGATCACAATTACGCAGCTGTGACATTTAGCGCTCCTGCGCCTACCGTTAAACAGGCATAAATCAGCTACAATTCGCCACCTGAATAAAAACGAATGACGACTATGAAAGACTGGATCAAACAAAACCAGATCACCGAAGTGGAATGCATTATTCCAGACCTTGCCGGCGCTGCGCGCGGCAAGATTATGCCGGCTGCAAAATTCATCGACACCAGCACCCTGCGCATGCCGCAATCGGTTTTCATGCAGTCAGTTACCGGGGACTACCCACACATCTGGGAGCAACTCAATCCGCTCGATATAGACATGGTGCTGGAGCCCGACGCCAGCACCATTCGTATGCTGCCCTGGGCACGAGAGCCTTCGGCACAGGTGATACATGACTGCGTCGACATGGAAGGAAACCCAATACCCTTCGCACCGCGCCAGGTGTTGCGCCGCGTGCTCGCATTTTATGCCGCCGAAGGCTGGAAACCAGTCGTCGCACCGGAACTCGAATTTTACCTGCTGCAACCGAATATCGATCCCCGCAATGATTTATTGCCGCCGATCGGACGCACAGGACGGGTTGAGCGTGCCGGTCAGTCATTCAACATTGACGCGGTCAACGACTTTGAACCGATGTTCGATGACATGTATCGTTTTTGTGAAGGTCAGGGCCTGGAGATCGACACCCTGATTCACGAAGAGGGCATGGGGCAGATGGAAATTAACCTGTTGCACGGTGACCCTCTCGAACTGGCTGATCAGGCTTTCCTGTTCAAGCGCACGGTACGAGAGGCGGCATTGCGTCATAATCTGTATGCCACCTTCATGGCCAAACCGATGGAAGGACAACCCGGCAGCGCGATGCACATTCATCAAAGCATCGAAGATATCGACAGTGGCGAGAATATCTTTTCAACACCGCAAGGCACACCCAACGAATTACTGCTGAGCCATATCGCCGGGTTACAACGCTTCATGCCCGAGGCCATGGCTTTGATGTCACCTTACGTCAACTCCTACCGGCGTATCGTCAAGGAAATGTCGGCACCGATCAATTTTCACTGGGGTTTCGATAACCGCACCACCGGTTTCCGAATTCCTGAAAACAATCCGAAGTCAATGCGCATCGAAAATCGAATCGCCTCGGCAGACGTCAACCCCTACCTCGCGATTGCCACTTCACTCGCCTGTGGCTATGTCGGCATGAAACAGGGACTGGAACCCACCCCGGCGCTGAATGGTAGCGCTTACGATGAACCTATCCAGCTGTCACGTCACTGGTACGATTCCCTGCAACGCCTGGCCGACTGCAAGGAGATCCGTGAAGTTCTGGGCGATTCCTTTGTCGAGGTTTACGTCGCGGTCAAGGAAGCCGAATTCGATAATTTTCTTAATGTCATCAGCCCCTGGGAACGGGAGCACTTACTGTTAAAGGTCTAGCGAACATCATGAATACAGCAAACGCAGCGAATTTAAGCAACACCGAAAAATGGCAAGGCATGGATGGTCACCATTTCCATCCCTTTACCAATCCCAACGATCTGATGCAAAAACCACCACGCATCATTGAATCGGCACAGGGCGTCTACCTGACCGACTCTGACGGTAACGAACTGCTCGATATGATGGCAGGGCTGTGGTGCGTCAATATGGGCTACGGACAGAAGAAGCTGATCGAAGCAGCATCGGCTCAAATCAGCCAGCTGCCTTATTACAACGCATTCTTCAAAACCTCGACGCCGCCCGCGGCCGAACTGTCATCACTGCTGGCCGAGGTAACGCCAGCACACATGCACCACGCGTTTTTCACCAGCTCCGGCTCGGAAGCCAACGACACAGTGTTGCGCCTGGTGTGGCGTTACTGGGACCTGATGGGCAAGCCTGAAAAGCGCGTCGTTATCAGTCGCAAAAACGCCTATCACGGTAGCACCATTGCCGCATCAAGCCTCGGCGGCATGGATGAAATGCACGCCCAGGGTGGTGTTATTCCGGATATCGTGCACGTCGACCAACCCAACTGGTTTGCCAAACGCTGCGAGCTCGGCACCGATCTCGATCGCGAAGAATTCGGTCGCCAGGCCGCACAATCGATCGCCGATAAAATCGAAGAACTCGGCGTCGACAAAGTCGCTGCCTTCATTGCTGAACCTATCCAGGGTGCCGGTGGCGTCATCGTGCCACCCGACAGCTACTGGCCGGAAGTCAAAAAAATCTGTGATCATTACGGTATCCTGCTGGTCGCCGACGAAGTTATCTGCGGCTTTGGTCGCACCGGTGAATGGTTCGGTTCCAACCTCTATGATCTGAAACCCGACCTGATGCCGATTGCCAAAGGCCTGTCATCGGGCTACCTGCCAATTGGTGGCGTCATGGTGGCCGATCACATAATGGATGTATTGATCAACAAGGGTGGCGAATTCAATCACGGTTACACCTATTCTGGTCATCCGGTCTGTGCCGCCGTCGCGATCGCCAATCTGCGCCTGATGATCAGTGAAAACATCGTCGAAAAGGTTCGTGAGACAACGGCACCTTATCTACAGAAACGCTTTCGCGAGCTGGGCGAGCATCCACTGGTGGGCGAAGCAAGGGGTGTCGGCATGTTTGGCGCACTGGAACTGGTCAAGGATAAAGACAATTACATCAAGTTTGACAGCAAGGCCGGCGTCGGCACCATCTGCCGCGATTTCTGCCTCGATAATAACCTGGTGATGCGCGCGGTCGGCGATGCCATGATTATTTCACCGCCCCTGATCATTGAGCAAGCGGATATCGATGTGTACATTGAGCGCGCCTGGAAGTGCCTCGATCTTACCCAGAAAGCGATCGCCTGACGGTTTAGCCATGGCCTTCAAACTGGTTCAGGATAAAAGCGACAGCGACGACTACCCGAACTCCTACTACCACGCAAGTTGTAACAGGAGCGTCGAACTCACTCCGCTGGATGGCTCACGCCGTGCCGATGTCTGTATCATCGGCGGTGGTTATACCGGCCTGTCGTCAGCATTACACCTCGCCGAACGCGGCTATGACGTGGTTCTGCTGGAAGCTCGGAAACCCGGTTGGGGGGCATCTGGCCGCAATGGCGGGCAACTCTGCAGTGGTCAGCGCAAGGATCAGGACGAACTCTCCACGTTAGTCGGCCCGGACGCAGCGCTCAAACTCTGGGAGTTGTCCGAGGCAGCCAAAGATCTGGCGAAGAGCCTTATCGCCAAACATCAAATCGACTGCGATTTAAAGCCCGGCATAGCGCACGCAAACCACAAACCGGGTTACGCTTCGGGAAGCCGCGAATACGTTGACTTCCTGCGACGCACATACGACTACGACCAGATCGAATATCTCGAGCGCGATGCGATGGCCGAACTGGTCGGTAGCGACAGCTACCACGGGGGTAGCCTCGATATGGGCGCTGCACACCTGCACCCGCTGAACTATGCGCTGGGTCTCGCCGATGCCGCGATCGCCGCCGGTGCGCGCCTGTATGAGTCCACCGTGGTCGAAAGCTACCAGGAAGGCAAACCGAATCGGATTGTCACCAATCGAGGCATCGTCGAGGCTGACAGTATCGTGCTCGCCTGCAATGGCTACCTGGGTAAACTCGAAAAACGCGTTTCCGGCAAGATCATGCCAATCAACAATTTCGTAGTCGCGACCGAACCGTTGTCGGATGAGCAGCTCAAAGTGATTTGTCCACGCGATGTTGCGATTTCTGATTCACGGTTCGTGGTCAACTACTACCGCCTTTCTGCGGACAAGCGCATGTTGTTTGGTGGTGGCGAAAACTATAGCCAGAATTTCCCGGCTGACATTGCCAGCTTCGTGCGCAAACCCATGTTGCAGGTCTACCCACAACTGGCTGATACGAGGATTGATTACGCCTGGGGCGGCACGCTCGCAGTCACACTGAACCGGATGCCTCACTTCGGTCGCCTGGGTCAGCACAACACTTACTTCGCGCAAGGCTATTCGGGCCAGGGTGTCGCCATGGCAACGCTGGCCGGTAAAATGATTTCCGACGCCATCGCGGGTGAAGCCGAAAGCTTTGATCTGTTTGGCAGCATTCCAACTCGTGAGTTTCCGGGCGGGGACCTGTTGCGCTGGCCCGGCCTGGTGCTTGGAATGAGCTACTACGCACTGCGGGATCGACTTTGACCCAATGATACGGCTGCGAATCAATCCGGCGTTTTCCGGCCTGCTGCAGTTACATCGCCTCGACACCTACCCCGCCGTGATGCAAATCGACACCGGGGAACTGATCGAGGAAAACGAGTCCCGTGACGTGCGTCGCCTGCAACTGGATGATCAGGTCGTCTACCTCAAACGTACCCGCTCGGAGAAAATCACTTCAGCCCTCGAAAGTTACGCTCGTGGCCGACTGGCGCATAGCAAACCTTTCAAGGAAATGCTTCATTTCAAACAGCTCGCGAAACTCGAATTTGATGTCGCTGAGGTCGTGGCGGTCGGCGAAGAACTGCGATTCGGCATCCCCAGACGTGGCTTTATCATGACGGCGGAGGTCGGTGGTGAAGACCTGGCACAGGTATATCAGAAAGTTGATGACGCGGATCAACGCCGTATTCTGGAACAGTTCGGGACGCTGCTTGGCCGATTGCACGATGGTGGATTTTTCGGATCGACGCGCCTCAAAGACATCATCTATTCAGGCGCTCCCCGCAATAACCCGAAACTGACTCTTATCGATCGCGAAACTCGAAACCCCTATCCCAGGACAAGCGGCAGAAAAGATATTATCGAACGATTGCTACTCAACGTTCGCCGGCAGATACAGGCAGGGGAGCGCTTCAGCGAACAACAATGGAGCGTTTTTTGTGAAAACTATTGCAGCTCGCTCTCAGCTGAACACAACATAACGTCGACACAACTGCTGCCACAAATCATCGCCCTGGCTAGCCGCAAAGAGCGGAACAGATTCCAATAGGGCTGAAAAAATCTGACATCAATTCAGCGCTTTAAGGGCCAGCATTTGCTCGATCAGAACGTCATCCCGCAGCTGCAGGTGATAACCCTGTTCCTGAAGATTTTCCAGTACCTCACCGGCCTCTTCTCTGGCGAGTTTGCGCTCCGGCTGCAAATCAAAACTGAAACTGAATTCGGGATCGCCGAAAATACGCAGTAGATCGTCCGGGACTACTGAAAAGTCATCCTTTTCAACCAGGTAGAGATAGGTATCGAATTTGCGATTACTGCGGTAGATATGGCACAACATGTCGGCACAAGAAAATAGAATAAAAGCTAATGTTAACACATAAAAAAAGGGCCGGGCTTATCGCCCGGCCCTGCTTATAACGACGCTAGGCAGAGGTCTTGGAAAATTCGGGATAGGCTTCCATTCCACATTCTGAAAGATCCACACCCTCGTATTCCTCTTCTTCGCTAACGCGCAGACCCATGATCTGCTTGAGCACAAACCAGGCCACAAAGCTGGCGCCGAAAGCCCATACAAAAATGGTTAACGCACCGATTATCTGACCGCTGAAACTTGATGCATCGTTGGTGAAAGGCACCAGCAAGAGGCCCAGCAGTCCGACGACGCCGTGGACCGAAATCGCGCCCACAGGATCGTCAATCTTCAGCTTATCCAGTGTCACGATGCTGAACACCACCAATACACCACCGATGGCACCGAACAGGGTAGCCAGGGCCGGTGTTGGTGTCGACGGCTCGGCAGTGATCGCGACCAGTCCGGCAAGGGCGCCGTTCAGGGCCATGGTCAGATCGGCCTTGCCGAACATGATACGCGCCAGAACAAGAGCAGCAATTAGACCACCCGCCGCAGCTGCATTGGTATTCATAAAGACAACCGCGACCGCGTTGGCAGATTCAACGGTCGCGGTAGCCAGCACCGATCCGCCATTGAAACCGAACCAACCCAGCCAAAGTACAAAAGTACCCAGCGTTGCAAGCGGCAGGTTAGCCCCGGGAATCGCGTTGATCTGCCCGTTTTTACCATACTTGCCTTTGCGCGCACCAAGCAACATGACACCCGCAAGCGCAGCTGCCGCTCCGGCCATGTGCACGATACCGGAACCAGCAAAATCCGAGAAGCCAAGGTCACCGAGCGTGTACATACCGAACACCGCTTCCCCACCCCAGGTCCAGGCACCTTCCATCGGGTAGATAAATCCCGTCATGACCACGGCGAATACAAGAAATGCCCATAGCTTCATGCGTTCGGCTACCGCACCGGAAACGATCGACATCGCAGTAGCGACAAACACCACCTGGAAGTAAAAATCAGCCGAGGGAGCATAGGTCGCGGGTTCTTCTGCACCCGTTACACCATCACCGACGATGCCCGAGAGGAACAGGGTCAAATCGCCGCCACCATACATGATCGAATAGCCGCAAACCATGTACATCGTGCAGGCGACCGCATACAACGAAATATTTTTGGTAAGAATCTCGGTGGTATTCTTGGAACGCACCAATCCTGCTTCGAGCATCGCAAAGCCAGCCGCCATCCACATGACGAGCGCGCCGCAGACGAGAAAATAAAACGTATCGAGCGCGTACTGTAATTCAAAAATCTGATTTTCCATGATGATCTCCTAAAGCGCCGCAGGGCCGGACTCACCCGTACGAATACGAACGACCTGCTCCAGGTTAGTGATGAAAATTTTGCCGTCACCGATCTTACCGGTGTTGGCACTGCTGGTGATGGCCTCTATCGCCTGGTCAACCAGATCATCGTCTATAGCGATCTCCAGTTTTACCTTGGGCAGAAAGTCGACGACATATTCTGCGCCACGATAAAGTTCGGTATGCCCTTTCTGACGGCCGAAGCCCTTGACCTCTGAAACAGTCAGACCCTGTACGCCTATTTCACCAAGCGCCTGGCGAACATCATCAAGCTTGAACGGCTTGACGATTGCGGTAATGATTTTCATGGATATCTCCGTATTAAAAAAGCTGGAGACAATTCTCGCGACTCTGGGAAATCTGGCAAATTACGGCTACCATAGGGCAGATTAACACCCTATTTGCACTTATATAGGGCACTAATTTCACTTAACGCACCATTTTGGGGATTTTATGATCGACAATCAAACCATCAATCGGCTTTCCGAGCAGATCAACGCGCTACTGCCACCGGGATTGCTGCAGGTTAAGGAAGATTTTGATGCGCGGCTGAAAAGCTTGCTGCAGCAGCAGTTGACCCACTATGAAATGGTGAGCCGGGAAGAGTTCGACATACAGGCCCGCGTACTGGCGCGCACACGTGAGAAACTCGAGGTGATCGAAGCCCGTCTGAAGGAACTGGAAAAAACGCTGGGTTAATCTGCAAGACCTGCCGGGGTTTTCAACCCCGACAATCGCTAGTCATCGCGTGCACCCGTGTTGATGCCGAGCAGTGCGTAAGGTGGGCACCAGCGCAACATCGCCGTTAGCAACATCACAATCCCAACCACCAGAGCGATGATGGCGGGCACGCCCTGCAGCAGATCAAGCGACCAGAGCGCGATCAAGGTGATGCCAATGACAGCGCGGATGATACGATCAAGTGTTCCCATATTCGGTTTCATAGTGTCTCCATTATGTATTAGCGGCACAGGATTGACTGGTTTCATAGACCGACAACAACAATCGCATCACTCATCGGCATCCCCCTGTGATTGCCTGTTATTATATTAATAAACTCTTATACACTAATACTCCTTCCGGGATAGTCCTTGCTATTCAGGCTGAGAAAGCTTGATTCAGGTCAATTAAACTCGCAATTAAATTGCGTGATGCGGGCGCTCGCCCAATATCAGGCCCGGTCTGCATAGCGCATCGACCCAAACCGGTTTCGTGCTACACTCGCCCCAGACGCTGGATGCGTCCGCTCGAAAAACACAACAGGAAGGAACCTGCCATGTCACTCACCCAGCTTACCACCCGTGCACAACTCGGCATCGACGCCTTTGAAGTGCGTGTCGAAGTTCATATCTCAAACGGCTTGCCCGCTTTTACCGTGGTCGGACTGCCGGAAACAGCGGTACGCGAGGCCCGCGATCGGGTTCGCTCCGCAGTACTCAATTCAGGTTTCGAATTTCCAGCGCGACGCATTACCGTCAACCTCGCACCCGCTGATCTACCCAAGACGGGTGGCCGCTTCGATCTACCAATCGCGCTGGCTATCCTCGCCGCCTCAGGGCAAGTCAAGGAAGAAGGGCTGGCTGGTTTCGCCTGCTTCGGTGAACTTGCACTGAGTGGCGCCTGCTGCCGTATTGACGATTTGCTACCCTCACTGGTTGCCTGCCAACAGGCCGGTCAGGCCGTTATTATTCCACAGCAGAACAAGCCCGAGGCAAGCCTGTTACGCGATTTGCCGATTCGCCTGGCAGATTCGCTAGCTGAAATTTGTAGCAGCTTGAACGGTGGTGACGCGTTACCGACACCGATACCAGCACACTCCATCCAACCCAACTTTCAGGGTCTGGATCTGGTCGACGTATATGGCCAGCAACAAGCCAGACGAGCACTCGAAATCGCCGCCGCTGGCGGCCATCACATGTTGATGATGGGGCCACCCGGCACTGGCAAGAGTATGCTGGCACAACGCCTGATTTCAATACTGCCGGAGATGAGCGAGGCTGAGGCCATAGAATGTGCCAGCCTGCGCTCGATTTGCGGCCGCACGGTATCTCCACAGAACTGGCTACAGCGGCCCTTTCAGTCACCACACCATACGGTATCGGGAATTGCGCTGGTCGGTGGTGGGCGCTACCCGAGGCCGGGGGAAATATCGCTGGCCCACAATGGAGTGTTGTTTCTGGATGAACTTACCGAATTCGACCGGCGTTCCATCGAGGTCTTGCGTGAACCCCTCGAAAGCGGGCGCATCCACATTTCCCGAGCCTCCGGGAATGCCGAATTTCCGGCACGTTTCCAGCTCATCGCGGCAATGAACACCTGCCCGGGTGGCTGTGATTCAATCGCCAGCTGCGATTGCTCGACAGAACAATTAAACCGCTACCGCCATAAACTATCCGCCCCGTTACTGGACCGCATCGACATTCAGATCGAACTGGGACGGCTCGAACGGCATCAACTACTAGCCGGCAAAAATAGCCAGGCCGAAACCAGTGCCGTGGTGCGTAAGCGAGTCAGCGGGGCACGGCAACTGCAAATCAGGCGGCAGGGTTGCCTGAACGCGCAGCTCGACAATCGCGGTTTACGGCGGGTATGCAGCCTGCACAGCGACGTCGCAAGCTACCTGACAACTGCCATCGACAAGCTTCGCCTCAGCGCCCGCAGCTATCACAAGCTTTTGAAACTTGCTCGCAGCATCGCCGATCTTGGCAATGCTCTGCAGATCAATACGACGCATCTCAAGGAAGCCATCGCCTGCCGCCGCCAGGATCGGCGCCGGGGATAAGTCTACCGGCCACAAAAAAAGCGGAGCCAGGCTCCGCTTCTCATTCATTCAAAACGCCGCATCCGCCACCACGGCAGCACCGCAGAACTCAACTATTTGGAATTATCCAGAATATACTCGACGACGGCACGGATTTGCTCATCATCATATTGCGAACCACCACGCGCGGGCATCGCGCCGATCCCGGCAATCGCCGAGGTCGTCAGTCCATCGACACCCTTTCCGAGACGCTCACTCCAGGCAGCAGCGTCACCGATCTTCGGGGCCCCTGCGGCACCAGTGGTGTGACAGGCCAGACAGGCACCCTGATAAAGCTGATCAGGTGTTTTACTGGCATTATCATCGGCAGCAGAGGCAACCGTCATATCGCCACCACTGTCACCCTGCACAGTGGTCGGATTGCGAATGTCATCCAGCGTAACCACCGGCTTCAAGCGCATCGCGATGTCTTCCATGGTATCGCTGACGTCGGCTATCACATCGTCATCGTGCTGCGTGCCGACGACGATTTCACCAAGGAACAGGGCAATCGCCAGCAAGCCGCCGAGAACGACAAGATTACGTGGTGAAAAAGTTTCGGGTTGAGCTGCACTCACAGGTTGTCTCCAGGATTTTGGCTGGCTTCAGAAACGCTGGGCATTATCGTCGAAAAACGGCCAATTCGCAAAAATTATTTGCCCATTCGCTTTAATCTGGAGCACTATGGTTTACAATCATGCCCCTGCCCTGCCGGGCTGGAACGAAAGAATCAAGCGCTCGTAGCTCAGATGGATAGAGTGTTGGCCTCCGAAGCCAAAGGTCGTGGGTTCGACTCCCGCCGAGCGCGCCATATATTTGAACAGCCCACTTTCTGTGGGCTTTTTTCTACTTCGAAAGCCAGTCCTGAAAGAATTTCCTGAACGCCTGCCAAAATGAGAATTGGCTTTCATGGAAGCCAATTAACTTAGAAATGCTTGATGAAACACCTGCGACGTTTATGTTGCACGGCATTGAAATTCTCCCATAAGGACAGGATCCTGGCATTGTCTTCCAACTCGTGATTAGTTTCTACAGTAGTAACGCCGTTCTTAAGATAGGCATCATAGGTTTCCTTCATCAGCATGGCATTAACACCTTTGCCCTGAAGATCTCTCCGAATAGCTATCATCAACAGGTCGGCCATATCATTCTTCTTCATTGCCTTTAACAAATGAATGAACCCAAAAGGAAGCAACCTGCCTTTACTCTTTTGTAATGCCCTGGACAAGGAAGGCATAGTGATACCAAATGCAGCAAGCTTGCCTTCACGATCAACAATGATGGTTACGTAGTCCACTTTCACGAAAGAGAAATACTGTTTTGTATAGTAATCCATCTGACGCTGAGTAAGAGGTGTTACCCCAAAAAGATCGGAGTAAGCGTCATTAATCAATTCAAATATTGCAGTGCCATAGCGAAGAATATCCTTTGGCTTCTTTGCTCGAACAACCGTTAGTTTTAATCTGCGTTCTACTATCGAAGCAAGCTTGATAAGTCTTTCAGGTACTGCTTCATCAGCTGTAAGTTTATATTCAATCCAGTCGGTTTCTTTCACAAAACCTAGCTGCTCGAAGTGATTTTGATAATACGAATAATTATAAATTGAAGCCATTGTACCTAGTTGGTCAAAGCCTTCTATCAAGGTCCCTTCATGATCCAGATCAGTAAATCCAAGAGGTCCATGTATGGCATCTAAACCTCTTCCTTTCGCCCAGTTTTCTACCTGTTGCAATAGTAAACGACTAATATTTATATCATCTTCAAAATCAATCCAGCCAAAGCGGCCATATTTATTTTTCCACTTTTCTATATATGCGCTGTTAATAATGCCGGCAACCCTTCCGACAACTTTGTTGTTCTTGTAGGCCAACCAGTATTTAGCTTCACAATAATCAAATGCAGGGTTCTTTTCAGGACTTAATGTGGCTGCTTCATCAAATTTTAAAGGTGGTACAAAATAGGGGTGATTTTTGTATAACTCATCCGTGAAATTGATAAAGGCTTTCATTTCAGCCTTTGTGGTTACTTCCCTGATTTGAATTTCCATGAATCGCCTGCTGTATCCGGGGTGTCATCGGCAGGTGTTGACCGATTCAGAGTTGATGAAATTGCTTTATATCTACTTTTTCGGGGCTTCCCTACGGGCACCACATCCTTTTAAAAAGTATAGGGAATTTTTCATGCCATACAATTGTTAATGCGTGCAGATAATGGTCTACAGACGGAATTCATCACCCAGGTACACGTCTCTTACCTGCTGATGGTTAAGGATAGCATCCGGCTCCCCGGCGGCGATGACACGGCCTTCATTCATTATGTAGGCATGGTGGCAAATGCCCAGTGCCTCACGCACATTGTGGTCTGTTATCAGTATGCCAATACCACGAGCACACAGCTGCCTGATGATTTGCTGTATATCCACAACAGAGATCGGGTCAACGCCGGCAAACGGTTCATCCAGCAAAATAAAGCGCGGATTGGCTGCCAGTGTGCGGGCAATTTCAACTCGTCGTCGTTCTCCCCCCGACAGGCTGCTCCCCGGCTGGTCAACCAGATGGTCAATATGCAGGTCGCGCAGCAGCTCTGTCAGTAACTCATTGCGTGCAGCCTTATCCAGATCCTCGCGAATCTCAAGCACAGCCATAATGTTGTCTGCGACCGAGAGGTTCCTGAAAACAGAAGCCTCCTGCGGCAGATAACCGAGACCATGCAGGGCACGCAGATGCACAGGTTGTTCGGTGAGGTCGATGTCGTCAATTACTATATTACCCTCGCCGCAGGGCACCAGGCCGACGATCATGTAGAAACAGGTTGTCTTACCGGCCCCGTTGGGGCCCAGCAGTCCAACCACCTGTCCAGTGTGGACAGTCAGCGAGACGTCATCGACAACGCGTCGGGACTGATAGCTCTTGCCCAACTTGTTTGCGCTCAGTACGCTCATTGTGGCGCGGGTGAATCGTCCTCTATGCTACTGGCCGGCAGAGTAATGTAGACACGATCACCGGGCTTGTCGCTACCCGCATTGAAGGTATCGCTTTTCAGGTCAAAGACAATGCGGTCACTGCGAAGCTCCTTAACATCTGATCGCCAGACGCGTGCATTTTTCAGCAGGATAATGCGGTCCTCTTTGGCATAAAATTCGATCCGCTGGGCTTCTGCGTGCTGGTCGGACTCCTCGCCATCCGGGCGCTGCCGGTAGGTTGCCGGATCGCCAGTGAGTACAAAGGTATCAATGCTGTTGTCCTTGAGCTGTACCGTCATTTTGCTGCCTTGCAACACGAGAGTACCCTGTTGCACCTGCACATTACCTTCATAAATGCTGTTGCCGGTTTTCTCATTCACTGTGGCCTTGTCTGCCTCAATGTTGACTGGCTGATCGCGATCACCCGTCAGTCCCGAGCCGGTGACTGGCAACAGTGACAGCAGCAATGCGGTTCCCAGCAGAGCGCCTGTTACACCGTAACTAGCCGGCATGTCTCACCTCTGTCCGTCGGCAGTACGACCCGTCACAGCCTGTATATCGACGGCCGTAGCAGAACAATGGTGATAAATGCAGGCTAACCATTACCATCACTGCTGCTACCAATGATTCCCCGTGTCCGGGGAAACAGACTGCCGTTTGTCAGCGCGCCATCCACATCAATAACCAACAGGCGTATGTTCGAGGCTTTTTCGAGTAAGTCTTTCATAAGGCTGGTGTTATACCACGCCCGCGCGCAGCAGGTCACGCATATCCAGTGCGCCGATCAGTTCATTCTCGACGTTGCCGGCGGGCAGGCCGTTGATCCCGGTGCTGTCCATTATCTGCAGTACTTCTGCGGCTAGACTGTCGGAGTAGATGGTCTTGCAATCGGCGGTCATGACATCCTTAACCAGTGCATGGTGCAGATTGCACCTTGTGATCAATGATGCGGCACAAATCGCCACCGGTAAAACCCAATAAGCTTGTCTGCTGAAAGCAGCAGGCTGAACCGGCGACATGCCACCTACCCTGCAAGGTCCTTCTCCAGCAGCGCATGCCCATCCTGCAAGCGGTAGGCCCGGTCGGCCGCTTCCAGCAAAGCAGGCTGGTGCGAAATGGCGAGGATAGTTTGCCTGCCCCGTAATTTTTGCAGCGTTTGGCAAATCGCCGCTTCGCTCTGCGGGTCGAGCGCCGTGGTCGCCTCATCCATTATCAGCAAGCGGGGGCGGTGAACAAGGGCGCGTGCAATCATGATTCGCTGCCGCTGGCCACCAGACAGCTTGCCACCCCTTTCACCAACATTGCTGTGAATGCCTTCAGGCAATTTTTCGGTGAATGCCCAGGCCTCCGCGGCCTGCAGGGCCGACACCACGTCGGCTTCACTGATCCCGGGATCCGCCAGCGACACATTGTTGAATATTGAATCGTGCAGCAATACCGTTTCCTGCGGCACGTAACCGATGCTGCGCCGCCACTGGAGCATATCAAGATCCTGCAGCGGGACTTCATCGATCAGCACGCTGCCATTCTCTGGGTGCAGCAAGCCGATAATCAAATCCACGATAGTCGTCTTGCCCGATCCTGACGGTCCGATTATGGCGGTAAACGAGCCGGCGGGAATGCTGATACTTAGCTCATCCAGTATCCGCTTGTCGTCATAGGAAAATCGAACACCCGTCACCTCGATACCTTCCTCAAGGGTCGGGGTGAGCTTGCCCCCGGGAGGCTCGGCCGCCAGGTCGGCCTTTTCGATGGTTGTCTGTATCGACCAGTAGGCAGACTCACAGACCGCCATCTTCTGATAATTACGTTGCACCCGACCGGTCTTCTTCAATATCCTGAAAATCAGAAAGCCCAGCACCATCACTGTCGCAAGTGGCAGTTCCAGTTTAACCAGCGTGACGTATATAGCCATCACCAGCACCAGTGCAAACAACACGTCCTGTCCTGCCGCCAGTACTTCGGCACTCAAAACCTCACGGCGCAGGGCGCGGTTGATATTCTTCGTTTCTGACATCAGCACGGTATTCACCAGGCGTTCCCGCCCCATCGACTTGAGCGGCTTAACCGACAACAGGGTGTCTGCCAGGCGAGCAATCATCGACTGGGTGAACTTGGTCTGGCGCTTGCCGGCCCGGCGTGATGCCTTAACCAGTCTACCCAGTAACCAATAGATCAGCAGGCCTACCAGCAAGGCAACCAGGGCCGCCTGCCACTTTACCAGGGTGGCTATGGTCAGATACACCATCGCCTCTATAATCAGGGATATCAGCGTGGCACCATGCAGGTAGGCATTGGCAGCCCTCACCGCCTCAATCGACATGGAGTTGGTCAACCGTCCCACCGGTTGATGCAAAAAATACTCCCAGCGCGACGCCAGCATGGCGCGCAACATCGACAGGCGCAGATCGGTAGCAACATGGGCAACGATATAGCCAACCTTTTGCCTGGCCAGCAGCGTCAGGCCGCCCTTCAAAATCGCTCCAAGCAGTATGACGATCAGCAGTACCAGAACGCTGGGTGTAAATCCCATCGCTTCGATAGTACCGAGCAAAAATTCCCCGACCCCGGAGTCAGCTCCGACCTCTGAAGCACCTTCCCCGGGCGTGTCCGGCTTGACCAGGACCTGGTTCAACAACGGCAACAGGGCGGTCAGACTGACCCCCTCAATCAGGCCGGCAATCAGCAACGCGAACAGCATGACGGCACTCTGTAACGGGTAGGCACGTGCAAAAGTCTTCAATAGATGCATGGCAGCAACCTTAACTTCAGTGCAGGTGGGATGTTTGTCCGACGGTGCCGAATTGCATCAGCCGTTGTCAGCTTTGATGTTCGAGCTGTAATTTTGCCCCGACCGTCGCAAACGC
>JAIBDO010000100.1 GCA_024686195.1 Gammaproteobacteria bacterium | reverse complement strand
GTTATCAATCCAACCACTATTTACGCGATGATATTTGTCAGTGGAAAGCATTTGTCGCGCAATGACTCGGTTATTTTCCTGGTCTTCTCGTTACAATTTGCATGGGATTCATGGCGACCCTGACTCTACCCTGGGTCTGGGTTCCGCTATCCCTGTTCGAGTTGGGTCAGTTGGTCGTGCTGGCGGTGATCGCGTTGTTTGCGCACTATCTGTTTGCCTCCGCCTTCGCGCGTGCCAAGGTTTCAGCCCTGGCACCGTTTGAGTAAACTGCGCTGCTTTGGGCTACGGGCATCGGCTACCTGGTCTGGCCTGTTCAGATCAGTTGCTTTAGCTCCGATGATTTGACGCGTGCGATTGAATCCATCTGCCAGGCCTCGAGCTTTAACGATCGACGGGAAAGAAGAAGTTGATTAACACTATTATGACTAACAGATAACCGAGATATGCTGCCTTCCCCCGCGCCCGTCAGTCAGCACCGCGATCACCCCGCACTTGGCATTGCTACCTTCGTTGGTAACCTGTTGTTGATGGCGTTGTTAAGCGCTGCGGTGCGCGAGCTGGTCAATCGCGGCTACCCGCTCAGCGAAGTATTGTTGTTTCGCTATGTGTTCGCCAGCAGTGTGTTCTGGATCGTATTGTTTTCTACCGCAGGGCTCTGGGTGCTGGCTACGCGACGCCCACTCGATCATGCAGTGCGCGGCTTCAGCGGCATCATCAGTCTTGCCCTGCTGTATTTTGCGCTTACCCGTATCCCGATCGCCGATGCCACGGCCATTGCTTACGCCGCGCCCATCTTTATTACGGTGCTGTCCATATTTCTGTTGGGTGAAATTATCGGACTACGGCGCTGGGTTGCGGTCATACTCGGTTTTGTCGGCGTACTGCTGATCGCCAGACCCCAGACCGACAACTGGGATATCGGCGTTCTGGCGGCACTGGCTTCCGCCTTCAGCGGGGCTATTGTTGCCATTTGGCTGCGCAAATTGAGCAGTAGCGAAAAGTCGGTGGCGATCGGAATTTACTACAATGGCCTTGGCAGCCTGGTCTGTCTTGGCTGGGTGCTCCTGTCGGGATGGTTGACGCCGCGGGCGGATGATATCTGGATCTTAATTGCCTTCGGGCTTGGTTGTGGCTTGCAGCAATGGTTGTTGACGGTGTCATTTCGCTATGCCGAAGCGAGTTTGCTGGCACCCTTTGAATACCTGGCGATGGTGTTTGCCGCGATCGTGGGTTTTGTCTTCTGGAGCGAGATCCCGGTGCTAACCACCTGGATTGGTGCGGCCATCATTGCCGCCAGTGGCCTGTTCATCTTCAAACGGCGGCAGAAACAACAACACTCAAGTGAACCTGCAGCTGATGACTAGAGCCCTGTTCACCAACTCTGCGCAAATCCTGGTGGCCTCGATGCTGGTCACCTTCGTCCTGGGTTCAGTGCATGCGTTTTCGGTATTTCTGGCGCCGTTGGAAGCGCAGCTCGGACTGCCACGATCGCAGATCAGCCTGATCTATTCGTTCGCGCTGGTCTCTATAACCTTATCGGTTACGCTCGGTTACCGAATTTACTCGTTGTTGTCGCCCTGGTGGCTGGTAGTGACGACGGGTGCGGTCGCGGCTATGGGATTGTTACTCGCGGCCGCCGCTACCAACTGGTGGGTGTTGTTCGCTGGCTACAGTCTTGCCTTCGGCGTCAGCAACGGTATCGGCTACGGATTCTGTCTGCAACTGGTCGGTCGCGCCATGCCCTCGCGCAAAGGATTTGCGATGGGAGCGGTGACTGCCGCTTACGCGCTCGGATCGATTGTTTTTGCAAAAATAATTGCCTGGCGAATCGAGGTCGACTCGGTGAGTGCGGCGTTTCTGGCGATATCCATCACCCTGATAGTGATTGTTGCTCTCGCTGCTCTGGTAATGCGGCGCGCAGGGGCGAGCTATGGTTCATCTGCAGCAAATAATCGCGATGAGCGGCTTGATCGGCGCAGTCTGCTGCAATACTGGTTTGCTTATCTGACCAGTGTTTTCGCCGGTTTGATGGCAATCGGTCATGCTGCCGGTATCGCGCAGTCACGCGGCGCCGACGTGGAGTTGGCCACCGCCACCGCGATGACGGTCGGTATCGGCAGTGCACTGGGTGGCTTTTTTGCCGGCTGGCTGGTAGACCGATGGCCGCTTACCCGCTTTCTGGTTGCGTTACCGCTGCTGTCGGCCTTCGCGCTGTTATGCATCAGTGCCACGACCAATGCTCAGGCGACCATGCTATTGCTTGGAATCGTCGGCTTTGCCTACGGTTCGATCATTGCCATCTATCCGGTAGCGATTTCCAATGGCTTCGGTGAACAGGGCCCGCAAGCTTACGGGCGGGTGTTTATTGCCTGGGGTTTTGCCGGCCTGGTCGCACCCTGGAGTGCCGGGGTTATCTATGACGGCTACGCCGGCTATGAGCCGGCGATGCTGATCGCCGCGCTGGTGGCGTTGGTCTCGGCCGTCAGTGCGGGATTATTCCGCCTCGGTAAAGTCACTTAGGGCGGCGCGCACCAGTTGCTGAAAATAAATGGTACCGGGTTCCTGGGCCGCAGACAGCAGGCCACCGGGGTAGGCGCCGGAGGCCAGGTTGGTCTGCACGCGTTCGCAGATCATGATGTCTTCATCGATGACCTTTTCCGAGTTCGGCCGTATCGAGGCGATATCGATGCCATGTTGTTCAGCTTTCTCGGAATGTGACCAGAACCAGCGCTGCAGACGGATGCTATTGGCGTCGAGCGGGAACACGCTTTCGGCGTTGAAGGCGTATTCAGCGAAGTGCAGCAATAGCCCGGGAAACTTGTAAATCCAGAAACCCCTGCCAGCCCGGCTGGCGTCGCTGCCATCGCTATAACTGACGTCAAAGCCGACGAACTGGCCGTTGTCATAATTATCGATTGTTACTGACTCACGCAGCATCGAAGAGCCGAGCGCCTGATGCACCATGCCGACGTGGTAGCCCTCGCAGGAATTATCGCCGTAGGTCTTCCAGTTGCTTTGCGCCGTCTTTTCGACATCGCCATCGTAGTTCATGCTCGCGGTATTGTCGTAAGCCGCGGCGATGTCGACGATATCGCCCAACCAGTCGCTTAAATCAGGCGCGGCTTCGTCGAGACAGACAAACACCAGGCCATTCCAGCAGGCCACGCGGATCGGCAGCAGGCCCATGTTCTCGGGATTTGCTATTTCATCCTTGTCGAACCCCGGTGTTTTGAGTAACTCGCCGGAACAGGCATAGCGCCAGCCGTGATAGCGGCAGACGAAATCGCGGCGCCGTCCGCAGGCGTCGTTAACCAGTGGGCCGGCGCGGTGTCGACACAGATTATAAAAGCCACGCAGCTCTCCCTGCTGATCGCGCACCACCAGCAACGGCCACTGCATGAGTTTGAAGGTCTGGTAATCGCCATTCTCGGCAAATGAAGCTTCTGTTGTCACCAGCCACCAGTGACGTTTGAAAATATGCTCGCATTCGTAGCCGAACACTTCGGGCTGGTGATAGTAGTGATGGGCCAGTGTCGTAGTCATGATCAATTCATCTGGGTAAAGATTGGCTTAACGAACGGGATGATGTTCCAATCAGGCGCATGTCGCAACACTCTAATTTTCGCGGCTGCCTGTGGATGGTGGCCGGGGGCCTGCTGTTTGTTGCCGTTACCGTATTGGTGCGGCTGCTCGGCTCGGATATGCCCGCGGTGCAAGCCGCGTTTATTCGTTACCTGATCGGCGTTATCCTGGTGTTGCCAATGTTGTGGCGCATGCGCTTTCGGGGTTTCGGCCTGACGCGCGGCAGTATCCGCCTGTATGCGCTGCGCGGACTGGTGCATGGCGTCGCGGTTATGCTGTGGTTCTTTGCGATGGCGCGTATTCCGCTCGCGGAAGTGACCGCCATCGGTTTCTCCACGCCGGTATTTACCGCGCTGGGCGCTATTTTGATATTCCATGAACAGGTCAAGGCGCGGCGCATGCTGGCAATTGCCGCCGGTTTTATCGGCACACTGATTATTCTGCGGCCGGGTTTTCAGAGCATCGAGGCAGGTTCGCTGGCGCAGTTGATTGCCGCCTTTTTCTTTGCCGGCTCATTCCTGTTGGCCAAGCGTATGACGCAGAGTGAAAGTTCGGGAGACATTCTGGTAATGCTCAGCATTTTCTGCACCCTGGCGCTGCTACCGGGTGCGATCTACGTCTGGCGACCACCGACCCTGACCGAAGTCAGTTGGCTGGCATTAGTCGCAGTGTTTGCGACCGCCGGCCACTATGCGATTACGCGCGCCATTGCCGCGGCGCCGCTGACCGTGACTCAGCCACTGTCTTTCCTGCAACTGATCTGGGCCATAGCCATCGGCTACTGGGTGTTCGACGAAGTCCCCGATAACTGGGTGATTATCGGTGCATTGATCATCGTCGCCGCTGTCAGTTATCTCACCCATCGCGAGGCCCAGGCCGCGCGCCGCAGTAAGTTGAAAGCCGCGACGACGCCTGCGTCACCCGTGTAAGGTCGTTTGGGCGCGACCGGGTTCTGGCGAACGCTTACAGCGCGCTGTCCAGTGCCGCCAGGATGCGTTCGACATCCTGTTGATTGCCATAGTGCACCAGCGACAGGCGCACCACGCCGTCCTCGGCATCGATACCGAGATCATCGATCAGACGGCGTGCGTAGAAATTCCCGTTCTCGGTGCCGATGCCGGCATCCTGCAGTTTACGCACCAGTTCACCCGAACTCTGTTTGAGTGGCTTGAAGGCGATGGTCGGTGCACGATCGTTATCGCGAGTATGCGGCTTGCCGATCAGATGCACGTCGGCACGTTGCGCGAGGAAATCCAGAATCGGCGCACCCAGCTCATTCTCGTGCTGCAGGATTAACTGGTGAATATCCTGCAGTTGTGCATTGCGACTTTTCTCCGTGCTGCCGAAATGATGCTGGTAAAGGTCGTCAAAATAATCCAGCACGCCGGCGCAGGCGGCAACCTGCGCGTGTTGCGGGCCGGCGGGATTAAAGTCCTTGGTGGGATGGCCGCGGTTGAAGTAATGCGCCTGCGAGGTCATTTCCGGATAGGCGTCGGCATTGACGTACAGCAGGCTTTGATGCGGGCCGAAAACCTTGTACAGGCTGAACGTATAGCCATCTACGCCAAGCGACTTGAGATCGGAAATGTGGTGCGGCGCATAGGCAACCGCATCGATGAAAACGCGCGCATTGCTGGCGGCCTTGATGGTTCTGGTGATTTCTTTCACCGGGTTGGCGGTGCCAACGATATTTGAGCAATGAGTGAAAAAGGCCCAGCGCGTTTTATTATTCAGCAGCGGGGTGAGCGCATCGATGTCCAGCAAACCAGTATCCGCTTCGACTTCCCATTGACGGATAGTGACGCCCATTTCCTCTGCCTTGCGCCGCCAGACACCGCTATTGGCTTCGTGATCCTGGTTGGTGACGATAATCTCGTCACCGGCCTTCCAGGATGCACCGATCGCCTGTGCCATGACGTAAGTGTTCATCGAGGTAGAGGGCCCTATGGTGAGCTCGTCGGGCGTAATATTGAGCGCCTGCGCCCAGCCGTGATGAGCGCGGTCCATTTCCTTTCCCGCTTCTGCCGATGGTGTAAAGCGAGAATAAGGCTGTACCCGAGTGTGATGGTTGTAGTGTTCCATGACCCGGTTGACCTGGTTGCTGACGTAACTGCCGCCCGCGTTGGAGGCGAATACAAAGTCAGGATCGTCTTTTAGCTGGTCGAACTGGGCGCGGACAAAATCAATATCAAGTTTCATAAACAGGGTCTCGGGGGGTTAGGATTGGATGGTCTGGGATGTTAATAGCTTAAGGATAGCGTTTGCGATAACCGGCATAAGCTGCCTCGAAACGTTGCAGGTTTTTCTGGGTATAGTCGGCAAAATCCATGTCGACTCTGGAATGCAGTTCGGACACCATCGACCATAAAGTTTCGCGCAGCAGCGAGGCACATTTCATCGCGTGATAACTGGCGAGCGTGGTCCGATTCGCGGCCACGCCGAAGTAGCTCTCCAGCATGGCCTGTTCCTGGTCTTCATCCAGTTCGTTGTTGGACGCGAGATTCGACAGATCGAATAAGGGGCTGTTGAAGCCGGCATAGTCGAAATCGATAAGCCAGATCCTGTCGCCATCATCAATGAAATTGGCGGGCAGCAGGTCATTGTGACCAAATACAATTTCGACCGGACCCACGGCTGTTTCCAGTTCGCGACCGATCTCCGCGAGTTCGGGCAGGCGTGAGCCATGCGCCGAGTGCCCGCGTGCCAGCAGGTTGTGGTAGTGGCGCAGAACCTGGAACACCCAGAACATAACGGGAACCTGCTCAAAGCGGGACGGAACTTCGTAATGAAAGCGTTTCAGTACATCAATAATACGTTTCAGATTGTGCGCTTCGCGCACATCGGCCTCGTCAAACACCTGGCCCTCGACAAAGCGCACGACCAGCACCCCGTCTTCGTGATAGACGAGTTCGGGGCTCACGCCAATGGCGAAAGCGGCATTGCAAGTGGCGATTTCATTGGCGCGTGAAATCAGGTGAATGGGATCGTCCTCACCGAGGCGAACCACGAAGATCTGCTCGCCATCGGTAACCTTGAAGTTGAGATTTGTCATGCCGCCGCTGAGCGCTTCGATGCCGATGGGGTTATTCCAGCATGGCAGGGCGGTGATACGATTGTCGATAGAATTTTCGATAGTGACAGTCATCTTTATTCTGTGTTCTGCGTAGCGATCGCGGCATGATAGCATCGTCGATATGAGCAATCACGCGAAGCATTTTTTTAGCCGGGGCTGGTGCAAGTTCGACAGCGATGCCAGCCTGCTGCGCTGGATCGAAGCCGCACTGCCGGCAGCGCGTGCGGCGCGCCATGATCCGGCGCAGGCGAAATGGCTGCGTTACCAGGGCACCTGGTTCGCCGGTGTCAACGCGCTTGATAATAATGCAGCTGGCGATGTGGCTGGCAGCGGCCCCTTGCAAGGCCGGGTGATCGATTTCATTGCCGCCGAGCTCGGACTTGAAGAATTTGCCTGGGACCGTGCTCAAGTATCGATTTGTTACCCCGGTTACCCACGCCCGATGCCCGGCGAGTCGCAGGGGCGTGCGCAATATCGACGTGATCGCGATGCGGCTCACGTCGATGGACTGTTGCGCGAAGGTCCGCAGATGCGCCGTCATCTGCGCGAATATCACGGGTTCATCCTGGGCATTCCGATGGTCGAGTTTGATCCCGCCGCGTCACCCTTTGTCGTCTGGGAAGGTTCGCATGAAATCATGCGCTCACGCTTCGCTGAACGCTTCGCCGCTATCGCGCCCGAGCAGTGGGGTGAGGAAGATGTCACCGAGGTTTACCATGCCGCGCGCGAGCAGGCCTTTGCTCTGTGTGAACGTGTGGAAATTCATGCTCGTCCAGGCGAGGTGTTCCTGGCGCATCGACTGATACTGCACGGCATGGCAGCCTGGGGCGAAACAGCGGTCGCCGGGCCTGATGGCCGCATGATCTGCTATTTCCGACCTGCTACCTTCGGTCCCCAGGAATGGTTGCATAACCGCTAGATCAATTTAATCGGGGGAAGGCTGATGATTGGGTGAGTTTTTTGCGAATGCCTCGGCGGCTTCGCCGCCTGCGGTTTACTTCACAAAAAACTCACCCAATCATCTGATCCTGGTTGGACCGCGGATGCATCAGTGTTCTTGCTTAAGATAAGTGCCATTGTGGCCTGTTCTCGAATACACCGATAGCCCTTAATCGGGGACAGACCACGGTTTTCACAAAAGAGGCGATTGATACTTCTCGATTACTCCGGAAATCGTGATTTGACCTAAATGACAATCAGGGAGCGATTACGGACGGATGATTGGGAGTATTTTTTGCGAATGCCTCGGCGGCTTCGCCGCCTGCGGTTTACTTCGCAAAAAATACTCCCCATCATCCTCGCTCTTCCAACCAGACCGAATGTCATGGGGTTGGTTGCTTAAGTAAGTGCCATTTTGATCTGTCGAGGGCGCACTAATCGGGGTCTGTCCCAAATCGCTCTCAGAGTCCGATTACGGTTGGATGATCGGGGGACTTTTTCGCGAATGCCTCGGCGGCTTTGCCGCCTGCGGTTTACTTCGCAAAAAACTCCCTCAATCATCCTCCTTCTCCCGAACAGGACGAATGTTGTGGGGTTGATTGCTTGAGTAAGTGCCATTTTGATCTGTCCCCGATTAGGCGCAGAAAACGTTTTTCGCAAAAGCGGTAGTTGACGCTTCCCGATTACTCTGGAAATCGTGATCTGTCCTAAATGGGGCTCAGAGTTCGACTACGGTCGGATGATTGGGAGACTATTCGCGAATGCCTCGGCGGCTTCGCCGCCTGCGGTTTACTTCGCAAATAGTCTCCCAATCATCCTCGCTCTTCCGACCAGAACGAATGTTATCGGGTTGATTGCTTAAGTAAGTGCCATTTTGGTTTGTTCCGATTATGACCTTAGTACGACGCTGCCGTTTGGGGTGTCGATGGTGGCTGACAGGTAGGCGGGCTGGGTATCGGGCAGCTGCTCGATGTTAACCAGATGGCTCGCCCCAAGTGCGTCGAGACGATCGTTGAACCAGCGCGGGCGGTTGTGATGGATGGTCAGGTCCTGCAGTACGCAGTCGAGATCGGCCATGCCCTGCGCCGGGTGCGGTGAGCTGTGCCACTGGATGCAATAAGGGAGCATACCATCGCCGAGCAGGCGTCCGTCGTCGGGCAGGGCGAACTCCCAGCTCAGCGCATCTCTGCTGAGACGGGTCGGTTTACCGATGTCGAAACCGGCCTGGCCGGCAAGTGACTGCAGATTAGCGGTGTTCATTACCCAGGTGATCAAGCGCGGTTGTTCGCGGATCGCGGCGCGCATGTCTGCCGAATCGAGTGCAAACCAGCGTGGGTGTCTGGGTGCCTGAGCATCGGGGTCGATGGCGATGACTTCGATGTAGGCGTCGTTACCCAGTTGCATGACAAGATTGTGGGTCGCCATGCTCGAATGCTTGCCCCCGGCTGGAATTTCGATGCCCAGCGTAGCCTGCAGGTAATCGACACCCTGCTGCAGGTTGTTTGCGGCGACGACAATATGGTCAAGACAATTCATGAAATTGATGGTAAATCACAATGCTACCGGTGAACAGTATTCCGCGGTAGAATTTCGATCCTTAATCCGCAGCGAGGTGACGCGCATGAATATTTTGACCAATCGAATCGAATATCAGGTCGGGGACGTCAGTCATCAGGGTTACCTGGCTTACGATAATGAAATCAGCGCAACGCGCCCGGGCATCCTCATCCTGCACGAATGGTGGGGCCTGGATGAATACATGGTGCGGCGCGCGCATATGCTGGCCGAGCTCGGTTATGTCGCACTCGCGCTTGATATGTACGGTGCTGGAAGGGTTGCCGAAACCCCCGATGAGGCCGGTGCGCTGATGAACGGGGTGTTAAACGATATGGAAAGTGGCACCAGGGCACTCGAGGCAGGCTACCAGCTATTGCTGAACCAGGTCGGTGTCGATAGCGAGCGCACGGCTGCGATCGGTTACTGCTTTGGTGGTGCCATGGCCCTGCACATGGCGCGCATCGGTTTGCCGCTGTCCGCGGTCGCCAGTTTTCATGGCTCGCTGGGATCATTCCACCGTGCCGAACCCGGCAGCATCAAACCGTCGATTCTGGTCTGCCATGGAGCCGACGATAGCATG
>JAIBDO010000198.1 GCA_024686195.1 Gammaproteobacteria bacterium | reverse complement strand
CAGCTGATCGTGGGTGCGGTCGCCGCTAGTGCCGTCGCGCTCTACTTTTATGAGAGCGAAAGTTCCCAGTTTCTGGTTCTGAGCCTGATGGTCATCGCCGGCGCCACCGGCGGTATGCTGTGGGCGACGGTTCCTGCGTTTCTCAAAACCCGTTTCGATACTAACGAAATCCTTGTGTCGCTGATGCTGGTGTATGTCGCGCAACTGCTGGTGTCGTGGTTGGTACATGGGCCGATGATGGATCCGGATGGGTTCAATTTTCCGCAGTCACGCCTGTTCGAGGATTCGGCGCTATTGCCGATCCTGTTCGAAGGGACGCGTTTGAATCTGGCCTTCGGCTTTGCCGTCAGTGCGTTACTGGTCGGTTACATCTTCATGTTTCGCAGCTTCGCTGGATTTCAGATGCAGGTTGCGGGTTATGCCAAAGATGCCGCGCGCTACGCCGGATTCTCGGCAAAACGCATGATCTGGATCGGCATGTTGAGTGGTGGTGCGATGGCCGGGCTTGCAGGAATGTCCGAAGTCGCCGGGCCGATGGGGCAGATTACCGACCACGTTTCCAATAACTACGGCTTTGCCGCCATCATTGTTGCCTTTGTCGCGCGCCTGAACCCGATCGGTATTTTCTTTGCCAGTTTGCTGATGGCATTGTTGTATCTGGGTGGTGAACAGGCTCAACAGTACCTTGCATTGCCGTCGTCGATCTCCAATGTGTTCCAGGGGATGTTGTTGATGTTTCTGCTCGGCTCGGACGTCTTTATCAATTATCGCGTGCGCTGGAAGGAGGCTTTAGCCTGATGGAAACCTCTATCTTAAGCTCGATACTGTTTGCCACCATCGTCGCCGGCACACCGTTGATTATCGTCGCGCTAGGCCAGCTGATTGCGGAAAAGGCCGGCGTACTCAACCTCGGTGCTGAAGGCATGATGGCGATGGGTGCCATTACCGGCTTTGCGGTAACGCTGCACAGTGGTAATCCCTGGCTAGGTGTGCTCGCCGGCATGTTTGCCGGTGCCGCGATGTCATTCATCTTCGCCGTGGTGGTGCTGACCCTGATGGGTAACCAGGTGGCCAGCGGACTGGCTTTATCGATTCTGGGTGTCGGCCTGTCGGCGTTCATCGGTAAGTCTTATGAATCGGAAATTCTGCCAACGGTGGGCGCGCTGCGCATTCCGTTACTCGCTGATCTGCCGATCATCGGCGAGGCGTTGTTCAACCAGCAGGCGCTGGTTTATTTTTCCTGGGCACTGTTTGCCGGAATGGTCTGGTTCCTGTATCGAAGTCGCCCCGGCCTGGTATTGCGCGCAATCGGTGAGTCACCTTCCTCGGCACACTCGATTGGTTATCCGGTCATTCGTATACGCTACCTGGCGACGCTTTTCGGTGGCGCTATGGCCGGTATCGGCGGAGCCTTCCTGTCGGTTTTCTATACGCCGTTGTGGGTCGAGGGAATGGTCTCGGGGCGCGGCTGGATTGCTATTGCCCTGGTGGTGTTTGCCACCTGGCGTCCATTTCGCGTGCTGGTAGGTGCTTATCTGTTCGGCGGCGTGATGGTGGCGCAGTTGTTCGTGCAAGGATCGGATCTTGATATTAGTATACCGTCTCAGCTTTTGTCGGCGCTGCCTTACCTGGCGACGATTATCGTATTGGTGATCATTTCGCGTGATCGCAATACGGTGCGGCTGAACGCGCCGGTATCGCTGGGTCAGCCTTATCGACCGGAGGGCTGAGGTGAAGACCGCTTAAGCTTCTGTACAGGCAGGTTTTATACAATGAATTTACATGATCGGAGTTTGTGGAATCTCCGATAAAACTGAAAACCCCGGGAGGGTTGTGATATGAGATTTACCAGGATAACGTTTGGAAAACTGGCGCTGGCGCTAGTGATCGCTGTGGCGAGCGGCACCAGTTTCGCGGCCGACAATGTCGGCTTTGTTTACGTCAGTCCGATCGGTGATGCCGGTTGGACTTATCAGCATGATCTGGGTCGCCTGCAACTGGAGAAGGAAACCGACGTGACCACCAGTTATGTTGAAAACGTCGCCGAGGGTGCCGATGCCGAACGGGTTATCCGTGAAATGGCCAAGCGCGGTGACAAGGTTGTCTTCGCTACCAGCTTTGGCTACATGAACTATGCGCTCAAGGTTTCGAAGAGTTTTCGCAATACCGCCTTCGTGCATGTGACCGGCTACAAGCTCGGAAAGAACATGGGCCTGGTGAATGCGCGCTTCTATGAAGGCCGCTATCTGACCGGTGTTATCGCTGGTGAAATGAGCAAGTCCAATGTGCTTGGCTACGTGGCCGCTTTCCCCATTCCCGAAGTGCTGCAAGGTATCAACGCCTTCATCAAGGGCGCTCGCAGCGTCAATCCGGAGGCCGAGTTACGCGTCATCTGGGTCAACTCCTGGTATGACCCCGGTAAGGAGCGCCAGGCGGCGATGACACTGATGTCGCAAGGTGCGGATATCATAACCCATCACACGGATTCGACCGCGGTGGTTCAGGCGGCCGAAGAGGAAGGCAAGTATGCCTTCGGCTATCACTCCGACATGTCAAAATACGGACCCAGGGCGCACCTGACCGCAACCACGCACCACTGGGGTGATTACTACGTGAAAACGGTCAAGGATGTTCAGGCAGGGAGATGGGCGCCGATCAGCGTCTGGGGCGGTTACGCACAGGGCATGATCAGGCTGGCACCGCTGAACGACGCCATACCGGCCGATTTGCAGGCTCGAATCCGCGATATGGAACAGCAGATTACCGAACGCAAACTGCATCCATTTGCCGGGCCGGTGGTTGATCAGGCGGGGAAAACTATTGTTGCCGAAGGCAAGACCATGACGGACGAGCAGCTCAACAAGATGAATTACTACGTGCAGGGCGTGGTCAGTAAGATTCCAAATAATTAAACTTTCCGCGGCGGGGTGACGCTGGTCGCCCTGCCGATCTTATACGGGTCGACTTATGGACGCATATCTTCTCGACTGGGCGGCACTACTGGTGCGCTGGCTGCACTTTATCGCCGGTGTTGCCTGGATCGGCGCCTCGTTCTATTTCGTCATGCTGGACAGTTCCCTGAGTTCTCCGGCACGCGAACAGGATCGCGCGCGCGGCGTTACCGGTGAACTCTGGGCAGTGCATGGCGGTGGCGTTTACCAGAGCCAGAAGTTCCTGCTCGGGCCGTTGGGAGAGCCATTGGCAGAGAATCTGCACTGGTCAAAATGGGAGGCCTACACCACCTGGCTGTCGGGCATGGGATTGCTCGCGATCATCTACTGGTTTGGCGCGGCTACTTATCTCATCGATCAGCAGGTGATGGCCTTGACGCCGGCGATTGCGGTGACCATCAGCATCGGCTTTCTGCTCGGTGGCTGGTTTGTTTATAACCGATTGTGCAGGGTGCTGAAGGGTCAGGACAATCTGCTTGCCGGCATCATCTTCGGACTGGTTTGCCTGTCGGCCTGGGGGTTGTTCCAGCTGTTCAGCGCGCGTGCTGCTTATCTGCACGTGGGCGCGATGATGGGCAGCATCATGGCGGCTAATGTTTTCTTTCATATTATTCCCGGGCAGAAAAAGGTGGTTGCGCAAATGCGTGCCGGGCAAACGCCGGATGCCGAACCCGGCATCATCGGTAAGCAACGCTCGGTACATAACACCTATTTCACGCTGCCGGTGCTGTTCATCATGATCAGCAACCATTATCCGATGACCTATAGCCATCAGCACGGTTGGCTGGTGCTGATTTTTATCATGTTGGCGGGAGTGTTGATCCGGCAGTATTTCGTAATGCGCCATAGCCACAGAGCTAGTCCCCTGCTGCCGGCACTGGCAGTAATTCTTTTGCTGGCGATGATCTGGTATATGCGTCCGCCAGTATCCACCGACGCGAGCGCAGGTCAGGTCAGCGAGGCGCAGATTGCTGAGATCATCAATAGCCGCTGCGTCGCCTGCCACGCCGGCACACCAACCCAACCCGGATTCGTGGAAGCGCCGCTCGGCATTGTGCTGGAATCGTCGCAACAGATTCTAAGCCGTGCCGAGCGCATCGCCGCCACGGTGCAGACCCGCTACATGCCGATCGGCAACCTGACGGGGATGACCGATTCGGAACGTGCGACGGTGGCGAGTTGGTATGCGCAAAGACGGCAATAAACTGCCATGTCTGTAATCCCCACGCTGCTGGATAATGATTCCTGCGATACCGCGATTCGTGCCAGCTTTCTGCATTTCAAGTCCGATCCGGATCTGAGCGACGATGCTGTCGAGTATGTTGAAGACGGTCTGCTGATTCTGAAGCAGGGGCGCGTGCGCCAACTGGTCAATGCGCTGGACTGGATAAATCACCTTCCCGATGGTTCGGCGCTGTATGATTATTCCGGTTGCCTCATCATGCCCGGTTTTATCGATACGCACAGCCATTACCCGCAGACCGAAATGATTGCCAGCTACGGTCTGCAATTGCTTGACTGGCTCAAGCAATACACCTTTCCCACCGAGGAAAAATTTGCCCAGCGGGCTCATGCAGACCAGGTTGCTGAATTTTTTTGCGAGCAGATGCTGCGCAATGGTACGACCACCAGCGCCGTCTTTGCGACCGTGCACAGCGAGTCGGTCGACGCCATCTTTGAGGCCGCCGCGCGCCGTGACCTGTGCCTGGTGGCTGGCAAGGTGATGATGGACCGCAACGCACCTGCCAGTCTCTGCGACGATACGCAGCAAAGTTACCAGCAAAGTGCCGATCTGATTCACCGTTGGCATCTGCACGGGCGCCTGCACTATGCGGTAACGCCACGCTTTGCTCCTTGCTGCAGCCCCGAGCAACTTGAGCTCTGCGGGCAGTTACTCAGTGAACATCCGGATCTCTATCTGCAATCGCACGTTGCCGAAAATCTCGATGAAGTGCGCTGGGTCGCCGAACTGTTTCCGCATAGTCGCAGCTATCTGGACGTCTACGATCAATTCGGCCTGCTCGGGCCGCGCGCGGTCTACGCGCATTGCATTCACCTGGACGAGGCTGATCGCGAGCGTATGGCCGACAGCGGTGCTGCGATGGCCTTTTGTCCAACCTCCAACTTATTTCTCGGCAGCGGCCTGTTCAGCCTCGACGCCGCGCGTGAGCACGATATCCGTGTTGGGCTGGCGACCGATGTCGGTGCCGGTACAAGCTTCAGCCAGCTACAGACCTTGAACGAGGCGTATAAGGTGTGCCAGCTGTCCGGGCACAGTCTTTCGCCGTTGAAGGCCTTTCATCTGGCGACATTAGGTGCCGCAGAATCTCTGTATCTTGATCACCGCATCGGTAACTTCGATGTCGGCAAGGAGGCTGATTTCGTGGTGCTCGATCTCGAGGCAACCCCGTTGATGCACAGGCGCATGCAACAAACCGATTCGCTCGAGGACAGGCTGTTCGCGCTGATGATGCTCGGCGACGATCGCTGTGTTCAGGCTACCCACGTGATGGGCAAGCGCCAGTACCTGCGGGAGCGCATATGAGTCTGGTGTTGATCGACAATGCCGACGTGCTGGTGACCATGGATGATGAGCGCCGCGAGATCAAGGATGCTGCGCTGCTGATCCGCGATAATGTCATCGAAACTCTAGGCACCAGTGCCGAGCTGCATCAGCATTTGCAAACGGAGGGCCTGCAGGCGGATCGACAGGTCGATGCCAGCGGCTGTATTGTCATTCCCGGGCTGGTCAATTGCCACCATCATCTTTACCAGACGCTGACGCGCAGTATCGGCACCGGCGAAGGCAAGTCCCTGTTCGACTGGCTGACAGCGCTATATCCGATCTGGGGACAGATGGATGCCGAAGCGGTTTACGTGAGTGCGCGTCTGGGGCTGGTCGAGTTGTTGTTGTCCGGTGCAACCACAATCTCCGATCAGCTTTACCTGTTCCCGAACGGCGCCCGCCTCGACGATGAAATTCGCGCCGCACGTGAGCTTGGCGTGCGCTTTCATCCCACCCGCGGCAGCATGAGCCTGGGGCAGAGCCAGGGTGGCTTGCCACCGGACAGTGTTTGCGAAGATGAGGACGACATTCTCGCCGACTGT
>JAIBDO010000051.1 GCA_024686195.1 Gammaproteobacteria bacterium | reverse complement strand
GGGATACGGGTGCTGGCGAGCTTACCGAAACCAGTGTTGATGCCATAAACAGCGATATCACCGCTGGCGGCGGCGGCGACCACGGCCTCCGCTGCGTCGACACGTGTCTTGCAGGCAGGATCGATTTTCACCGCCACATCTTCGCGGAACACCCGCCGCAGTTCGGCTAACGACGCCCTGCCCGGAATCAGCGTTATTTCTTGAGTCAAGTTGCTATCCTCATTTGCTCAGTTGATCGAGTGTCGCGCGGTAATTGCGCGCGATCTCTTCCTCGTTGGCGTGGTGACCGTTATCGATGACTTTGTTGCCACCGACGTAGACATCACGCACCAGGTTTTCGTTTCCGGAAAAAATCCAGCTATCCAGCAAGTCGTCCTGATCGCGTCCGTACAGGCGCGGATGGTTATGGTCGAGCACCACAAAATCGGCGCGCTGGCCGGCGTCGATACGACCGATATTGCGGCCGCAGGCGCGCGCGCCTCCAGCGAGCGCACCATCGAGCAGGTTGCGCCCGGTGTTAGTTACAGTCGGTGACACCAGCACGTTGCGCCGCCGGGTTTGCAGCCGCATGCCGTACTCGAGCCAGCGCAGTTCTTCGACCGGATCGATCGAGATATGGCTGTCGGAACCAATAGCCCAGGCACCCTGGCGCGCAAAATAATCAGCAGCATTGAAAAAGCCGTCACCGAGATTGGCCTCGGTAGTCGGACACAGCCCGGCGACGCAGCCGCTGTCGGCCATCGTTGAAGTTTCGGCGTCGGTCATGTGCGTGGCGTGAATCAGGCACCAGTTCTGATCAACCGCAAAATGGTCGTAGAGCCATTCCACCGGGCGTTGACCGCACCAGGCGAGACAATCGTCGACTTCTTTGGTCTGCTCGGCAATGTGCAGGTGAATCGCGGCGAGATCGTCGAGTGAGCCGATGACTTCGCTGAGCAGTTCGCGATTGATGGCGCGCAGCGAATGGGGTGCGATGCCGACCGAGCAATTGCCGTCGCCGGCGCTAGCCGCCTGCAGGCGTTGCACGATATCGATAAATCCATCGGCGTCATTCAGAAATCGTTTCTGGCCATCCAGCGGGTCAGCGCTGCCGAAGCCACCAAAGCGGTAGAGCACCGGCAAGGCGGTAAAGCCGATACCGACCTGCTGCGCCGCCTGCAGGCACTGCAAGCTCATCTCCGCAGGATTGTCGTAGGGCTTGCCGTCGAGACCGTGGTGCAGGTACTGGAATTCGCCGACGCAGCCATAGCCGGCTTTCAACATTTCAAGGTAAAGCTGGGCGGCGATGTGAGTCAGGTGCTCGGGCTGAATGCGTTCGAGGTAGTGATACATCACCTTGCGCCAGGTCCAGAAGCTATCAGCGCTGTCACCGGCGCGCTCACCGAGGCCCGCCATCGCGCGTTGATGCGCATGCGAATGAACGTTGGGAATGGCGGCGATGAGCAGCTCGACGCGATCGCCGTCGGTGTAGGGGGTTGCCGTTGAAATGTTGCTGATATCACCATTGGCGTCGATATCAATTCCAACCGAACTGGCCCAGCCGTCGTGTAGCAGGGCTGAAGCTGCCCAGATCCTGGATGTCATGTTTGAACCCGTGTTGCAATTGTTTTGCGGGCAGCGTATCATACTTGTATATACAAGTATAGCGCGACCAAAGCTTAATGTCTCAAACCTTACTGACGAATGCAACACTGGCCTGTATCGATGGCACGGCTGGCTATGGCCTGCGCGAAAACGCCGCGCTACTGGTCGATGCTGGGCGCATTGCCTGGATCGGGTCGACGCGTGATTGCCCTGTTTCAGCTGCAACTGCAAGTTCAAGCGCGGTAGCTGCTGCTGGTGATGTCGAGGTATATGACTGTGGTGGTAAGCTGGTGACACCCGGTTTGATCGATTGCCACACCCACCTGGTGTATGGCGGTGATCGTGCTGACGAGTTTGAAATGCGCCTCGAGGGGGCTAGTTATGCCGAGATTGCCGAAGGTGGTGGCGGCATTGTTTCGACCGTCAATGCAACGCGTGCGGCGAGTGTCGAGCAGTTATTCGAGCAGACCCTGCCCCGTGTGCTGCAGTTGATGAGCGAAGGTTTGACCACGGTCGAAATCAAGTCAGGATACGGGCTCGATAGCGAGCATGAAATGAAGATGCTGCGGGTTGCGGCGATGATTGAAAGCGAGCTTGGCTTGCGCGTGGTTAAAACTTTTCTCGGCGCACATGCGCTGCCGTCGGAATACGCAGGCCGCAGTGACGCTTATATTGACCAGGTCTGTAATGAAATGTTACCAGCCGCTCATGCCGCCGGGCTGGTGGATGCGGTTGATGTGTTTATTGAATCGATCGCCTTCAGTGTTGAGCAGGGTGAGCGAGTTTTCGCAGTGGCGCAAGAATTGGGCCTGCCGGTCAAGGCGCATGTCGAGCAACTCAGTGACCTCGGTGGCGCCGTGATGGCGGCGCAGCACGGCGCATTATCGGTCGATCATATTGAGTATCTGCAGGCAAAGGACGTCGGGCATCTGGCGGACAATCATTGTGTTGCGGTATTGTTGCCCGGCGCGTTCTATGTGCTACGCGAGCAGCAGTTGCCACCGCTGGCCGCGTTGCGCGAGCATAATGTGGCTATCGCATTGGCGAGCGATTCCAATCCTGGCAGTTCACCGCTGCACTCGTTGTTATTGACGATGAACATGGCCTGTACCCTGTTTCGCATGACCCCTGCCGAAGCGCTGCGGGGAATCACCTTGAATGGCGCGCGTGCGCTTGGCCTCGAACAGCAAATTGGTTCACTCGAGCCCGGCAAACTGGCCGACCTGGTGGTCTGGGACGTGGACCGACCGGCAATGCTCAGCTATCGCATTGGCATGAATCCCTGTGTTGCGGTGATGCAGGCCGGCAGCTGGCGTCAAACTGTACAGGGAGTATCGACATGAGTGCGATTCTCGATAGCTTCGATGATATCAGCAAGGGTGCACCCGAGCCGATTTACCAGCAGATCAAGAAAACCATTCAGCAACGCATTGCCAGCGGTGAATGGCCGGCGGGGCAGAAGCTGCCCTCTGAAAACGAATTGGTCGGTGCGCTTGAAGTGAGTCGCATGACCATTAATCGTGCCCTGCGCGAGCTTACCCAGGAAGGTCTGATCAAGCGCGTGCATGGGATTGGTTCATTTGTCGCAGAAAGGCCGCGCCATGCGAGTCTGATTGAACTTCAGGACATCGCGCTGGAAATTGCGCAGGATGGAAAACAGCACCGTTCCTGGATCTTGCACCAGGGAACGATTGCCGCGGACGCGCAGATTGCCGACCAGCTGGAATTGACGGTCGGCAGTGCGGTGTTCCATCTGAGTGCGGTGCATTATCAGGATGAGCTGCCCATCCAGCTCGAATCGCGCTATGTAAACCCTGCCACCATGCCGCATTTTATGGAGCAGGACTTCAACCAGATTACCGCCACCGCCTATTTGCTGGAACAGTTCAAGCCCGACGAAATGGAGCATCGAGTCAGCGCCATGATGCCGGATATACAAGTATGCGAATTGTTGGCGATGCACAGCGGTCAACCCTGTTTGCAATTAACCCGACGTACCTGGCACCAACAACAGGTCGTCACTTACGTGACATTAACCTACCCCGGGGATCGCTACGAACTCGGTGCACGTTATGCCACCAACGAGTATCAGCTGCGTTAGGATTACCTAACTCCGACAGACTCCTGCCGCTCTCACATGAGGACATTGAAATGCCATTAGATCGAACCGACAGCAACCGTAAAATCCGCGCTCCGCGTGGCAGTGAACTGACCTGCAAGAGCTGGCTGACCGAAGCACCTTACCGCATGATCCAGAACAACCTGGATCCAGAAGTAGCGGAAAAGCCGGAGCAATTGATCGTCTACGGCGGCATTGGCCGTGCGGCGCGTAACTGGGAATGCTACGACAAGATTCTCGAGTGTTTGCGTGAATTGAATGACGACGAAAGCCTGCTGGTGCAATCGGGCAAACCGGTCGGCGTGTTCAAAACACACGTGGATGCGCCACGCGTGCTCATTGCCAATTCTAACCTGGTGCCGCATTGGGCCAACTGGGAGCATTTTAACGAGCTCGATCGCAAGGGTCTGATGATGTATGGCCAGATGACTGCCGGTTCCTGGATTTACATCGGTAGCCAGGGCATCGTGCAGGGCACTTATGAAACCTTCGTCGAGGCCGGCCGGCAGCATTTCGACGGCAATACCAGCGGCAAATGGATTCTGACCTCGGGTCTTGGCGGCATGGGTGGTGCACAGCCTTTAGCAGCGACCATGGCCGGTTTCAGCATGCTGTGCATCGAATGTGACGAAACGCGTATCGATTTTCGTCTGCGTACTCGCTACCTCGACAAGAAGGCTGAATCACTGGAACAGGCGTTGCAGATGATCGACGATGCCTGCGTTAAAGGTGAAGCGTTGTCTGTGGGTCTGCTGGGTAATGGTGCCGAAATTCTGCCGGAACTGATCAAACGTGGCGTTAAACCCGATATTGTGACCGACCAGACCTCGGCGCATGACCCGGTGAATGGTTATCTGCCGATTGGCTGGACCATGGATCAATGGACCATGAAACGCAATACCGATCCCGAACTGGTGGCGGCAGAGGCGCGTAAATCAATGGCGGTGCACGTGCGTGCCATGCTGGAGTTCCACGACCAGGGTATTCCCACCGTTGACTACGGTAACAACATCCGTCAGGAGGCATTCGACCAGGGTGTCAAAAATGCATTCGATTTCCCCGGGTTCGTGCCGGCTTATATCCGCCCGCTTTTCTGTCGAGGTGTAGGTCCATTCCGCTGGGTGGCTTTGTCTGGCGATCCGGAAGACATCTACAAAACCGATGCGAAAGTTAAGGAGTTGATTCCGGACGACGCGCATTTGCACAACTGGCTCGACATGGCGCAGAGCCGCATCAGTTTCCAGGGGTTACCGGCGCGAATCTGCTGGGTTGGCCTCGGCGATCGTGACCGGCTTGGTGTTGCGTTCAACGAAATGGTCAAATCCGGCGAGCTTAAAGCACCCGTGGTCATTGGCCGTGATCATCTTGATTCCGGTTCTGTAGCGAGTCCCAACCGTGAGACCGAGGCGATGCTGGACGGTTCCGACGCGGTTTCCGACTGGGCGCTGCTCAACCTGTTGCTGGCCACTTCGGGTGGCGCTACCTGGGTATCCTTCCATCACGGTGGTGGCGTCGGTATGGGCTTCGCGCAGCACGCGGGTCTGGTCATCTGCTGCGACGGTACCGATGCCGCAGAAGCGCGCATCAAGCGGGTTCTGTGGAATGATCCGGCGTCCGGTGTCATGCGCCACGCCGATGCCGGCTATGAAATTGCGAAGAAATGTGCGCGGGAATACGGCCTCAATCTCGGCGCCATCGAGCTGTGAGAATAGCCACCCTGCTGTAGTCACCGAAGGCGATACTTTCTAAACATATATAATGTCGTCCCCGACCGCGTGCGGCCCACTTAGCGTCGGTCCGACGTTTCGGTCTTGCAACAACGGCGTGTGTCCCGAATGGCGCTAAGTTAAGAAATTTAGCGGGTCATCCCGGCCTTGAGCCGGGATCCAGAGGGCACTGGTTTGCGGCTCGGAGGCCGCAATGACGAAGGATTTTGGCTTAACTTAGTGCCATTCGCGTGTGTCCCTTGGGAATACTGCCAAAAGGCATCAACTCAATTTCAGAGATCATCCCGAATGCCCCAATGAAGTGGGAGCTGTCTCGGGGGAATGACTTCAAAAGTGTAGCGCGGCAGGGACGCCGCGCTCCAAGCGGTCACAAGGACGTGCCAAACGGCGCATGCCGTTTGGGAGCGCCTTTTGAGGTCATTCCCCCGAGGCACTTTTTGGCGCCAGGAGTATAGAAAGAAATTATTCCGGACAGCAGTGCGGCCCACTTAGTGGCTGACCGACGTATCGGTCTTCCAAGTGTGACGCTAGATCTGGGACTTGAGGTACTTACGGATGGCGTGTGAGGCGGCGGTGAAGCCGAAGCTCGCGGTGACGCCGACAAAGGAGCCGATGCCGGTACTGCAATCGAGCGTGGTGCGCTCGGGCGATTCGGGTTTTTCATGGCTGACGCTGCCGTTTGCGGCAGGATACATCGCCTGTTCTGCAGAAAAGACGCAATCCATCGCGTAGCGGCGTTTCGGATTGCGACTGTAACTCAGCTGTTGACGAAGATGCGATCTGACACTCGCGAGTAGCGGGTCGTTAAAGCACAGCGTCAGGTCCTTGACCTCGATCTGCGTGGGGTCGCTGCGTCCGCCGGCGCCGCCGGTGGAGATGCAGCGGATCTTGTTGCGCCGGCAATGGTGCATGAGGCTTAGTTTGTGCGACACGTGGTCGATCGCGTCGATGACGTAATCAAAGCGAGCGAAGTTGAACTTGTCGATATTGCCGCGCGTTACCAGGTCGTCGATCGCAATGCAGTCGCACTCGGGATTGATCGCCAGGATGCGCTCACGCAGTACCTCTACCTTGGAACGATCGATGCTGCTGGCAAGCGTGTGAATCTGTCGATTGGTGTTACTGATGTGGATATCGTCGTGGTCGATCAGCGTGATGTGGCCGATGCCGGAGCGCGCGCAGGCCTCGGCTGCCCAGGATCCAACCCCGCCGACTCCGACGATGCAGAACTGTGCACGTTGCAGCGCATCGAGCGCTGTTTCTCCGAATATCCGGCCGAGGCCTTCGAATCGTTGCAGGTATTGCGGGCTTGGCATTTAATCCGTTTTTTAGTTTAGTTCGTGAAGTGTATTGGGCTATAGTTGATCTGTCATTACAATACATCGACGACTCATTCGCACGTGAATATTAACCGGAAAACTTCGTGACCACTGCCTGTCTTTTCACTATCTCGGCACCTTCCGGTGCGGGTAAAACCAGCCTGGTCAAAGCCTTGCTGGAAAGGCGTGGTGCCAGCGTAGCCGTGTCCGTGTCGCACTCGACGCGACCGATACGGCCCGGCGAAGTCGATGGCGTAGCCTATCACTTCGTGTCGCTGGCCGAGTTTGAACAAATGGTGGCAGATGACGAATTCCTGGAGAATGCGCGCGTGTTCGATAACTGTTACGGCACCGCGCGCTCCTCGGTGGAATCGCTGTTGACCAGTGGTAAACACGTCATTCTTGAAATCGACTGGCAAGGTGCTCGCCAGGTTAAGGAAAAGTTACCGGACACTATGGGCATCTTCATCCTGCCGCCTTCACGTGAACAGCTTGAGCAGCGTCTGCGCACGCGCGGTACTGACGATGAAACGGTCATTGCACGACGTATGCGCGATGCCGACCGTGAAATGTCGCACTTCCATGATGCCGAGTATCTGGTCATAAACGATAACTTCGAGCAGGCTCTTTTCGATCTCGAAGCGATCATCCACAGCCAGGGTTTGACGCGTGAACGACAGGCCGCGAAAAACCAGCCGCTGATCGCCTCTATTCGCGCTGAAAATGAATAGTAATTAATTGCTCCAAAGCCTTTTGATTTGAAGGCTTTTCCGCTATCATTGCGCCCCTTTTTTGATCCGGATCCAATCGAATGGCGCGAATCACCGTAGAAGACTGCCTCGAGCACGTCGAAAACCGTTTTGACCTGGTATTGCTTGCCGCCAGGCGTGCACGCCAGATCTCACAGGGCGCCGATCCGCTGGTACCCGCGGAAAATGATAAGCCCACCGTTATCGCATTGCGTGAGATCGCTGAAAATCTGATCAACACGGAATCGATGGACGAAATGGAAGCGCAGGCGAAGATCGAAAGAATTTCAACGGATGATGATTTGATCCGTCAGATTGCCCAGGCCAGCATGGATATTGAGAACGCCAGCGTCGACTAGGTAATTCAGTTTTCTTAGCTTAGACAGCAGAAAGGCCGCTTTTTAGCGGCTTTTTCTTTATTCGGCCCAGCGCTTGTAAATATGGTATAAAACCCCCTTAAGTTATTGTTTTTACGATTATCCGGAGTGTCATGGGGGCGAACTACGCCAATCTTTTTGAAGTTATTGCCGGCAACGTTGGTGCCAGCGATGACGTAACCCGTATTTCGGATTTGTGTGCTGAACTCGAAGCTTACCTCGAAGCACCCCAGGTCGAGGAAATCTACCGTGCATATCTGGTCGGCGCCGCGGCCCATGAAGGCCAGAGCCGGGTTTCCGGTGAACCCTATATAAGCCATCCGGTTGCCGTTGCCCGCATCCTCGCGGAAATGCGCATGGACAGCAAAAGTATCATCGCTGCGATCCTGCACGACGTGATCGAGGATACACCGACGCTAAAGGAGCAGATCGCCTCTGATTTCGGCGACGAAGTGGCGGAACTGGTCGACGGCGTTAGCAAGCTGACCCAGATCGACTTCCGCAGCAAAGCCGAGGCGCAAGCGGAAAATTTCCGCAAGATGATGCTGGCGATGGTCAAGGATATTCGCGTGATCATCATCAAACTCGCCGATCGCCTGCACAACATGCGCACGCTCGATGCCATGCCACCGCATAAACGTCGTCGCATTGCGCGTGAAACCATGGATATCTACGCTCCCATTGCGAATCGGCTCGGCATTTTCAAGATGCGCCATGAATTGCTCGATCTGTCGATCAAGGCGGCCTACCCGATGCGTTATCGAGCGTTGGAAAGCGCCTGCAAGGAAGTGGTGGGATACCGCAAGGAAATTTTCAACACCATCGAAGGCGCGATTCGCCAGCGACTGAAGGATAGCGGTATAGATGCGACGGTTAAATACCGGCAAAAGAATATCCACAGTATTTACCGCAAGATGAAGGAAAAGAAGCTTAACTTCAAGGATCTCACCGATGTCTTCGGTGTGCGCATCATGACCGATTCGGTCGACGATTGTTATCGGGTGCTTGGCGTGATGCACAATCTCTACAAGCCGCTACCGGGAAAATTCAAAGATTACCTCGCGATTCCCAAAACCAACGGTTACCAGTCATTACACAGTAGTCTGTTCGGTCCTCATGGTGTTGCCATCGAGGTCCAGATTCGCACCACTGAAATGGATTACTTTGCCGAGTCCGGAATCGCCGCGCACTGGATTTACAAGGAGGGTGAGAGCAGTAGCGGGAGCGCGCAGACGCGCGCGCTGGAATGGCTCAAAAACCTGCTTGAGATGCAGCAGATGTCGGGCAGCTCACTGGAGTTTCTGGAAAGCGTTAAGGTTGATCTGTTCCCGGATGAAATTTATGTGTTTACGCCCAAGGGCGATATCAAGAAGTTGCCGCGCGGTTCCACGGTTGTGGATTTCGCCTACGCGGTGCATACCGATGTCGGTAACACCTGTGTGGCGGCGCGTATCGATCGCCATATGTCACCGCTCGGTAGCAAACTGTACAACGGTCAGACCATAGAGATCATCAGTTCGGAAGCTAGTCGACCGCATCCGAGCTGGCTCGATTTTGTGCATACCGCCAAGGCACGCACCAATATCCGGCATTTCCTGAAATCGTTACAGATAACCGAAGCAATATCGCTGGGTCAACGCTTGTTGCAGCGCTCGGTCAGCCAGATCAAGGGCGGAGATGCGGAGATTTCGAAGGAGTTGATTCAGAAAATACTCGATCAGTATCACATAGCGGACGAGCAGGAACTGCTCGCCGAGATCGGTCTCGGCAACCGCAATTCGAGCCTGGTCGCAAAAGCCATGTTCGATATCGAAGACGATGTCACCGGCTTTGACGATTCCGGCAAGCCGTTGGCCATCAAGGGCACTGAAGGCATGGTGGTATCCTTTGCCAAATGTTGCCGGCCGGTACCGGGAGATGCGATAGCCGGTTTTATGTCGTCGGGTAAGGGCATCGTGATTCATCAGCGTACCTGCCCAAATTTAACCGAACGCGACAAGGAAGACCGGCAGCTGTCGGTGCAGTGGTCGGAACATGTCGAAGGCGAGTTTCTGGCTTACATGCGCGTGCAGGTTGCCAATCAGCGCGGCGTGCTCGCGACCCTGGCCGCCACCATTTCCAACACCGCATCCAACATCGAGCACGTCAACCTTACCGAGAAGGACGGACGTATCTCGACCATAGAGTTCGTGGTCACCGTACAGGACCGTATCCATCTCGCGCGTATCATGAAAAAACTGCGCAGTCTTGGGGTCGTCAACCGTATCTGGCGTAAATAGACTTTGCCGGTCGCGCGAAACGCCTCATAATCCAGTGTTTTCACGCTGGAGAAGCGACATGACCAAAACCATTATCAATACCGCAGACGCGCCGCAGGCGATTGGAACCTATTCGCAGGCTGTGAAAGTCGATAACACGGTATATATATCCGGGCAGATTCCGCTGGACCCGGCCAGTATGGAAGTGGTTGAAGGCGGCATAGACGCCCAGATCACGCGCGTGTTCGACAACTTGAAAGCCGTTGCTGCCGCTTCCGGTGGCAGTCTTGCAGACGTGGTCAAACTCAATATATTCCTCGTCGACCTGGGTAACTTCCCCACGGTCAATGAAATCATGGCGCAGTACTTCGACGAGCCTTACCCGGCGCGAGCGGCCATTGGTGTTTCCGCGTTGCCCAAGGGTGTTGGTGTAGAAATGGATGCGGTACTGGTTATCGCTTAGCCGGCGAACTGCAACGGGCAGGTAGATTTCAAATGGAACACTGGTCAACGCAGGGATTGCGCTATCTGAAAGGAGTGGGTCCCAAGGTCGAAGAAAAGCTGCATAAACTCGGTCTGACAAACCAGCGCGATCTGCTGTTTCATTTACCGCTACGCTACGAAGATCGCACTTATGTTTCGCCGCTCGGGTCATTGCAGCCCGGGCAGCGTGCCCAGATAGAGGTCGAAGTGTTGCAGAGCGCGGTCAATTTTCGTCGCCAGGGTCGGTCGAGACGCGTTCTGGTAGCGAAGTTGGCCGACAATACCGGCGTGATCACCGCGCGCTTTTTCTATTTCAGCGCCCGGCAGCAGCAAATGTTTGAGAAGGGTAACTGGCTGCGTTGCTACGGTGAGTTGCGCATGGCTCAGGGTGAGATCGAAATGATACACCCTGAGGCTGAACTCATTGACAGGGACAAGCCTGCGCCTTTGCATACAACTCTGACCCCTATTTACCCGACCACCGAGGGCCTGCATCAATTATCGCTGAAACGTATACTGCAACAGGTTATTACCAGTTTGAAATCAGCTGGTATAGCCGAAACGCTGCCACAGGCCTGGCTCGATCAGAATGGATTTCCCGACTTTACCTCGGCGATGCTTGATTTACACAGTCCACAAAGCCGTGAGGTGAGCGAAATGATCGCGCAAAACCGACACCCTGCACAGCATCGTTTCGTGGTCGAGGAACTGGCGGCACATCGACTGGCCCTGCTTGAGCGTCGCCGTCATTTGCGCAGTCGGCCAACACCGCGTATCGCCAGCGACGATGTTATGCAACAACGATTTCTGGAAAAGCTGCCGTTTGCTTTGACCGGGGCCCAGCAACGTGTACTGGCGGAACTGTTGCAGGACTTTGCCACCGGGAAACCGATGATTCGCCTGGTGCAGGGCGACGTTGGTTCCGGAAAAACCGTGGTGGCAGCACTGGCCTGTCTACCGGTGATCGGCTCCGGCTACCAGGCGGCGTTGATGGCGCCGACCGAAATACTGGCCGAACAGCATTTACAAAATTTCAGCGCCTGGCTCGAACCGATGGGTATTTCTGTGGTGGGTCTGGTCGGTGCGGACAAGGGCAGGAAACGCGAACAGAAAATGACAATGATCGCATCGGGCGAGGCACAGGTCGTGGTCGGCACTCACGCTTTGTTTCAGGCCAGTGTCGAATTCAAGCAGCTTGGTTTCATCATCTTTGACGAACAGCATCGCTTCGGCGTCGATCAGCGGCTTGCCCTGCAGAAAAAGACCCGCAATGATGAAATGCCGCACCAGTTAATCATGACGGCAACCCCTATACCGCGCACCATGGCGATGTCGATTTATGCAGACCTCGATTATTCCCAGATTGACGAACTGCCGCCCGGGCGCAAACCGGTCACCACCTCGATAGTTTCCGAACAACAACGTGCCAGCCTGATAGCACGGGTAGCCGAGTCCTGTCGGGATGGTGGCCAGGTCTACTGGGTCTGTACCCTGGTTGAGGAATCCGAGGTGCTGCAATGTGAAGCCGCCGAGATTACCTATGAATCGTTAACCCGGCAATTACCACAACTGTCGGTGGGCCTGGTGCACGGGCGAATGAAGCCGCGCGACAAGGAAGCGGTTATTGCTGCCTTCAAAAAAGGCGACATTCATATCCTGGTGGCGACGACGGTCATTGAAGTCGGTGTCGATGTGCCCAATGCAAACATCATGATCCTGGAGAACCCGGAGCGCCTCGGTCTTGCCCAGATACACCAGTTGCGCGGACGCGTAGGACGCGGTGCACGAGAAAGTTTTTGTATCCTGCTGGTAAAGAATCAGCTTTCTGAACAGGTTCGAAACCGCCTCGATATCATTCGCAGCACCCAGGATGGTTTCGAGATTGCCGAGAAAGACCTGAAGTTACGCGGAGCAGGCGAAGTGCTCGGCACGCGCCAGACCGGAGAGATGAGTTTTCGCATTGCCGATTTGCTGCGCGATCAGCAATGGTTTCCACAGGCCGAGGCGCTGGCCAAACTGATGCTGCAACCAGAGCACCGGGAAGAGCGCTCCGAGCTGCTGCGTAACTGGATCGGTGACCGTCAGGACTACACCGACGTTGGTTAATCTAACAATGCTGACAGCTCCATGCCAGATCAGTTTCCCGCCTGATTGGCGGATAAATTGGCGGTTGCCTGATCCCCCGGACTTGCGGTCTAATGCGAACCCATGAATAACTGCGATACCACTCCCCTGCTGGCCTACGACGATGCCCTCGCACAATTGACGGACAGCGTGCAGGCGTTGGCAGCCATCACCGAAGTGCCTTTGTTGCAAGCACGAGGCCGGGTATTGGCGAGGTCAATCGAAGCCGATATCGATGTTCCCGGCTGCGCCATGTCATCGATGGATGGCTATGCCATCAGTACTGCTGATCTCGCCAGCACTGGTGTAACACAACTACCCCTGGCACAACGAATTGCCGCGGGTGATGCCGAGGCAGTCCTCGTCCCCGGCAGCGCGGCGCGTATTTTTACCGGTGCTCCGATACCGAGTGGTGCCGATGCGGTCATCATGCAGGAACAGGTGGAAGTGACCGAGCAAGGCATACGCTTCGAGCAGCGCCCAGCGAGCGGGCAGAACATTCGCCCACGCGGCAACGATATCAAGCGCGGCAGCAGCATCCTGCGGCAGGGCATGCGATTGCGACCGCAGGACATTGGTCTGGCTGCTTCGGTCGGGCTTGGCAGCCTGCCGGTGTTTGAACCGGTGCGAGTAGGCATGTTTTTTACCGGCGATGAACTGGTCGAGCCCGGTGAAGCGCTGGGCAGCGGAAAGATATACGACTCCAATCGTTACACCTTGCATGGCCTGCTCGAGTCGCTCGGTTGCGAAATTGTCGACCTGGGCCTGGTGGGCGATACTCTGGATGCCACCTGCGCGGCCATGCTCAAAGCCTCCAGTCAGGCCGACCTGGTCGTCACCAGTGGCGGAGTGTCGGTCGGTGAGGAAGATCACGTGCGTATTGCTATCGAAAAACTCGGTGAGCTGCGCCTGTGGAGACTCGGTATCAAGCCGGGTAAACCGCTGGCCTACGGGCGCATCAATGATACGGCTTTCATCGGTCTGCCCGGTAATCCGGTATCAGTATTCGCCACCTTCTGCCTGTTTGTTTGTCCGGTGATACAGATCATGCAGGGACGCGACTGGGGTAAACCGGTGCCGTTGCCGATACCTGCCGATTTCAACTGGCCGAAGCCCGATAGCCGGCGCGAATTCCTGCGTGCCAGGCTGGTCGTTGGTGTTGATGGCAACACGCGGGTGGAGATATTTCCAAATCAGGATTCCGGAGTGCTTACCTCCACAGTGTGGGCCGATGGTTTCGTCGAACTCGCGGAGAACACAACGGTGCAACGCGG
>JAIBDO010000184.1 GCA_024686195.1 Gammaproteobacteria bacterium | reverse complement strand
TTTAAAGCCTAATCCCGAAACATCCAGGCGATCAATAAAGACATCAATGACACGAACAACACTGTCTTCTTCGACATAATCATCAACGCGTTCCGGGAACAAAGTGGACTGGAAACGATTCTCGCCCTCGATAAATCCGCTAATGGATCGACCCTTCGATTGAAAGGTGTATTTTACTATTTTGGCAGGAGTTTTTACACAGCCTCGGCACTTCTCGGTCTCTGACACAGAGAATTTGAGCGTCGGCTTTCTCGTAAGCGGTCACTGAAAAATGATTCGTGTGAGGCAGCGAACGGCACATAATGGACTCTGAGGGGTTTACGATGGGCTTCCAAGAACGATCCGAAGCCGTCGCTAATACCGTATAAAAACTCTCCGGATTTCACCTCCCCGTCAATATTCCACTTTGCTCACACAGCAGGTTCTCGGAAGCATGGAAGAGCTGGACGAGCCGAGCAGGCGAAAAAAACAGACCTTCACAACACTTTCATTTCGTGTTCACACAATCTTCACATCCTTTGGCTCAGACTCCTTTTAACAATTACTTCAGCCGTGGAGGCCTAAATGAAATCGATAGACAGACTACTGAAAACAGGTGTGGCGCTTGGCATCGTGGCCGTGTCGCTAGTACTGGCTGCGTGCAGCGACAGTAATGGTAGCGACTCTTCCGATCTACGCGTTATCCATGCCAGTCCGGACGCCCCGATGGTCAACGTCAGAGTAGGAAACAAGACAATCATACCCAAACTCGATTACGCCAACAGCTCCGGCTACGTTTCGGTGCGCAGCGGCACCAAGCAAGTTGTAGTCGAGGCGATTCTCCCGGGCGGCCAGCTTGATGTCATCACTGTGCCTGACTTCGCTTTCGACAAGGACACGCGCTACAACATCCTCGCGATCAATGAGACCGCCGCGATCGCTCCCAAAGTCGTTGCGGAATCGGCAACCGAACCCGGATCAAACGAGGTTGCAATCGCGGTCGTGCACGCCTCACCCGCAGCTGACGCGGCGACCGCAGGAGCGCCTGTCGACGTCTATGTGACCGATCCAGCGGTTGATATTACTGATCCGGCAGTCCTACCTGCCTTCAGTTTCATCTACGAAGGAGTTGTCGACGCAGCGGCGCTGCCCGTGGGTAATTACCGGATTCAAGTCACCTTGAATAATACCAAGACTGTCGTTTACGACTCCGGTGAAGTTGACCTGAGCCCATTTGCAGGCGACAAGCTTTTAATTGCGGCACTCGACAGCGTGACTGGCACGGAACAGGCGGCATCACCCATCAAACTGCTGGTGGCGAATGATAGCATCCAGGTCGTCTTGCTCGACACGGGTACCCTCGTCGGCGCGCGCGTGGCGCACTTGTCTCCGGACGCACCGGCGGTGGACGTTTTTGCCAATGCGGGCAAATTGATTACCGCGATTGAATATACCGAGACATTCCCGGGAAATACATTACCCGTCGACCCGGGTTACAGCGACTACGCTAACATAGCGGCTGGTGACTATGAGATTGACGTTGCAGTGTCCCCTGCCGCTTCAGCCGCATCCAGTGTGTACAATGTTCCCAGTCTCTCCCTGGATGGTGGCACCGAGTACTCGATCATCGCACTGGGCAGCATCGCTGAGGGATTTAACGGCCCTGGTAGTGGTGATGAATTTGGCTTACTGCCGATGATTGATGATAACCGCCCCGTTGTTACCCAGGCCAGTGTCAAAATTCTGCATGCGGCACCAGCGGCAGGACTGGTTGATGTTTACGTCACGCCGGGCGGTCAATACACCACAGCTGAGGTCGAATCAGGTCTCGCGGGCGAACCCCTGTTAAATGATTTCGCGTTCGGTGATCTTACCGATTATGTCGCCCTGACCCCTGATACGGCAGCGGGTTACGATATACGCGTACTGACTGCAACTCCAACACCGGTTACCGCGATTGAGGTCCTCGGATTCCCGCTACCAGCGGGTGTGGTGGCTACCGTCATCGCTCGTCAGCCGGATGGGATTGATAGCATCCCTGCAGATTTTAATCTGGAAGTTCTTACCAACTAGTCTAACCCGTCCGAAACTCGATACCGCAGGCACCTCCCGCGCCTGCGGTTTTTTCTGATCCAATAGGCCTGCCTCAATCGTATAACTCTCAACGCTCGGCCTTTGCGGCCGGACCCGATAAACTCAACTGGAAGTTCCCCTAACGCATGTCTGCCAAGCAGCAATCGAGCTTACTCATCGTCGAGGACCACGCTGATATCTCGGAGATGTTGACCAGCTACTTCGAGGGACGAGGATTCACCGTCGATTATGCCGCTGATGGCCTGACGGGCCTGCATCTGGCGGTCACCAATCGATACGACGCTATGGTCCTTGACCTGATGCTGCCGGGCCTCGATGGACTCAGCATTTGCCAGAAACTGCGCCATGACGCGAGGAATAATACACCAATCATCATGCTGACCGCTCGTGATACCCTTGACGACAAGGTTTGCGGTTTGTCTACCGGCGCCGATGATTATCTGGTCAAGCCGTTTGCGATCGCAGAGCTTGAAGCCAGGGTCGTGGCACAAATTCGCCGCAACCGTGGCGAAGTAACCCGGGACCTGCTATCGGTCGGCGACCTCCTCATCGATACCTCGACCATGGCGGTGCAGCGACAGGGACAGACGCTGAACCTGACACCTATTGGCTTCAAGATATTGACCACGCTGATGCAGGCTTCGCCTGCGGTAGTCTCGCGTCAGGAACTCGAACGCAAGATCTGGGGTGATATTCTGCCGGACAGCGACACCCTGCGTAGCCACATGTACAACCTGCGTAAAACCATCGACAGGCCATTTGCTACCAGTCTCTTGAAAACTGTTCAAAGTTCGGGCTACCAGTTGATTGCAAGCGAAAGCGATGGCTAAGCCAACAGGGTTACTGGGGAAATTCACCCGTGCATTCTGGCTACAGGTCGGATTGATCACAATTGCGGCGATACTGGGCGTCTTCCTCGCCAAGCTTATGATCGAGGAAAGACTTGTAAAGACTGCGATTCTCGAGGAAGCCGATTACTTCTGGAAGTACTATCTAGGCGACGATGATTTCAACCTGCCGGACACCAAAAACCTGACCGGGTATTTTGACCCGGAGCTGCTACCCCCGATAATCCAGGATAAATTGCCGACCGAACCAGGATTCTACGAATTCTCAGATCTTAGCAACAGACTGGTCTTGTACGTCTCAGAAGGGCAACATGAAACGCTGTACCTGATCTATTACCGAGGGCAGGTTGACGCGTTGGTCCTCTACTATGGCCTCTTCCCATTGCTGGTGGTACTTACCATTCTCTACCTTACCCTGTGGCTTGCCTACCGATATAGCCGCCGAACGATCTCACCAATCACGCGACTCGCTACCCACATTAATGAAATAGACCTCAATCAGAAAGATCTGTCGCTCACGCTCAAGGACCCGGGCTTTCAAAGCGATGACGAAATCCAGATTCTGACGGATGCGATTTCCCACCTCGGCGAGCGATTAAATGAATTTGTCACGCGCGAGCGAAACTTTACGCGTAACGCCAGCCACGAATTCAGGACGCCGTTGACGGTGATCAATATTGCCGCAGACATGATGCTGATCGACAACAATCTGCCTGATAAATCCCAGAGCTCGCTGCTCAAAATAAAGCGCGCAGTCTACGATATGGAGAGTCTGACCGAGGCGTTTTTGATGCTTGCGAGAGAAGATGCCGGGTCGATGACCCAGTACGAGGTCAACGTAAACCAGGTCGTACAGGGTCAGATCGAGCACACCAGGTTTTTAACGGAAAGCAAGGATGTCGAGGTTAGGGTAAACGAAAAGAGTCAGCTTCGAGTACATTCATCCGAGACCGTAATCGGAGTGTTAATCGGCAACCTGATTCGTAATGCGATACTGTACACCGAACAGGGAGAAGTCAGAATCGATATTGAGGAAGACAGGCTGACGGTCATCGATAGCGGTCCGGGTATTCCACAATCAAGTATCGACAGAATCTTCGATCCTTTTCATCGCGGCGGTGATGACAATTCCTCAGGCTACGGGATTGGCCTGACGATCGTGAAACGACTCTGCGATCGCTTCCACTGGGATATCGAGGTTTCCAGTGAAGGACCACGAGGAACCAGTTTCAGATTGAGGTTTAACCTGACCTGAAATGAAATTCAACAGCACCAACAATGCAATTTTCGGGAAAATTGCGCCAGTGATAGCGGAAAACAATCTACTCTCGGCTCATCCTTGACTATATCGAGATTTGAAAACTATCCCGGTATGAATATCAGGTCTTGTGATTCATCACCAAAAACCTGGTAGCAATACCGACGTCATCGCTTTTGGCAGAATGAGCCTCTTTGGGGGGAGACCAGATTTTCTAGCTAACCTGATTGGTGCTTAGTTTTAAGAGCCCGCAAAGGTCTAAACGACGAACACGGACATTCCTCGCCGCTGAGATTCGCGTAGGGGCTGGGTGATCGAGCGACCTTACTCGAACTCCATCGCGCGGAATACCATGTCGGCGTTCAGTCGCGCCAGTTCATGAAAGGTGTCGAGATGCGCATAGGGTGATTGATCGACGCTGTAGGCCTGTTGCAAATCACCGCCATCGTCAATGACTTCGCCGACCTTTTCGCGCAGGTAAACCAGGTAATCGCGCGTGTAGCGGGTGACTTCCTCCATGTTGGTAGGTCCGCCATGGCCGGGGACCACGTACTCGGCGCCAAGCGCGGCAAATGTTTCCCAGGTTTCAATCCAGGCGGCGGTGTCGGTGTGTTCGAAGATTGGCAGTAAACGTTCGTGAAACGCCATGTCGCCGGAAATCACCAGTTTCTGCGCTGGCATCCAGGCGACGATATCGCCGGGGCTGTGAGACGGGCCGAGATACAACAGTTCCACGACGATGCCACCGAGATCGATGTTCAGCTTGTCCTCAAAGGTCTGGTCGGGAACCGTAGGGTGCGTGTTACGGGCCTTTTCGCCGTTGCGGCGCTGCATGCGCTGGATTATTTCCTCACCATGGTTTTCCATCTCATCCGCGGTTTCCACGTGCGCGATGACTGGTACGCCCTGTTCCTGCCAGTAGTTGCTGCCAAGCATCGCGTGACCCTGACCGTTTTCAAGCGCCACAGCTTGCACTGGCAGCGGAGTGATGCGCTTGATTTCCTCGTGCAGCGCGCGCGCCAGCAGGTAGTTATCACCGGCGTTGAACACCAGTACGCCAGTTTCCCCGATGATGAAAGACAGGTTGTTGTTGTGCCCTGAGTTGGCGTAGGTACCCGGCGACGTAGCGCCAATCGCTGACCAGACGCCATCGATTACCTCTTGCGGCTTTCGGAACAGTATCGAATCGACTGCGTAATCGGTTTGTTTTACCCGGTTGCCCTTGTCGCGCCAGTCGAAGAATCCGGAGGCATAGTTTTTGACATTGGTGTAGCCCATTTGTAGCAGGGTGTCGGCGGCTAGCGGGCTGCGCTGGTTTATCCCGCAGTAAACCACGATCGGCGTATCCTTGTCGGCCACTTCGTTTGGCATACGAAACTCGAGCCAGCCTCGAGGCAGGATAATTTCACGACCTGCATCGATCATGCCACCAAAAGCGTTGACCTCGGTTTCCTGGCGCACATCGATGACCACCAGTTCGGGGACCTGCTCGATAAGGCGCTCCAGTTCCGCGGTGTCGATATTGACGATTCGCTGGTTTACCTGTTCAAGATACTCGAGGCCAACCAGCGGGCCGTGATCATCTGCCATCGCCTGGGAGGCTGACAGCAGGAGTCCCAACACGGGAAATAGCGAGGTAAATGATTTCATGGCAGCTGTTATATCCCGTTTTCGGGTGGCTTGGCTACTACCCGCTGGTAATAGGTGAGTGACAAGCGGCGTTCGTCTTTTAGTCGACCGTGAGTACTCTCAGCATGTTGGAAGTATATAAAATATTAACACCCTATTACCTTTATTCCACCAGGGAAAGAAAGGGATTAACAACGTCGGCCATCCCCCGGAACACCCGAAAATTGACTGATTCCAGCTGACACACCCAATATCACTCCTGCCAGGGGATCAATCCTGCCAAATTTCGGCCACCAGGCATGCCGACTACCTGCCGCTACTTTTGCTCACAGCAATTTGGTGAGTTGACTGGGTCAAACGGATCTCGCTGGCTAAACTAGCAAAACAATTTGGAGCCACTAAAACATTAATTTGTGGATACCAGTGAGTGTCTCAGTTGAACCCACCGCACTTCTCGGTCGCTGAGAAATTGATTCCCAGCGTCTGCTTTCAAAATATATTCGTGAAAAGT
>JAIBDO010000007.1 GCA_024686195.1 Gammaproteobacteria bacterium | reverse complement strand
TGGCAGATGGCTGATTGTGGCGCCCTAGCCAGTCAACTGCGCTAGCGGTGATGTCGCGGTCGTACTGTGTGTAGCTGGTCTCGCCGGGTCCCAGTTCCCTGGCGAGTTCAATCGTGTCGGCAAACTCACCCATCGGGCGGCGCTGTAATCCCTGTGGCCAGCCACGACCTTCATTCGCCAGGTACATGGGGTGCAGAGATTCACTGAAGCCAGTATCGTCGTCGGCCGAGCGATAATGCAGCTTGCCGATCGACGTCACTTCATGGCCACGATCACGCAGTCGATGCATCCAGCTCTGCTGCTGGCCGTAATAAGGCTCGGCCGATGACCAGCAGCGATGGTCGAAAACCGGGGTGCCGGTGGCAAAGCTGGCACGTGCCGGAATGCAAATGGGTGAAGGGGTATAGGCATTATCAAAACGCACACCGCGATTGGCAAGACTATCGAGGGTCGGGGTATGCGCCAGCTTGTTGCCGTAAGCGCCCATGACAGAACGAGTGTGCTCGTCCGACATCAGTATCAAAACGTTTTTACTCACATACCACCTGTTCATTCGAGTTGTGCGGGCCTTCGCCATAAATTATTAATGGGCGATTATCGGCGGCCTTATCACCAATTCAGAGATCTATGATATAGGTACGGTTAAAAATTAGTAGTGCGATTTGCCCCGTCGACTCGTTAATGGAAAGGGGCCCGAGCTCCAGTGCCAGCGTTCGTGACCCCCTATCGATGCGGCTACCGGTACCCGGACTTATAACGACCCCAGTCGCTCAGGTTTCATAAACCTTTCATCCATTCAGTTTGATTCCGAGATGGGTTTTTCGTGATAATGCCTGCCCGGGAAATAATCATGAGCCTGCCAATGAAATTCAGTGACTATGCCGCGATGGATGCGATTGCGTTATCCGCGGCCATTAAGCGAGGCGACGTATCCGCAGAGGAAGTAACGGATACTGCCATCGAAGCCGCACGACAAATGAATGAGCGGTTAAACGCTGTGGTCATCACCAACTACGACAATGCGCGGCTACGCGCCGCTGGCGAACTTCCGCATACACCTCTCGCCGGCAGTCCGTTCCTGCTCAAAGATGCGAATCAATACAGCTACGATATGCCGACCACGTTTTCGTGTCGGTTTTTTGATGGCTCGAGTCCCAGAGCGGACAGTGAACAGGTGGCGCGGTGGCGCAATGCGGGACTGATTATTCTCGGTAAAACGAACACGCCCGAATTTGCCGAGGACTTCGTCTGCGAACCCAGCTTTCGCGGCCCGACCCTGAATCCATGGAATACCGCACTCACCACTGGCGGCAGTTCAGGCGGTGCCGCTGCCGCTGTTGCATCGGGTATGGTGCCGTTAGCACATGCCACCGATCTCGGTGGTTCGATCCGGATCCCGGCCGCCTGTTGTGGCGTGTTCGGGCTGAAACCAACGAGCGGCCTTAACAGTGTCGGCCCCTACTACCAGGAACTAGCGAACGGCTTCAATTCTGATCACGTGATAACCCGATCGGTGCGCGACAGCGCCGCTGCACTAGATTGCACCGCCGGACCACTGATGGGAAGTCGCTACCCTGTGCGACCCGAAGTCGAATCCTACCTGTCCGCTGTCGATCAACCACTGGCCAAGCTGCGCATCGGCGTTTCCAGGTCAACACCTGACGGCCTCGAAACCAGTGGCGCACAGGCCGAATCTGTAGACCGGGTTATCGCCGTTCTGGAAGAAATGGGGCACGAGATTATCGACTATGACTATCCGACAGATCTTGGTCTTGGCAGCTGGATGGAAGACCTGTGGATGGTCGATGTCGTATACGAAATTGACAATCGTATCGCGGAAATTGGCCGCGAGCCGGAGGATTACGAACTCGAAGCCTTGACGCGATTTCTACGCAAGCGTGTCGCCACCCTGAGTGCGATGGATCTCTATCGCGCACGCCAGGGCGCCCACAAAGCGAGCATTAAATTAATGAACTCAATGAGCGATCTGGATCTGGTGTTAACCCCTTCGCTAGGCAGTGATCCTATAGCGGTCGGTGCGATGGACAGCCGCAGCGAGAATTTCGACTTTGCAACCTGGGGAGAAACCGGTCACGCATTTGCTCCGTTTGCCTATATCTGTAATGTCACCGGTCAGCCTGCTGCGACACTGCCGATCCAGCTGAATCCCGGGGAGCATCCCTGCGCAGTTCAACTGGCGGGCCATAGCGGCAAGGATCATGTCATTTTGCAACTCGCTGCCCAGTTGGAGCAGCACTTCAAATGGCATTTGTACAGGCCACCCATCTGGGTTGGAGATCTCGATTAAATCAGAGCCGTAAATCCGGCATCACCCATCGCTGGTAGACAGAAATTATTCAACAGCACAAAAAAAAACAGGCTCCCGCAGGAGCCTGTTTTCAGTCAACCCTGAACTGTTCTATGGAAGCCACTGCCGCCAGATAGACTCATTGGCCGCCATCCATTCGTCGACGACTTCCTCAACATCACGTTTCTTGACGTCGATTTCATAAATCATGCCCGCCTGCTGAGAGTTGCTCAGACGATGCTTTCTGATTACTTCGACCGCTTCGGGATGTTCCTTCATCATCGCTGGATTGGCATATTTGAAAGTCACATCATCCGGCCAGGCAAACTCCGGTGGCAACTTCACTTCGACCAGGTCCAACGCCGCGTGTATCCAGTGCGGTGCCCAGGCATAAGCAATGAAAGGTTCGCCGCGCTTGTACTTGGCCTGAATTTCAGCCCAGTGTGCGGTTTCAGAACCCAGTGCCTGCGCGTAAAAATCAACGCCCAGGTCATCCATCCGTTGCTGATCTTCACAGGCCCAGGCCGCTATCGGGCAGCCAATCAGGTTGCCCCGGTCACCGGATTCCATGCTCTTGAACATGTGCTTATACTTGTTTAAATTCTTGAAAGAGGTCAAATCGGGTGCGGACGCAGGGATACCGCGTGCTGCATCACCTTCGACCACGTAACGCGGCACCCAATAGGCTGTCTCGCCGACGATACCGCTATCTGCAATGCGTTCTACCGATCCATCACCACCGTATTCGCTCAGGTATTTTTCCTTCGACGGGTTGTAGGACGGCCAGGTTTCACAGTTGTAAAACAGATCACCGGCGCGAATGCCTTCCCATACACCGGGGCCGCCGGGAATGGATACAGTCTTTATTTTGTAGTCCAGTTCATTCTCCAGCACATGCTGAATGGTGCGACAGGTAACCACACCGCCGGTCCAGTCCGGATCGGGTACGGTCAAACGTTTGGCGGCCTGTGCCGTGGTTACAGCGCCCAGGCTCAGCGTAAGTGCTACGCAGGCGAGCGCTGCTTTGATTTTAAATGACATGTTAATCTCTCCTCTTCGGATATCTTGAATTATTATATCCACCGGATAACGGCAGAATGCAAAGATAATACTGTCTACCCGTGCCCTTGTCGAGTCTGCGTCAAACCAGTTAATTCAAGTCAGACCCATGGCTTCGCGTTGGGTTCTGGTCCAGGCCTGCGACATGCGATCGAGAATAATCGCGAGTAGTACGACACCGACACCGGCCTGCAGCGAAAGGCCCAGGCTCGCCATGTTCATGCCGTCGAAAACCTGCAGGCCCAGTCCCTTGCCACCGATCAACGGAGTAACGACCTCCATCGCCAGCGCCATCATGATGCCCTGGTTGATGCCGAGCATCACCGCCGGAATCGCCATTGGAATTTTCACCTTTACCAGGGTCTGAACCGTCGACGCACCAAACGAATTTGAAACCTCGTCGACCTGCTCCGGCAACTCGCGCAGACCCAGGGTGGTGCAGCGTACAATCGGCGGCAGCGCATAAATCACGGTAGCGATCACTGCCGACACCTGCCCACCCTGAAAAAACATGACGACCGGCACCAGATAAACAAATACCGGCATCGTTTGCATGGTATCGAGTATCGGCTTGATGATGGTATCGGTGGTTTTGCTATAGGCCGATACAATACCCAGTGGCACGCCAAACAAGATACAAATCAGAACCGAGACCAATACGGTCGACAGCGTAATCATGGCGAACAGCCACAGGTCGGTTGCACCGATAAACAACAATCCCAGCAAAGTCACAATGGCCAGCCCGCGCCCGCTAAACAGGTAGGCAGCTGCGACAAATATCAGGCTTGTGTACCACCAGGGCAAGCCTTTCAGGAAACTGTTCAACGGGTTGATCAAGCCGTACCACAGAGTTTCCTTGATTCCCTGTGTAATGCTGTAAAACAGGTCGTTGGTGATCAATTCATCCATGTACTGGTTTACCGGCGTCCGAAAGCGATACTCCCAATCACGCGGAAACTTGCCGAACAGGTCGGTATAGGCTTCGAGTAGCATCATAACCATGATCAACACCAGGCTCGCGATCAGGAAACTATGTGCCAACATGAAGTCACGAAGCTTGCCGGCGAAATCCGAATTGAAGATTGCGACCAGCTTGCACAGCATCGACGTGATGGTTGCTGCGATAAAATTCCCGATCGTGCCAATTTGACGCCATACCCAGTCGATAGCGTACTCGAGGTAAAGAATCGGCTTTAGGTTTTCGAGACTCTGCGGAAACAGCCGAAAGACGTGGTCATGACCACTCTGGCTGAGATGATCGCTATGCCCCATCGCGTAGGTGACGCGATCGAGAATAATGGCCATCAACACAATGGCGAGCCCACCCTCGAGTGCCTTGCCGACATTCAGCCTCTGCAATCCCTGAAACACGATATCGCCAAGTCCCGGCGAGCCGATGAAAGTAGCGAGCACAACCAGCGCCAGCGCCATCATGACGGTCTGGTTGACACCGAGCTTGATCGACGGCATCGCCAGTGGAATTTTGACCTTGAGCAGCGATTGCGCGCGGGTTGCGCCAAACGAAGTCGCCGCCTCATCGATACCGGCCGGAACCTGTCGGATACCGAGGTTGGTCAGGCGCACCACCGGTGGCAACGCGTAGATGACCGTTGCCAGAATCGCACCCGGCGCGCCAATACCAAACAGGTAAAATGCCGGAATCAGGTAGACAAAGGCCGGTAACGTCTGCATGGTATCGAGTATCGGTTTGATAATGGACTCGAACCGATCGCTTTGTGATGCCATTACACCGAGCGACACCCCTATCACGATCGATATCAGAATCGAAATGCACATCAGGCTGAGGGTCTCCATCGACTCATCCCAGAAGTCGAGCATCAACCAGGTGCCGGCCGCGATAATCCCGAGCAGTCCGAGGCGCAAACCACCGTAGGCAAAGGCCGGCAGGACGAGGATGACAAATACGATCTGCCACTGGGTGAAGGTTAAGAAATCGACCATGCCTTCATAAAACCAGGTAACACCAGCGGCGGCGGCGCGCGTCACCGGTTGAATCACAGGAAAAAATGCGTCTTTGAAAGCGTCGGTTTTTACAGCGAAAGGAAAGGCATCGATCAGGCTTTGCGGAAAGATGGTGTCTGCACCGTTAATCTTCCAGATGATCAGTGATAGCGCGAGCAGCGATAAAGTGATTATCAGACCGCGGTACTCCTGCCAGGTATAAGCCCACCAGCTCATGCCCTGTCGCTCGTCAATCACTGCACTCATAAACCAAATCACCCAGACTGTTTGTGCGCCTAGCTTAGCGTCGATAAGCGATGCCTGCAATAGCGCCAGGCCTGGCCCGCATATCGCATCAAGTTGCTACCAGGCAACTGCCTGAAGTGTCGATCCACCGAGACGCGGAGACGCCGAATCGCTACGCCGTTCTATTTCCGGGGGGCCGTAAAGCCTACTGTTACGGGCTGTACTCCGATGGCGACTTAACCTTGGTATCGACTGCGCGCTGCACCAACTACCAACCATATTGCCAAAGGCACATTAGATAGTGCAGCCCGCTACCGTACCTGTACGACGCCCTAGCCAAGTATATCCATGAGATAGGCGAGCTGGTTTACAGCCTGTTCGGGTTCGGGCTAAGATGGCCTGTAAACCCGTCTGATAACGAGATACACGATGCCTGAAACGCCCAAGATCGTCTGCAATAACATCTGGAAAATTTTCGGCACCTATCCGGAAAGAACCCTGGAAACCATTGATCGTTCGCTGTCACGCGCCGAGGTACAGGAGCAGACCGGTCACGTCATTGCCGTCAAAGACGTTTCATTTCAAATCAACACGGGTGAAACTTTCGTCGTCATGGGCCTGTCGGGCAGCGGCAAATCGACACTGGTACGCTGCATCTCGCGCCTGATCAATCCGACCGCCGGAGAAATGATCATCGACGGCGAAGACATCATGAATTACAACGAGGCTCAGCTTACCGAACTGCGTCGCTTCCGCATGAGCATGGTGTTCCAGCACTTCGGCCTGTTCCCGCACCGCAAGGTGATCGATAATATTTCCTTTGGCCTCGAAATTCGAGGTGTCGCCAAGCAGGAACGCCGCGAGAAAGCGACGCAAGTCCTCGAAAAGGTAGGTCTGCATGGCTGGGCCGATCACTACCCGCGCGAACTATCCGGCGGCATGCAGCAGCGCGTGGGCCTCGCCCGGGCGATGGCGGTTGATCCCGAGATTCTGATCTTCGATGAACCGTTCAGTGCGCTCGATCCGTTGATTCGTCGCGAAATGCAGGACGAGTTGATCAAAATACAGTCCGAAGTTCAAAAAACCATGATATTCATCACCCACGACTTTCTCGAGGCCATCAAAATGGGCGATCACATTGCCATCATGAAAGATGGCGAGATATCGCAGATCGGCACGCCTGAGGAAATCGTCGCCAACCCGGTGGATGACTATGTGCGTGCATTCACCGAAGATGTGCCGCGTTACAAGGTCCTCAGCGTCGGCAAGATCATGCGTGCTGCCACTGACGCGACACGTTCCAACGATGCACAAAAGGTCAGCGAAGATGCCAAACTGGATTCACTGATCGACATCTCCATCGCAGCCAATGGTCCATTGGCCGTGGTCGACAGCGATAATCAGATCGTTGGCGAGATCGACCAGTCGATGATTCTGAAAGCCATGGATACTCGTTCCTGAGAACCCACCCTGTGTCTTCGCTACCGCCACTGAAGAAACCATTAAACGAGCAGCCGGAGTCTTCGTTTACGCTCTCGTCCGAATACTACCTGTCAGAGGAATTGTACGAGCAGGAAAAGCAGCAGATTTTTTACCGCAGCTGGCAGTATGTTACGCATCAAACCATGTTGCCCGATGTCGGTGATTACACCACCCTGACCCTCTGCGATGAAAATATCTTCGTCATTCGCTCCAGCGACAACCAGTTGCGCGCCTTCTATAACGTCTGTCGACACCGAGCGCACGAATTGCTTCAAGGTAGCGGAAACTCGCGCAAACTTATCGTCTGCCCCTACCATGCATGGTCTTACAGCAATAGCGGTGAGCTGTTACGTGCACCCTTGAGCGAGCACCGTAGCGAGTTTGACAAGAGCGCTTTCTGTCTGCGCGAAATCCGCCTGGAAATATTTTGTGGCTTTGTGTTTATCAACCTGGACGATAACTGCGAAAGCCTGCAATCCATCGCCGGCGACCTCGAACAGGACATACGTCAGAAAGTGCCATACCTTGACGATCTCAAGTTTGTTGGCGCCGACATGCTCGGTGAGACACGCCTCGACGCAGGCTGGAAAGTCGTGGTCGACAATTACGTAGAATGTTATCACTGCCGTGCCGCGCACAAGGATTTCGCGTCGCTAATTGACATGAACGCTTACCAGACAGACGTCTTTCAACATTGGTCACGGCAGATCGGTGGTGATATCCGCTACAGCAACAGCGCGTATGAGGTTGATCCTGCCAGCGGCATGCAGAATTCTTTTTTCTGGTACCTCTGGCCCAACACCACCTTTAACATTCTTCCCGGCTCGAATGAACTGGGAGTCTTCGTGGTGCGTCCGCTCGCTGTCGGCAATTGCGATTTTGGCGGGCATTCTTTTAGCGCGGACGGCAAAATGTACCAACCGCGCGTTGAGTACACAGCCAATGTTCTGGCCCCTGAGGACATCGAGCTGTGTGAGTCGGTTCAACGTGGCTTGCGTTCGCTCAGTTATGATCAGGGTGCCTTCATGGTTAATCCTGCCAGCCCGGGCGAAAGTGAACATGCGTTACACCATTTTCACCGACTGGTGCATTCAGCCCTGGCACAGGAATAGCGCGGTTCCACCGTCGCCTCGCATTGGTCAGTCATGACTATCGCCAGACTAGTTTCCTGGCCATGCAGGCCAGTATGATGATCAATCACAAGGCCGGCTCGGTGGAAATCTCATAACATCATCGAGGAGACATGATGGAAGACCTGGACACCTGGCTCGAACGTGTCTATTTATGCTGGTCAAAATCAGCTGGCTAAAGATTATTAGTCAGGGTTTGCCCATTAAAAACAGCAATCGCGGTTTTTTCAAGCCGACTATTCCATTACACTGTGCGCCCCCGATCCAACATGGGGAGCCGGTCCAACGGCATCAAGGGATTCACAGCCCCCTTAGCAATGCATTCAAAACAGGATTTGATCAGTGTCAGAACAAGCTTCAACGCGCAAACCACGGGTATGGCTTTGGCTAGTGTTTGTGTTACTGCTGGTTGCCGCCATGGTAGGCTCACTGGCTTATCAAAAAACCCTGCAAATTCAGCAACAGATCGCCCAGGGCAGCCAGGTGCCGCCACCGATCAGCGTCACGGTGGCAACCGCAAAGGCCGCCATGTGGGAAAGCCGCGTCGCCGCAATCGGCAGTCTGGTTGCATTTCAGGGGGTTAACGTGACGACCGAGGTCTCGGGCGTCATCACTTCGATTACTTTCGACTCAGGCAACACTATTGCCAAAGGTAAATTGCTGGTTGAACTCGACAACCGCACCGAATTGGCCAACCTGGAGGCTGCACGTGCCCAACTGGCGTCGGATAAGAGTCAAAATCAACGTCTACTCCAACTAAAGGACCAGTCTTTTGTCGCCAAAAATGCCATCGACACCCAGGCTGCACTGGTCGATATCTCCGCGGCGGAAGTCAGTGTTGCCCAGGTAGCGCTGGACAAGAAGCGTATTTATGCACCCTTTTCGGGCAAATTGGGGATCCGCCAGGTTGACCTCGGGCAGTACGTGGCTCCGGGCGACAATATCGTGACGCTGCTGTCGCTGGATAAACTCTATCTCGACTTCACCCTGCCCGAAGCCAGATTCAATGACCTGGCGGATAACCAATCCCTCGCGTTCAAGGTGAGCTCCTACCCCGAGCAGCTATTCAGCGCACGCGTCGAGACCTGGAATCCACAGCTCGACGTGAACACGCGCAATGTCGCGATTCGCGCCATCGTTGATAACCGCAAGGGTTTGCTGGCTCCCGGTATGTTCGCCGATATCAGTCTCAACTCGCAACGCCAGTCACCGGTGGTGACGGTTCCTGAAACTTCAATTTTCTACAATATTTACGGTGAAGCGGTCTACGTACTGGAGTTGCAGCCTGCGAGCGAGGGCAACACGGAACCCGACTATCGACTGGCGGCACGACAGGTTGACGTATTGTATCGTCGCGATGGTGTTGCCGGTGTCCGTAGCGGTCTCCAAGCCGACGAGATCGTAGTAACCTCGGGACAGCTAAAGCTCTACCCGAGCCTGAGGGTCAGCATCGTCGATGACGTTGCCGAAGTACCCTCGACCGTGCAGTAAATGTCGTGTTAACCGATTACTTCATCAAACGCCCGGTATTGTCATTGGTCGTCAGTACGATGATCGTGTTGCTGGGCGTACAGGCCTTCTTCGACACCCAGGTTCGCCAATATCCCGAACTGGAAACGTCGGTCATCACCATTACCACCGCCTACCCCGGCGCCAGTGCCGAATTGATTCAGGGATTTGTCACTACGCCGGTCCAACAGGTCGTATCCAGCACCAAGGGTATCGACTTCGTGCGCTCGAGCAGCCGCAACAGCGTGTCCACGGTCGAAGTGCACATGAAACTCGGTGTTGATGCGGACGTTGCACTGACCGAAGTCAGCACCAAGGTTTCCTCTATTCGCGGCGAATTACCCGCGGAAACCGAAGACCCGATCATCGCCAAACTGGCAGCCGAGGGATTTGCGCTGGCCTACTACAGTTTCTACAGTGAAACCCTCTCCGACGTCGAAATCACCGACTACCTGCTGCGCACCATCAAGCCGGCACTGTCTACCGTCAACGGTGTCGGCGAGGCGGAAATCCTCGGCGGTAAGACTTATTCGATGCGCGTGTGGATGGATCCGGTGCGCATGGCCGCTCTCAAGGTATCCGCTGCAGACCTGGTCAACGCCATCAACATCAACAACTACCAGTCGGCGGCGGGCCAGGTGCGCGGCAGTCTGGTTCAAACCGATGTCAATGCGATTACCGATTCGAGCGATCCGGCTGTATTCGAGCGTTTCGTCATTCGCGACGAAGGCAGCAATCTGGTTCGACTCGGCGATGTCGCTGACATTGAACTCGGTGCTGAAGATTACGATTCACTCATCATGTTTGACAACGTGCCGTCGATTTACATCGGCATTAACGGTACAACCGACGGTAACCCGTTGACCACGATAAAGCTGGTAAGCGCCGAGCTCGACAAAATGAAAAGCTCCTTCCCACCGGGGCTGAACGCGTCCATTGCCTACGACTCGACCGAGTTTATCGAAGCCTCGATCGATGAAGTTATCATTACCCTGGCGCAGGCCGCGATCATCGTCGTCATCGTTATATTTCTGTTTCTGGGCTCTTTCCGTTCTACCTTGATACCACTGGTGACGATTCCGCTGTCGATCATCGGTGTGTTGTTTTATATGCAATTAATGGGATACTCGATCAATCTGCTGACCCTGTTGGCAATGGTCATGGCGATCGGACTGCTGGTCGACGATGCAATCCTCGTGGTGGAAAATATTTATCGCCATATCGGTGAAGGGCTCAAACCTATGCAGGCAGCCCTGCAGGGTGCACGCGAAATCGCCAAACCGGTCATAGCAACCACGATCGTGTTATGTATCGTTTATGCACCCATCGGATTACTGGGTGGACTCACCGGGATTCTATTCCAGGAGTTTGCCTTCACCCTGGTGGGCACCATTATCATTTCAACCATTGTTGCACTGACCCTGTCGCCGATGATGTGTTCGCGCGTGCTAAAGCCCTCGGTCGACGATAACGCCTATGCGCGCTTCATCAATCACCATTTCGAACGCCTGCAGCGCCGCTACGAGAATTTCCTCGACCATTCGCTCAAAATGCGTTCGGTCACGATCGTCTTCGTTGTCGGCGTGGTCATCATGCTCAGCGCCATGCTGCAGACCGTAATGCCGTTCATTCAGACCGAGCTTGCGCCCGAGGAAGATCAGGGTGTTATCTTTACTTTTTCGAAGGCGCCGGATCACGCCAATATCGATTATCTGAATAAGTATACCGCCCCCTATATCGACATTTTCCGTGCTTACGAGAGCGAGTACGAGTCGTCATTTATGGCGAACGGCTTCGGTGGCGCGACCGTTTCTTTCGCCGGCATGCTGTTAGCCCCCTGGGAGCAACGCGAGCTGAGCGCGATGGAGATGATTCCACAAATCCAGGGCGCGCTGAATCAGCAGCCAGGCCTGCAAAGCTTTGCCTTTAATCCACCCTCTTTACCTGGCGCCAGCGGCAACACCCCGGTGGAATTTATAATCAAGACCCAGCAGGGTTACGACCAGCTATACGGGGTTGTGCAACAGGTGCTGGAAAAAGCGCGTGCCAGTGGCAAGTTCTATTTCATCAAGAGCGATTTCAACTTCAGCAAACCGGAGATTCGGGTCACCATCAACCGCAAGCGCGCCGAATCTATGGGTGTTTCCATGCGCGAAATAGGACAGACGCTCGGCATCATTCTGGCCGAAGGTTACGTCAGTCGCTTCAACCTCGCCGGACGCAGTTACAAAATAATTCCGCAGGCCCGACGCAGCGCGCGTGAAGGACTGGCCGATGTCAGTCAGTTTTTCGTCTACTCAAACCGGGGCGAACAGATCAACCTGTCAACACTGGTCGACATCAACTACAACGTAGTGCCGACCGAGCTGGTGCAGTTTCAGCAGCAGAACGCGGCCAAGATCGATGCCGTACCGGGAGTGCCTCTCGGTGAAGCACTGCAACTACTGAGTGACATCACCGAGCAGGTGGCACCGGCCGGCTACAGTGTCGATTACCAGGGGCAATCGCGCCAGCTGATTCAGGAAGGTTCAGCGCTGGCAATGACCTTTAGCTTTGCCATCATTGTGGTTTTCCTGATACTGGCGGCACAATACGAAAGCCTGCGCGACCCGCTGATCATCCTGACGACCGTACCGCTGGCCATGTTCGGTGCGATTGTGCCCATGTTTCTATGGCTGGTATCGATGAACATTTATAGCCAGGTGGGTTTGATCACCCTGATAGGACTCGTCAGCAAGCACGGCATCCTGATTGTCGAATTCGCCAATGAAATTCAGAAGAATGAAAACCTTTCACCCAAAGCGGCTGTGATCAAGGCGGCCTCGATACGTTTACGCCCTATTCTGATGACATCCTTTTCAACCATCATCGGCATTATGCCGCTGGTAATCGCCTCGGGTGCCGGTGCGGCCAGCCGTCAGTCGATCGGTATTACCATCGTTTCCGGCTTCGCCATCGGCACCTTGTTTACACTGTTCGTGCTGCCGGTTATCTACACCTACTTCGCAGGCGATCATCGCCCTGAGCTTGCTGATGATGACCAACCATTGCGGGCTGCCCAACTGGTCTGACTAGTGGTCCATGCGGTGAGCTCAGTAATACTCAGCCACAGCACAAACGTTTTTGGCAAGCCGCAGTCCGTAGGGAAGACCCACTGCACTCGCGGGGCCGGCCCTGGCATGCCCTTTCCAAGGACTGCAACGCAGTCAAAAATGTTTGTGCTACGGCGCTCCGAGTGTCACTGAACTTAGCGCATGGACCACTAAGCCTCGCGCAAGTAAGCAGATTGATCGAGTATCCACGCGCGAAAAGCGCTGACCTTTTCGATGGCGGCCTTTTGCGGCGATGTCACCAGGTGATAGTTCATTTTAACCGGTAAGCGCGCGCTGAAAGGCTGCACCAGACGCCCTGCGGCGATTTCAGGGTCGGCCATGACATTGGCCAGCAGCGCTACGCCCTGCCCGTCCAGCGCGGCCTGGAACAGTTGATCCGACTGGTTGAAATATATGCCATGGCTGGAATCGACATCGTCAGCTTCGACCACCTTCAACCACATCGCCCAGTCCGGCCACCCCGGATCGAGTTCATCGTGGTTACTGTGCAGCAGAGTGAAATTCCTCAAATCGGATACTTCCCGCAATTGTCGGCCATCGTGTAATAGCTCGGGACTGCAGACCGGGATAAGATCAAACGCGAACAGGAATACGGTAACGAGCTCGGGGTACTCACCATCGCCGAAACGAATACCGACGTCGATATCTTCACGCGAAAAATCAACCAGCCGATCCGAGGTGTCAATACGCACATCGACATCCGGGTGCAATGCCTTGAAGCTGGCTAGCCGTGGAATCAGCCATTTGGAGATAAAAGACGGCGCCGAGGTAATGGTCAATGGCCCGTCGCTACGCCGCTGGCGCAACAGGTTAACGGCTTCATGAAACTGCTCGAATCCGTTGGCTATCATCGGCAGAAACAATTGCCCTTCGTCGCTCAGCGCGATCGCCCGGTTGAGTCGCCTGAACAATTTAAGCTCGAGAAACTCCTCCAGCAGACGAATTTGCTGGCTGACAGCCCCGGGAGTGACATTCAGTTCGACCGCCGCGGCAGTGAAGCTGAGGTGTCGGCCAGCGCTCTCGAAGGCTTGCAGAGCTTTAAGGGGTGGCAACTTATTCATATTAGTTTTTCTAAACCGAAAGTGAAATTATATCGTTTGAGGGAAGCAAATAGAACCACTATATTACTCGTCCAGCAACTCCACGACTAATTTTTAGATGAGGTTTACTAACATGAATAATTTCCATTTTGCAATTGCATCAATCGTCGACGCCAACACCGGGCACGGACTCTTGCACAACACCGATAGAATCGATTACGCGGCTGCCGCCAGGCAAGGCCGTAAGATTCGATCCAGATCGATTGCCGCGCTGTTCGGAAAAGTTAAAAGCAGGTTGTTAACCGCGATCGCTTCAATTCGTGACCACCAGGCTCAACGGCGCAATTTGCACCATCTGGCGCGGCTTAACGACCACATACTCGAAGACATTGGCATTTCGCGGGGCGATGTCATTGCCCTGCAAATGGGTCAGCTTGATTTACCCCAACTCGAAGCGCGACGCGCAGAAAACCGCTCCACAAATAGCCCTCAGCCTGCGGCTATCATTCGCAGCGTTGGTAAAACCATTCCAGGTAATGCGATCAACGAAGCAATCTTCGCCAGGGCCAAATGCGCATGAAACAATCCTCTCGGGATCGAAGCCTCCTGGTGGCTTCGATCCCTCAATTTTTCTGCACATCCTGCAACCATGATTCGACGAGGTAACGCGCGATCGAATCGGGTCGGGGCAAACTGTAATTATCGCCGCCGTCTCCCCACTCACCAAAAGATCTCAGCTGTTCTGCGTCGAACCAGTGCGCCTCTTCTATTTCAACTCCGTCCACGACAATATCCAGGGTAACCGCGCGGGCGCGAAATCCAAGCATGATCGACGAGGGAAATGGCCAGGGCTGCGATGCCTGGTACTGGATACGATCCACACGGATACCGCATTCTTCGAAGACTTCGCGCTCCACCGTTTCCTCCAGGCTTTCGAGCGGATCGACGAAACCAGCCAGCGTTGACATCATACGATTCGGAAAACGCGAATTACGCGCCAGCAGACAACGCGGCCGGGCCGGATCGGAACAATCTTCGACCAGCATGATGACCGCCGGGTCCGTGCGCGGGAAGTGCATGCGGCCACAACTGCTATTGCCGCAGCGACGCATATGACCACCATATTCGCTGTGTGTGGTGCTACCACATAGCCCACAAAAGCGATGATGTCGATTCCAGAACAGCAATCCACGCGCGTAGGCGAGTTGTGCCGCCTGTTGCGCATCAATCTGCCAGGCGACGTCACGCAAATCGATGAAATCACCATCGCTAGCGCCAAGAAGGGATTGCAAGTGTTCATCCGAATGGTGAGAGACATCCAGGGCAAACAACGGGCCATGCTCATCCAGCCCCATAAACACAAGCTGCTCTATCTCTTCTACCAGATGGCTGACATGGGATTGGGGCAAGTGGATCGCTTCGGCGCTGGTGAGATCGTCATCCCGCCAGCGCATCAGGCTTTTATCGCTGTGCAAAACAAAAACGCGACAATGCTGTCGCGTCCATTGTTGCTCAACCCAGAGAGCGTTCTTGCGCGGCTCGCTGGCTCGATCGAGGTTTAGTTCACGGTAATAAATCACCGCGAGAGCGTATCACGAAACTTGTTGATTAAGAATTGCTGGCGGGCTATTGCCAGGAGCCGATCGTCTCTTTCAGCCTGGAATATTACTCGCAGTTACTTCTGCAGGTATTCAGGATGAATTCTGGCTTTGATAGGTTTTGATTGCTTCCTCGAGTTCGTCGAATTCGTCGCAACCGAAAAAACAGGCCTTGTCCAGCACCTGCAATCTTTCCTGCGCCTTATCCAGCTGGCCCAGCTGCAGATACAGTTCGCCCAGATACTCGTTCGCACCACGATGCTTTGGTTCGATATCCAGGGCTTTCTGGTAGTTCACCAACGCTTCGTCGAAGCGCTGCAACTTGCGTTGACTGTAAGCCAGAAGATTGAGCATGTCGGCATCCGTCGGCGATTCCTTCAGCAACTGTTGCAATTCCGAAATTGCATCCTGATACTTTTCGTCCTCGATCAGGGTCTGAACAGGAGCCAGTGGTGAGTTCTTTTTATTATTGTAGCCACCGTCCGCAAAGATAGGCCCTGACAGGCTGCTCAGGCTCAATAAGGCCATTATAAACATAAATTTTCGTGACATTCTTTTCTCCAGATCTTGTATTAAACCGTTTAATTGGCCGAGTTATAGGATTACTGCCGCGGCCCTAAGTTCCTTCAATTGCCGTTCATCAAGCCCCAACAATTCTTCCAGGATCTCCTGGTTGGCACTGCCCAGATCACCACCGGGCCAACGCGTGCCACCCGGTGTGCGTGACAGGCGTGGTACCAGGGCAGGAATCTTGAGCGGCTTACCGTCGATCTCGACATTTTCAAATAATCCCCTGGCATTGAAATGGGGATCATTAAGCATGTCTTCAACGTTATATATCGGACCGGCGGGAACCCGTGCCTTATCGAGGACTTCGAGCAACCCCGCGGCTTGGTGCATCGCGCACCAATCCGCGAGCACAGTATCGATTTCAGCTTCGTGTTCCACTCGACCCTGGTTGGATGCGAGCCGCGGGTCATCGGCCATTTGCGGCTGACCGACCGCCACCATCAAGCGCTGAAAGATCGAGTCACCATTGCCGCCGATAACGATGTATTTGCCATCCTGACAGCGATAAGTATTGGTTGGCACAATGCCGGTTACCGTACTGCCCGAGGGTTCGCGTATCACACCGTTGCCATCAAATTCCGGCACCACGGCTTCCATCAGGTTAAACATCGATTCCACCAGCGCGACATCGATCACCTGCCCCTCACCACTGCGTTGTTTCTCGAGCAGGGCCATAGCGATGCCGAGGGCCGCATGAATCCCCGAAATGGTATCGCCAATGCTGAGGTTGGGACGCACCGGAGCCTCGCCCGGATGGCCGTTGACATAGCGGAAACCACTCATGCCTTCACAGACCGAGGCGAAACCAGGACGCGCGGCATACGGCCCATCCTGTCCATAGCCGGAAATCCGCGCATACACCAGCCCGGGATTACTCTGTTTGAAGTCTTCAGGCCCGAGTCCCCAGCCTTCAACGACTCCCGGTCTGAAGTTTTCGATGACCACATCCGCTTTATCGATTAACTGGCGCACGAGCTCTACACCCTGCGTGGTTTTCAGGTCGATGGTGACCGATTTTTTATTTCGCGCCAGCGAGCGCCACCACAACGATGTACCGTCACGCATTTCGCGCCAGTTTCGGATAGGGTCGCCGCCTTTCGGTGACTCGACCTTGATCACCTCTGCACCAAAATACCCCATCATACAGCCGGCAAAGGGGCCGGCCAGCAACTGACCCAACTCGATCACGCGATATCCGTCAAGCGGCCCAGATGAATCCATGCAAACCCCGGTAGTGGTGAACTAAAGAACGAAATGTTACGCAGGATTCGACAACGTGGCCAGCCGAAAAACAGCATCTGGACTTATCACGCCGTATACGATTCCGCTATACTGCCCGGCTTTGCACTTCAGAGTCTGTCGGACATAGGTAGTCGTAGCGAGGGAAAGGCATTTTGAGTCAGATTATTCTATCGAATGAGGCGAAGAGCCTGCCCCGCGACAGGTTTTTTGTGGAGCACTCCGGGCATAGTCATTCATATTCAACGAATTGGATAGGAAAATCTGGCCAAAATGCATTTTCCGCAGTAGATTTCCAAAGTCCGACCGACTCCTAAACACCGGGGAAACACCATGCAGGCTACCGCCATGCCCGAAAACACGCTCGACCAGCCCGATATTCAGGTATCCGTGCGTGAGACCTTCAACATCGACAGCAAACTGCAGGCGCCCGCCTTTTCCGAGCGCAGCGAACTGGTACCCGATATAGACCCCGGATACCATTTCAATCCCGAGGTAACGCTCGCCATTCTGGCCGGTTTCACGCATAACCGTCGCGTATTATTGCAGGGTTTGCACGGCACCGGAAAATCGACACATATCGAACAGGTCGCCGCCCGGCTTAACTGGCCCTGTATCCGCGTCAACCTGGATGGCCACATCAGTCGCCTCGACCTGGTCGGCAAGGACAGCATCGTTATTCGCGATGATCGCCAGGTAACTGAATTCCAGGAAGGCATTGTACCCTGGTCGCTGCAGCGCCCCATCGCTTTGATTTTCGATGAATACGACGCCGGCCGACCGGACGTCATGTTCGTGATTCAGCGGTTACTCGAGCGCGATGGTAAATTCACCCTGATCGACCAGAACCGGGTCCTGACGCCGCATCCCAGTTTTCGCCTGTTTGCAACCGCGAACACGATCGGGCTTGGTAACAGTAACGGCCTCTACCACGGCACACAATTACTTAACCATGGTCAAATCGATCGCTGGAATATCGTCGCTACGCTGAACTACCTGTCGAGTGCAGAAGAAATGCAGATCGTCGCTGCACAGGTGCCCGAGTTTGCCAGCGAGCAGCGCAAAAGCCTGCTGAGCTCGATGGTTGCCATGGCGACCATGACGCGCGAAGGTTTCGTGGTCGGCGACCTGTCTACCCTGATGTCGCCACGTACGGTCATCTCCTGGGCCGAAAACAGTCTGATCTTCGACGATCACGTACTTGCCTTCAAACTCTCCTTTTTGAACAAATGCGAGGAAGACGAACACCCCATAATCGCCGAGTACTTCCAGCGCTGCTTCGATACCGAACTTGATGATTCCTACCTGCACGTAGTCGAGCGTGAATCCAACTAAACCACCCAACGAGAAGCAACGCCAGCAGGCGGCAGAACTCTGCGGTGCATCGGTACGAGCCCTGACCGGCTTGCGCGAATTGCGCCATCGTGGCCGTTCACTGTTCCTTGGTGGACAGCGGGTGAATACCGGCGCCCCACATAGCGCACTCGACCCCTTACAGGACGACTTCGTCGCGCAGCGCGGAGCGGCGGATGGCATCGCCCTGCGCCTGCTGCACAGCGATGCTGAGCTGCATCGCGAACTGGCACCGGAAGCGCCGATACAGCGTTTGATCTTCGATCTGCTGGAACAATTGCGCGTCGAAACAATGATCGCGGGCGAACACCCCGGCGTGCGCAGCAACGTCATGCAACGCTTTCGTGACTGGTCACTGCGCTTTCACGATGATGGTCATGCCGACACCGAGCTTGGATTGCTCATTTACACCATCGCCCAGGTGGCCTGGTCGCGCCTCACTGGCTATCCGACGCTGGCTGAAACCGATGATCTGATCGAAGTGACGCGTGGACGGATTTCAGAGTTGATCGGCACCGATATCGCCGGCCTGCGGCGTGAACGTTTGCAGCAGGCAGAATATTCGCTTCATGCCCTTGCAATCGCCAGGATTATCGACGAATCCCTGTCAGGTCAACTGGACACCGACCGGGATACACAACGTATCGACAACGAAAAAGCCCTGTCACGTATTACTCTGGCACTCGATTTTTCGGACGAGAACGAAGATTCGAATATTGCCACCATCGTCACCGGCAACAGCAAGGTGCTGGCCGAACAGAATCAGGTCTACCAGGTATACAACCGCGATTTTGACCGCGAACTGCGCGCGGCGTCGCAGGTTCGCGATGCGGAACTGCGACAGTTTCGCGAGCAGCTTGATGCGCGAATTTTCCACCAGGGCATTAACGTTCCCAGGCTCGCACGGCAAATTTCACAACTACTGGCCACCCCGCGGCGCGATGGCTGGCTGTTTGGCCAGGAGGAAGGCTTGATCGACGGGCGGCGATTGTCACAGCTGATCGCCGCACCCAGCGAGCGACGACTGTTTCGCAAAGATCAATACCTGTTCAAAAACGATTGCCAGGTGTCTTTCCTCATCGATTGTTCTGGCTCGATGAAAAGCTCAATCGAATACATCGCGATGCTGGTCGATGTTTTTGCGCGCGCACTGGACCAGGCCGATATTGCCAGTGAAATTCTGGGATTTACCACCGGCGACTGGAATGGCGGCAGGGTTTACCGGCAATGGCAGGCCGAGGGTCGGCCACAGCACCCGGGGCGTCTCAACGAACGCTGCCACCTGGTGTTCAAAAACGCCGCAGATAGCTGGCGCAAATCCCGACGAGATATCGCTGCGCTATTGAAAACACCCTATTTTCGCGAGGGGTTCGATGGCGAAGCCGTTGAATGGGCTTGCAGTCGTATGCTGCGACGGGACGCCGGGCGACGCATACTGATGGTAATCTCTGACGGCAGCCCGATGGATAGTGCCACCAATCTCGCCAATGATGAGTTTTACCTCGACAATCATCTGAAGCATATGGTTGAGAAATACGACGGCGGTAAGGATCTGGAAATTTACGGAATCGGAGTCGGCCTCAGCCTGACACCCTATTACCGGCACTGTATGGCAATCGACCTGAACGAATCGCTCAGCAATCATGTCTTCACCCAGATTTTACAAATGATCGCGCACGCTCAGCGGCGCTAACCGTCGTCAGAGCAATCGAGCCATACTCGGGCCTGACTCACGTGGTTGATCGCTGCAAACACTGGCAGCACACAGGCGCATCACGCTGATAAAGATCGAGTTCTCACAGCTGGTCGATCATGCCGCGAAAATGCGCTAAAGGCTCTACGGGACGGTAGCCTTTATTCATCCGCCATGGTGATGCCGGATGTGTCTGGAGGGGGTGGAGCGGGTTTCTTCGGCGCGCTATCGAGGTCGCTGCCGACCGGAGCCACTTCAAGACCATTCAAGTCAAATTCGGGCTCTGCAATGTCCTGATAGTCACTCTGTAATTCACTGCCAACGGGTGCAATGGACACGGCCAGATCCTCAATTTGATCGCCGGTGATACCGAGTGGATCGGTAGCCGGTGGTGGTGCTACTTCGCCATAATCACCGGTTTCAATTTCAACCGCAGAAGCGGCTGCAGACGCAGGTTTGGCGGCTGCAGCAGCTGTGGGGGCTGCTGGAGCTTTGGCAGTAGCAGGCGCCGACTGAGCGACCGGAGCTCCGCCCATCAAACAGATTTCACATTCAGCGCCAGCTCTATTGAGTGCGGTTTGATACTTGGCAGCAGTCGCCCGATCGATATTTTTTTTGATGACGACGCGCCTGCCGGAAAACAACTGCGCAAGCTTGGCGTCGTCCGCATTGAACATCTTGGCGACCTTGGCTTTTACCTCAGCAGACTCAGCGCCATCGCTAATCTGGCCGGAAAAAGCAACTTCGAATAATTCATCACTCATGTCATGATTCCTTTACAGCTGAACTATACTATAGCGCAAAATTCTAACACTCGATCGCATGCCGAAAAAAACTGAAGTTACCCGTCTTACACCTCATGGCAGCATGGATATTCTGTCACAACTGGAAGTCAGCCAACTCAAACAGGGCAGCCAGGATGGCTGCCTTTATGATACCTTCCGTCGCTGTGCACTGGCCGTATTGAATGTCGACAGTGACACGGATGATGCGCGCGAAGTATTACGCCAGCACCAGGACTTTCAGATTCGAGTGGTGCAACAGGAACGCGGCGTAAAACTTGAAATCGAAAATGCGCCGCAAAGCGCATTCGTTGACGGCAAAATCATGACCGGCATCCGTGAACAGTTGTTCGCCGTGTTGCGTGATATTTCCTATGTCAAAAACAAAATAGCGTCGAACCAGATCTTCGATACCGGCACCAGCGAGGGTATCAGCAATGTCGTCTTTCACATTCTGCGCAACGCGCGTGTACTGGTGCCGGAAGTCGACCCGAACCTCGTGGTTTGCTGGGGTGGTCATTCGATAAATCGTGAAGAATACGATTATTGCAAGTCAGTGGGTTATCAACTTGGTCTGCGCCAGCACAATATCTGCACCGGCTGCGGCCCCGGCGCGATGAAGGGGCCGATGAAAGGTGCTGCGATCGGGCACAGCAAACAACGTATTCGTCGCGGACGTTACGTCGGCCTAACCGAACCCGGCATTATCGCTGCAGAATCGCCTAATCCGATTGTCAACGAGCTGGTTATACTGCCGGATATCGAGAAACGTCTGGAAGCATTTGTGCGCGCCGGTCACGCCATCATCGTGTTCCCCGGGGGCGTCGGCACCGCCGAAGAAGTGCTTTACCTGCTGGGTATCCTGTTGAATCCAGAAAACAAGGAAATTCCATTTCCACTGATATTGACCGGCCCGGCCGGCTCCGAGGAGTATTTCAGGCAGATCGATGCTTTTATCAAACTGACCCTCGGCGAAGTCGCACGGCAGCATTACACCATCATCATTGGTGATGCGGAGAAGGTCGCACGCGAAATATCGGCGGGGCTCGAATCGGTGCGTAATTTTCGGCGCGTACACGCGGATGCCTTTTACTTCAACTGGATACTGAACATCGATCATCAGTTCCAGCTGCCCTTTGCAGCGACACACGAGAAGGTCGCGGCGCTCAATCTCAGCCACGACCAACCACTCCACCTGCTCGCAGCAAACCTGCGGCGTGCGTTCTCGGCAATCGTCGCCGGCAACGTCAAGGCAGATGGAATATCTCAAATAGAACAGCACGGACCGTTCGAACTTTGCGCCGAGCCCGAGATTATGCAATCTCTGGACGCATTGCTGCATTCGTTCGTACAACAGCAACGCATGAAGGTACCGGGTAAGGCCTATACGCCCTGCTATTCGCTGAAAAAGCAGTAAGTTCAAATGGCACATACCTTAAACCAAAACACTGATGCATCCAGAGCTCGACTACGGTCGGATGATTGGGGAACTTTTCGCGCATGCCTCGGCGGCTTTGCCGCCTGCGGTTTACTTCGCAAATAGTTCCCCAATCATCCGCCTTCTTCCGACCAGAACGAATGTCATGGGATTGTGCTTAAGTAAATGCCATTTCGGTAAGTTCCCTATTGGCCGAATGCCTGCGTAGCGCAGCCGCATCAGCATTGAATGACTTCAGCAGCGATACTCATCACGTCGGCTGGTCGGGTTGAATTCGACTGAGGCGCAGCAAACGTCGTTCCACACGAATCCCGTTTATGCAGTAGCTGACAACACAAACCAGCACAATCGCGCTGCCGATGAGGGTTAGCAAACTGGGTTTTTCACCAACACCAATCCACACCCAGATCGGTCCCAGTATCGATTCTGTTAAAGCAAACAAAGCGACTTCCGATGCCATGATGTAGCGCGTGGCAACGGTGAAACACCAGAAACCCACGCCAAACTGCAGGCAACCCATGAGAATCGCTATCGTAAGATCGTGTTGTGAGAGCTCGAAGGAGTCGATAAACAGACAGGCCACTCCGGCCATTACCAGGCCACTCAGACAGGTCGCTGGCAACATATCGACGCCACGTCGCTGACGAATAATCAGCAGAAAAGTGACAAACGAGGCAACCACTCCAAGCGCAGCCAGATTACCAGCCCAACGCCCTTCCAACAGTCCATCGGCAAACATCAGACCGATACCGGCCAGCGATATCAGCATCGCCACCACGCCGAAACGTGACGTCTTCTCGCCGAGCACCATCCAGGCCACGAAAGCCGTGGCAAGCGGTGCTGCGCCGATGATAAAGACCGCATTGGCCACCGTGGTGAGCAAAATAGCGAAGATATAACAGATGGATCCAAGACCGAGGACCAGCGATGCGCACAACCCGGGTTTGCCGATCGCATGGAATGCAGCACCGATACCGCCGCGATAACGCAACAACAATAATAGAAACAGAGTGAGTGAAAACGCGATGCCGCGATAGAACAGTATCTGCCAGCCGTCGGCCGATTCGATATTACGCAACAAGATACCGGAGGTGCTCAGAAACACACCCCCGATAATGACCAGCATTACCCCGTAACCGTATCTACGCTCCAAGGGAAACGCCATCGATACGAAGAAGCATCAAAATTCGATAATACGCATCAGACGGACAGGTCGCAGAGCAGTGACAGGCTGCTAGGGAACCTTAACAATTGCTCTGCCCCTGATTTTTCCATCGAGAATATCGGCGCCGGCCTGGGGTAGGTCTGCAAAATCGAGATCGAACGACAGTTCGTCCAGCAACTTGAAATCGAGATCGGAAGCCAGTCGCTGCCAGGCCTGTTTACGCAGTGGAATCGGGGCCATGACCGAGTCAATGCCATACATGGCGATACCGCGCAAAATGAAGGGAGCGACCGAGGTTGGCAGATTCATCGATTCGGCCAGGCCACAGATAGCAGCGGCGCCGCCGCGTTTGATCTGACTCAATACGTTCGCCAGCGTATTGCCGCCGGCGACGTCGATAGCACCGGCCCAGACTTCCCGACCCAGTGGTCGTGCGGGTTCAGAAAAACCGGCACGATCTACAACTTCCGCTGCACCAAGCCCTTGCAGGAATTCCGTTTCTTGCAGGCGCCCGGTAGAGGCAACCACGCGATATCCGAGTTTGCTGAGCACTGCAACTGCAACACTTCCCACACCGCCGGCCGCGCCCGTGACCAGGATGTCGCCCGCATCGGGTTTAATTCCATGCCCTTCCAGTGCCAATACGCAGAGCATCGCGGTGTAACCTGCCGTACCGATCGCCATTGCGCGACGCGTGTCGAGACCATCGGGCACCGGTACCAGCCAGTCGCCGCTGACACGGGCTTTTTGTGCATAGCCGCCCGAATGCGCTTCTCCAACGCCAAAACCATTCAAAATAACCTGGTCACCTGCCTTGAAATCGGCATGCTCGGATTCAAGCACGGTGCCGCTGAAATCGATGCCAGGAGTGAGCGGGAACTTGCGGATAATCGGGGATCTGCCGGTCAGTGCCAAACCATCCTTGTAATTCAACGTGGTGTATTCGACGCGAACCGTGACATCACCCTCCATCAAATCACTATCGTCAAGCTGCGTTAACACACAACGCTGACCTTCTTCATTCTTCCCTACCTGGTACGCCTGGAACTGCTCTGACATCTAAACTGCCCTCCAAAAAGGCTATTTGTAATACAAAATCATGTTAAAGTAATTACCCCGCAAATGCATCTTCAAAAACTCAGGATTAACTCGTGCAGGAACAGGCAATCGTCAAGGCAAGTATCTCCAAGCAGATTGCCGAACAACTGCGTGCCGCAATCGTTGATGGGCGCTTCAAGATCGGCGAGCGCCTGCCGACCGAGGATGAACTTGCGCAGCGTTACGGCGTGTCGCGACCGAGCGTTCGTGAGGCACTGAAACGACTTGCCGCACAAAATCTGGTGCGCGCCCGACGCGGCCCCACGGGTGGCAACTTCGTGGTCAAACCGAGTTTCAGCGACCTGGCCGAGTCACTGAGCGGCGCGGCGACGCTGCTGGTTGGTATGGGAGCACTCGATATTGAAGAAATCATCGAGGCACGCAGAGCCCTGCAGGGTAGCTGCATGGATCTTGCCGTCAACCATGCACAGGCCGACCACATCGAACATCTGGAGCTGACGCTGGCGCGTCAACAGGACCCGGATATCAGCGACGAAGCCTTCTGCCAGGCCGATGTTGCGTTTCACCGCGCCCTGGTCGACGCGACCGACAACGGCATGTTGCGCTTCGTCATGTACACCATCATTGAAGCCCTGATACCGGTTACCAACATGGTGGTGACCGTGGTGCGCGAGCGTGGTGATATCATTTCATTGCACCGACAAATGCTCGATCACCTGAAACAGGGCAACGCCGCCAAACTGCAGGCCAGCATGGACGAATTACTCGACTATCTGCTGCGCAAATTCGAACAGGCCAGTGAAGCTCAGCGTTAGTTCGGGCTGCTAACCCAGAGTTATACGTTCACCACTGAAAACGAAGAAGTAGAGTGAAACGCTCATCAGCGCCACCGTGAGCAACAAGCCGATTCGTGCCATTCGCCAATCAAATGCACGCTCCTCCTCGAACTCCTGGGTCAGTTCATGTATACGTCGCAGCGCGCTCAGACCGAGTTTGCGTTGCTTGTAGCCGGCAACCACCTGCTCGGATCGTGTTGGTTCGGAAGCCATGTGTCCTGTTTTTAAACGGTGATGGAACTATAATGGACGCCGGGCATGACGAATACAACTGTAACTGTTTCACAGAATTCAACTAACTTATAGAGATAACCCATTGATTCCTATCATACTATCCGGCGGATCCGGCACCCGGCTCTGGCCCCTGTCACGCAAGATGTATCCCAAGCAGTTCCTCAGCCTGCTGCACGATGAAAGCATGCTGCAAAAGACCATGTCGCGACTCGATGGGCTGGAACACAGCGCGCCGGTTATCGTCTGCAACAACGAACACCGCTTCATCGTTGCAGAACAGGCGCGTCAGATCGGTGTTGAAGAATTGTCAATCATCCTTGAACCCTTTGGCCGAAACACCGCACCAGCCATAGCGGTTGCCGCGCTGCACGCGCTGACGCAAGCTGAAGACCCGCTGCTGCTGATATTATCTGCCGATCACGAAATCACCGATGAAACTGCTTTCTGCGAGTCGGTAAGGCAGGCGCAGGTTCTGGCCGAGGCTGGCAAGCTGGTCACCTTCGGCATAGTGCCGACCCAGGCAGCCACCGGCTACGGTTACATTCGTCGCGGGAGCGTCGAGCCCGGGGGGTTCAAGGTAGATGAATTCGTCGAAAAACCGGATCGTGACAAAGCAACCTCCTATCTCGCCAGCGGTGATTATTACTGGAACAGCGGAATGTTCATGTTTCGCGCCAGCACCTACCTTGCAGAACTTGAAAAATTCGACCCCGAGATGCTCGCACACTGCCGCAAGGCGAGCGACCACATGACCGACGACATCGGTTTTCTGCGCCTCGACAGCGACGCCTTTGCCGCCTGCGAATCTGACTCGATCGACTATGCGGTGATGGAAAAGACCGAACTCGCCTGCGTGGTGCCAATGGATGCCGGCTGGAGCGATATCGGTAGCTGGTCATCGCTGTGGGAACAGGGAGATAAAGACGGTGCCGGCAACTCGACTCACGGCGATGTCATGACGACCGATACCGAAGGCTCTTTTGTGCACGCGGAGAGTCGCCTGGTGACGACCGTAGGCGTGCGTGACCTGATCATCGTCGAAACCCAGGATGCCGTGCTGGTGGCCGACAAATCGCAGTCACAGGAAGTCAAGCAGATCGTCGAGCGCCTCAAAAATGAGCAGCGCGAAGAGGAAAATTTTCACCGTATCGTCTATCGCCCCTGGGGCAGCTTCGATTCGGTAGATGAGGGAGATGGCTACAAGGTAAAGAGGATCAGCGTGAAGCCCGGGGCCCGGCTATCGAAGCAAATGCATCATCATCGTGCTGAACACTGGGTTGTGGTGCGTGGCACGGCACGCGTGTTCCGCAACGACGAAATTTTTGATTTGCATGAGAACGAATCGGTATTTATTCCGTTGGGTGCGACGCACTACCTCGAAAATCCAGGCGCGGAGCCACTCGATATTATCGAAGTCCAGTCAGGATCCTACCTCGGTGAAGACGACATCGTGCGCTTTGATGATATTTACGGCCGCAGTGACGGCTAGCGGTACCGGCTGATTTAACAATCAGGCTGTTCTCGGCGGAACTATTCCCGCCTGGGGCATAAGCTGCCTTATACTGCTGCCATTATTGATCATCCAGCATAGCCACCATGTCAGGTACAGAAGCTTCGCGCGAACACTTATCACAGCAAATCATTGACAGCTGCCTGGCGATGAATGCTCAGGGTATCAATCAGGGCAGCGCCGGTAATATCTCGGCGCGCTACCGGCACGGCTTCCTGATCACCCCATCAGGAATGGCTTACGATTGCCTGAAACCCGAGCACATTGTATTCGTCGACCTGCAGGGCAACTGCGACGATGCCCTGAATCCATCCAGCGAATGGCGCATGCATTGCGATATCTACGTCAACCGTGCCGAGGCTGGTGCGGTGCTGCACGCTCACCCCACCTTCGCCACCGCGTTGTCCTGTTTACGCCAGGATATTCCGGCTTTTCATTACATGGTTGCAGTCGCCGGCGGTAACTCCATCCGCTGTGCCGACTACGCGCTGTTCGGCACCCAGGCGCTGTCGGATTATATGCTCGAGGCATTACACGAGCGGCGCGCCTGCCTGCTTGGCACCCACGGCATGATCTGTTTTCACGACCACATCGACAAGGCGTTGTGGCTCGGTGTCGAAGTGGAAACGCTGGCAAAACAGTACTGGTACGCCCGCCAGGCCGGGGATCCGGTGATCCTGTCGAAGGCGCAAATGGATGAAGTGCAGCAGCAATTCAAGGGATACGGCAAGCAACCCACGAAGGACAGTGAAAATAATGAATGTTGATGGCGTTGCCTACCGCAGTATCTGGGTTAATGAGGACGGTTGGTCTGTCGATATTATCGACCAGACCCGCCTGCCCCATATTTTTGCGGTTAATAATCTTCAAACCCTGGAGCAGGCCTGTACGGCGATTCATGACATGCAGGTGCGTGGTGCTCCTTTGATCGGTGCGACAGCTGCCTACGGGTTGTACCTGGCGATGCGAGATGACCCTTCCGACGCCGCCCTGCAGGGTGCCTGCAAACGGCTGTTGGCAACGCGACCGACGGCCGTCAACCTGCACTGGGCGCTGGCGAGAGTAACCGAGGTATTGTTACCGCTTGCGCCTGCAGAGCGCTCCTCGGCTGCGTTTATCGAAGCCGATAAAATCATTGCACTCGACATAGAAACCAACCACGCCATCGGTGCCCACGGCCTCGAATTGATTCGGCAGATCGCCGCTGCCAAGGCTCCGGGTGAAGCGGTTAATATCCTGACCCATTGCAATGCCGGCTGGTTGGCAACGGTGGACTGGGGCACGGCCACTGCGCCAATGTACCAGGCCCATGACGCGGGTATACCAATACATGTCTGGGTCGACGAAACCCGCCCGCGCAACCAGGGCGCGAGCCTGACCACCTGGGAACTGGGCCATCACGGTATAGCGCACAGTTTAATCGTGGATAATCTGGGTGGTCATCTGATGCAGCATGGTATGGTCGATCTGTGCCTGGTCGGCAGCGACCGCACCACGCGCAGCGGCGATGTCTGCAACAAGATCGGCACCTATCTGAAAGCGCTCGCGGCGAAAGACAACAACGTCCCCTTCTACGTCTGCCTGCCGGGCAGCACCATCGACTGGACCTCGAGCGATGGTGTTAGTGAAATTCCGATCGAGCGGCGAGCTGACAGCGAAGTATCCACCATCAGCGGCAAACTCGATAATGGTCAGGTCGCAAATGTTGCAATAGCACCTGATGCGACGCCGGTGACCAACTATGCCTTTGATGTCACTCCCGCCCGTTTAGTGACCGGCCTCATCACCGAACGTGGCGTTTTCGAAGCCTCAGAAACGAGTCTGGCCAGAGGGTTCGGCAGGCAATGTTCCGACTCAGCTGGGTGACAGGCGCCTCCAGCGGCGGAAACTTGCGCAGCAATTCGAGGACCAAGGCGCAAGCCGCTATCAATGCCAAGAGATGAATTTGCTGGCGTTTACCGATTGCTTTTCAATGCCGCGTAAATCCCCGATTTGTTTGGGGTTGAGATTGTGAGCACAGGCCCATACCTTAAAGCTTTGGCCAGTATGACGACCCCGGCTGACGACACGAGCTAACGGAAGATATCATGAAGTTACACCTGATCAGTTTTAAAACCTGCCCCTTTGTACAACGTGCGGTAATTACGCTGAAACACAAGCAGATCGATTATGACATCACTTACATCGATCTGGCCGAGCCACCCGAATGGTTTCTAGAACTGTCCCCTCTGGGAAAGGTTCCGGTGTTGAAGGTCGACGATGAAGTGCTTTTCGAATCAGCTGTCATCAATGAATATCTGGATGAGATCACCGGCGGCGAT
>JAIBDO010000001.1 GCA_024686195.1 Gammaproteobacteria bacterium | reverse complement strand
GTGTCGCCGATTTCCTCGCCCGGCCCGGTCCGGCTCTGGCGGTCATGCACATCGAAGCGGGTGAAGCCTATCCGCGCGATTACGCTTATATTCACAGCGCCGCGGCGCGCAAAAGCTTCAGGCGGGCACTCGCTGCCGACTGAATCCAGGTGCCAGCTGAATCTCTAGCTGAATTCGGTTTCAACCATCTTCAGAAAATCCCGTGCGACCGCCGACATGGTTCGTTGCTGCGACCAGATCAACGCGCCGTTAAACGGGATTTCGGGCTTGAACGGAGCGCTGGAGTAATCCCTGGCCTCGCCCGGCATGCCTTCTATGGAAACGATAATCGACACACCCAGACCCTGCTCCACCAATCGACTGATGGCATCAGTGGTGCGCGCCTCGTATTGCATTTTGCGGTCAATCTTTGCCTTCTTGAAAATCTGATCGACCTCGAAGCGAAACTGGGAATCGGGCAAATAGGACACAAAACTCTCATCCTGTAAATCCTGCGGTGTCACCATGGCCTTCCCTTCCAGGCGGTGACCACGTGGAAAAACACAACGTGAGTGAGTCTCGGTTAACGGATGACTGCTGATCGTCGGGTTGACCAGTGTGGCGGGCGCAATACCGAAATCAATATTCTGCGACACCATCCACTCGACCGCGACATCGGTTGACTGAACCTCCAGCGACACCATCGCCTCGGGCTGACGCTCGGCAAACTTCCTGATCAGTGCGGGCGCAATCAGGGTGGAAAATGCCGGGGTCGATATCAAGCGCAACTGGGCATGGCGAAAGTGCTTTATCGCGGTGGCGGTATGCTTGATCTGTTCGAGACCGCTGAGCGCGCGCCGCACTTCCTCGACCAACAGCATGGCTTCCGGCGTGGCTTTCAAATTGCGCCCCGAACGCGCGAACAGCTGAAATCCGACTTCGCTCTCCAGGTCAGAAATCAGTCGACTCACCGCCGGTTGTGATATGCCGAGCATGCGCGCTGATTCGGTAACCGTGCCGGTCTGCACGACGGTCTTGAACGCATCAATCTGGCGAAAGGTAATTTTCAAAATGCACCCTCGTGGTCAAAAGCCGCAGCAGTGTAACACTGATAAAATGGCAGGCCCCTGATTACAGGAATCATCATGGGAGCGCCTTTTCAGCCTTGATCATAGCGCTCAGCTTGCGGCGAAACAGACGCGACCCGATATCCAGCTGCAGGTCGAGATTCGGGCTGCGCTTGTCACCCATGCCCCGATGCACCGCTTCGAGCACCAGACGGTCTTCTTCAAAGGCACCGCGTGCACCCTCATTGAGTTGCTCGCGGATAACTTCGTCATCCGTATTGCAGTTGTAATGCTGGAACCAGTGATAGCGGGTCGTGTTTTCATCGACCGGGGTAATTAAATGATAAGAGCGCATGCGATAGGTATCCGCCGGCAACTCGACATCGTTACCGCCGAGTCCAGCGCGGGTATAAGTACTCATGTTAACGGCAATCGACGGGGCGACTGCTTCGTAGTATTGCAGACGATCCACCTTCCCCGAAAATGGCAACATGTCGGCATAATAAGGCGGTGGATCGATATCCTTGATCCAGCGTGAAACCAGAACGCCCTGAGCGGTTTCCTGTAACTCAAGCGGCACATCAACGGTTCCTGCAGAGGCAAACGAGCTTTGATGAACCCAGGCGACGTGCGACGGATCCAGCAGATTATCCAGCAGATACAGATAGTGACAGGAACACTCGAGCACACCGCCATCGGTCAGTCCCCAGTCGGGATCGTCATAATCGGCAACCGGCAATATATCGGCCGCGTCGGCGAGTTCGGGATCGCCCATCCAGATCCAGATCAGTCGATAGCGCTCAACCACCGGATAACTGCGTACCCAGGCGTTTGACGGAATCTTGCACTGTGTCGGTGCGCCGACGCATTTACCACTGCCGTCGAATTGCAGACCGTGGTAGCCGCAATGCACGACATCATCGATCAAGGTCCCCATCGATAAAGGCAGCTTGCGATGCGGGCAGGCATCCTCGAGTGCGACCGGTAAATCGTTACTGTCGCGATACAACAGGATGTCGTCACCAAGAATGCGATAACTGGCGAGCTGACCAGATAGCTCATGACTCTGGGCAGCCACGTACCACGCGTTCTCGAGAAATTCCGATTCCTGGTTGATGCTTTGTCGCGAATAACCGGCCATTGATACCTCTTTGAAGTGAATTTGCGCGGCTCGATTTCAAACCGCTGCTACTTGATTACCAGCCACCTGGAACAGGCAAATAACCTTAGTCTAACTCCGGAATTATATATAATATTTTATAAACCTGCACTGACGATAATGTTGACAAAGCTATATGTGTTGCGCAAACTGAATCGATTATTTAGTGTAGTGTCCACGGCGGTTAACCACCTCCGCTTACTAGAAAAACTAAGGAAGCACACTTGTCTATCGATACCACAAGCGATAACAACCCGGTTGAACGACGCCAGCGTCCGCTCGAAGGTTTCCATTGGGGAGACTTCATGCGCAATGCCCGCCAGGTTGGTTCGGCTGTGCTGACCTTTATGGTTATAGGCTGGCTCATCTGGCGCGGTGCGGCGGCAATGGAGTACAACTGGCAGTGGTATCGCGTACACCCATTCTTCTATCGAATTGTTGATGGTGAGTTCATCTGGGGACCGCTCTACTGGGGTCTGCTGGAAACCCTGAAGCTTGCCATTGTAAGTGGCATACTGGCGATCCTGATCGGCTTCATCACCGCATTTGCACGCATGTCGAATTCGCGGGGAGGTGGTCTTATCGCCACCTGGTATCTGGAAGCCATTCGCAATACGCCGCTGCTGGTGCAGTTGTTCCTGTTCTATTTTGTGCTGGCACCCATTTTTGGCATAGATCGATTCTGGTCCGGGGTGCTTTGCCTGGCCTTTTTTGAAGGTTCTTTCGCAGCCGAAATTATCCGAGGTGGTATTCAGGGTGTCGATCGCGGGCAATTTGAAGCGAGTGATTCTGTCGGATTGACGGTTAAAAACAAATACCGCTACATCATCGTACCGCAGGCCATGCCGCTTATCCTGCCACCACTAACCGGACTGTTGATTTCATTGATCAAACACTCGGCCATCGTCAGCGTCATCGCCGTATCCGAGCTGACCACCACCGGCTTGAACCTGATCTCAGACACCTTCATGGCGTTTGAAATCTGGTTTATCATAGCCGGAATCTATCTTGTTCTGACTATCTCACTATCGATGGCAGTGGGACAGTTGGAAAAGAAAATGAACGTTGCACGTAAAAGTAATAACACCTAAGGAGATCACTACTCATGACTTTTAGTAAACAACTCAAGCCCCTGTTACTGGCCGCATTGCTGGTAGTAGCGGGTAATATCTTTACCATCTCGACTGCCACAGCGGGAATGCTCGAAGACGTGCAGAAGCGCGGAACACTGCGCGTCGGCATGGCGACCTTCGTGCCCTGGGCGATGCGCGACAAAGACGGCAACCTGATCGGCTTTGAAATCGACGTGGCCACCCAGGTCGCCGAGGATATGGGCGTCAAGGTTGAGTTCGTTCCAACGGCCTGGAGCGGAATTATTCCTGCCCTCATCGCCAAGAAGTTCGACATTATCATCGGTGGTATGTCGATTACACCGCAGCGCAATCTGACGGTTAACTTCACCACGCCTTACGCGCATTCAGGGCAGCAAATGGCGGCCAATATGCAACTGGCGGGCGACTTCACAAAGCGTGAAGACTTTAATTCATCCGATGTCACCATTGCCTGTCGTCGCGGTGCAACTCCTTGTAAAGCCGCACAGAAACTCTTCCCTAAAGCAACGGTACGTCGCTTCGACGATGATGCCCAGGCTTTCCAGGAAGTCGTTAACGGTAACGCACACGGAATGATCTCAAGCGCACCCAAGCCGCGCTTCTGGTCAGATGCACACCCCACCAAGGTTTTCCTGCCGTTCGGCGACGAAAACCTGACCAAGGGTGACGAGGCTTTTGCATTACGCAAGGGTGATCCCGATGCGCTTAACTTTTTCAGCAACTGGATCGTGGTTAAAACCAGTAACGGCTGGCTGCAGGAACGCCATGACTACTGGTTCCAGGATCAATCTGCCTGGAAAGACATGGTTGCTCCTCAGTAAACCATCAATCAGTAGCCGGGTTCGAACCTCTCGGAACCCGGCTACGCTCCCATCCTGATGGATAGAAACAGCCCTCCTCCCGAACAAAGAAAGAAGCGATTTACGCTCGTTGATTTGCTGTTGTTCAGCGCCCTGGCGGCCCTGATTCTTTATGCAGGCTATCGCGTCAATGACGTGCTGGTATATCACTGGAACTGGTCGAGAGTGCTGGGATTTCTGGTGAAGTATGACCAGGAGTCAGAATCCTGGGTTGCCAATTTGTTATTGCAGGGTTTGGCAACCACGCTGCGACTGGCTATATGGGCAACCGTTTTCGCTACCCTGGTCGGGGTTGTTATGGGCTACTGGCGGACCTGCCAGAATTTGGCGTTACGCATCATCAGTCGCTGCTATGTCGAACTGATCCGCAATATTCCGCCGATCGTTTTTATCTTTATTTTCTATTTCTTCGTCTCCAGCCAGTTGTTCCCGGCCATCGGCATTTATAATATTGACCGGGATAATCCCTGGGTCGCGAACGAGGTGTTTGCCTTCCTGTTCGGTGACCCGGCATTGCTCGATAATTTCCTTGCCGGCATGATCTGCCTGTCGCTATTTGAAGGCGCCTACATCACCGAAATTGTGCGCGCAGGTATTCAATCGACACCAAAAGGTCAGTGGGAAGCCGCACGCTCGATCGGACTCTCTCCCTTCAATGTACTGCGCGATATCATCCTCCCCCAGGCCGTGCGCAAGATATTGCCACCGCTGGCGGGACAGTTCATCACCCTGATCAAGGATTCGGCCATCATTTCGTTAATTTCGATTCAGGAATTAACCTTTGTCGCCAACGAAGTGGCCGCTACCACGACCCGGGTTTTCGAAACATGGATCCTGGTAGGTGCGATGTATTTCGTGCTCTGTTACAGCTTCGCGCTGCTGTTCGCCCACCTGGAACGACGCGCAAAGCGCAGCCAGCGTTAACCCCCAAAAATAATGAGTTAATTGATGAGCCCACCCCAAAATGAATCCAGCAATGAATGAATCCAGCCATACGCCGCCACTGGTCGAAATCTCGGGACTGTGCAAATGGTTCGGCGAGTTCAGCGCGCTTTACGACATCAATCTGCAGGTCAACTCAGGCGAGCGCGTCGTCGTCTGCGGTCCATCCGGGTCCGGCAAATCGACCATGATCCGTTGCATCAATCAACTCGAAGAACACCAGGCTGGCACCATCAAGGTCGATGGTCGTGAAGTTATGCCCGGCATGAAGCAGATCGAGGAAGTGCGCCGCGATGTGGGCATGGTGTTTCAGAGCTTTAACCTGTTCCCGCATCTGACCGTGGTTGAGAATCTAACCATCGGTCCGATCCGTAACAAACTCGTCTCGAAAACCGAAGCTACTGAACGCGCCATGCACTACCTCGAACGCGTGCACATCGCGGAACAGGCCGACAAGTATCCGCCTCAACTTTCCGGCGGTCAGCAACAGCGTGTGGCGATCGCAAGATCCTTATGCCTGCAACCCAAGATCATGCTCTTCGATGAACCCACTTCAGCACTCGATCCTGAAATGATTGCCGGTGTGCTCGACGTGATGATCGAGCTTGCCGAGGGCGGTATGACGATGATTTGTGTCACCCATGAGATGGGCTTTGCCAGACGTGTGGCCGATCGCATCGTATTCATGGACTTTGGTGAAATCGTCGAGGTCGCAGAGCCCGAAACTTTCTTTAATTCACCCCGGACCGAGCGCGCGAAACTGTTTCTCAGTCAGCTGCTGGGGCATTGATAGCAACCCGCTTCGATCACTGATCAAGATAAATGCAACCTTGAACCGTTCCGCCGCAACACCAATCAACATGCTTTGCTGGGAAGGTTACGAGGCCGATCCCATCACCCGCCAGTTCAAGCGTGATTCTGGTCTGCAATTGCAAGCTGAGACTTTGCTGTCCGATGCCACCATCGCCGACGAACTACTCGCCGGACGTCATCCAGACTGTGACATTCTGAACATCAACAATGCCTACATCCGTGACTGTCTCGAACCTGCTGGTCTGGTGCGCGCGCTCGATGGTGAGTTGAACGAACTTTATCGCGGCGGGATTCATTCGCTTTATCAGCGCTTCCTGCCCTGGAGCTACAATGCCGATGGTGAACTGATCGGCATCGGCCAGCGCTACGGGCCTTTCAACCTGGTGATCAACACTGACGCCATAAGTCGTGAGAGCGCCGAGGATCAGGGTTTTGGGCTGGCGGATGATCCAGCTTTGCGGAATCGCTATGCCATCCTGGACTACCCCGACTTCAACCTGTTCCATGTTTGTATCGGTGCCGGTATCAATCCCTTTGAACCGTTATCCGTCGATGATATTGAAAACTTCAAACGCAAAGCTTCTGCCTGGTTACAGAATGCACAGATGCTCGACGCCGATCATCGTCGGCTGAACCGCGCCCTGCTCGCAGGTGATATCGACTTTTACATCAGCGGCGGTATCTATACGGTGTCGCCGGCACGACTTGCAGGGCACAGCAACCTGCTTGCGGTCACTCCGTCCAGCGGTCCGATTAACGGCAAGGGTGGAATAGCATTCAGCGAAATAACCTCGCTGCTCAAACCTCGACAGCCACATTCTGATGCCGGGGCGTTTTTACGTTTCATGCTGCAACCGCAAACTGCTATCGCCATCGCCTTTGCCGACGGCACCTGTAACCCGGTCGCACAAATGGGTGACCCTCAAGTGTTTAATGCGTTCAATCAGCAACAATTAGACGCTATTCAATGGGATACTCTCGAACATCAGTTGCAACACTGCGCCGATTATCAAATACCACCAGACCGGCAACTGTTACTGCCGGCCCTTGAACACCTTAAATCCGAGTACCGTTAATTCCCAGGAGGAAGCACATGAGCACAACCGATCTCGACCAACTGAAGCAGTCGCTGCTGGCGCGCAACATCAAGTACCTGCTGCCGACCTATGTCGACATGCATGGAGTCCCGAAAACCAAAATGGTGCCGATTGCCCATATGGAAAGAATGATGGGGGGTTCCGAACTGTTCACCGGTGCTGCGCTGGATGGCGTTCCGCAAGACGTATCAGATGAAGAAGTAGCGGCACATCCAGACCCGGACTCCTGCATGGTCGTGCCCTGGCGCGACGATTGTGCTTGGTTTTCCAGCGACCTGTGGACCGAGGGTAAACCCTTCGAACCCTGCAATCGCGGCATTCTGAAGAAGGTGCTGGCACAGGCTGCCGACATGGGTTACCGGGTCAACTGTGGCATCGAAGCCGAATTTTACGTCTTCGACGACAATGAAAACAAGGTTGATCCGTTAAGCGACTTACCGCATCTCGAGAAACCCGCCTACGACTCGGTGCGGTTGATGGATAATCTCGACGTCTGGCTCAGTGAAACCGTCGACGCAATGAATGAACTTGGCTGGGATGTTTATTCATTCGATCACGAGGATGGTATCGGTCAGTTCGAAATTGACTTCGACTATGCTGAAGCCCTGACCATGGCTGACCGCTTCGTGTTCCTGCGCGTGTTAACCCATGAAATGGCGCGTAAGCACGGCGCCTACGCCAGCTTCATGCCCAAACCCTACGGTGACAAGGCCGGTAACGGCGCCCATTACAACATGTCTTTGGCTGGTGTCGACGGCAGCAATCTGTTCGTGGCTGACAAGGAGGATCCGCGCGGCTGTGGACTGTCCGAGATCGGCTATCAGTTTATCGCCGGCGTGCTAAAGCATTTACCGGCAATACAGGCGGTATCGGCTCCGACCGTCAACAGTTACAAACGCCTTATCGTCAAGGGCAGTACCTCTGGCTACACCTGGGCGCCCTGCTTCGTGTCTTATGGTAACAACAATCGCACCAACACGGTTCGCATTCCGGGCGGTGGCGGGCGCGTTGAATTGCGCTCGGCAGACAGTGCCTGCAACCCCTACCTCGGCATGGCAATGATGATCGCGGCCGGACTTGAAGGGATTCGGGACAAGCTCGATCCGGGTGAACCGCATCGTGAGAATCTCTACTACAAGTCGGACGAAGAAAGGCTCGCGGCAGGCGTTAACTGGTTACCGCGCACGCTGGAAGAAGCGGTAACGGCATTTGCAGAAGATCCGCTCAGCCGGGAAGTCTTCGGTGATGTGATGTTCGATGCCTGGGTTGAATTCAAGCGCGCGGAATGGCTTAGTTATCTCAACCACGTGTCCGACTGGGAGCGCGACCGCTACCTGAAGTTCTTTTAGACGCAGCGAGATTGCTGATGACTGCAGCGATTCAAGCGCCAGCCTCCAGCTGGCGTTTGAACTGACTGTGGACCCATTTAGCCGCTGCCAGCAACGAGTCATCAGCATTCATCGGCCCCACCATCTGCACCGATAGTGGTAAACCCTGCGGGCCATGGCCGAAGGGTATGGATATACAGGGCACCTGCAGCAGGTTCCAGCTGCGGCTGTACAAAGGGTCACCTGTCGCATCCAGTCCCGCGGGCGCCTCCCCGGAAGCCGCGGGCGCCAAAATGATATCGGTATCGACAAACAGGCTCTGCAACACACGCATGGCCCGGTCACGGGTACTGCAGGCGTCTTCGTAAGCCGCGCGCGTGATCTGCAAACCGCTTTCCACGAGATCGACAAAAGCGGAACTAATCTGCTCGCGATAGTGGCTGTATTCAAATATCCGCGCACGCGCAACCTCGTAGGCCATAACCGTTTTCTGGCATTCGGTCAGCACCTTGAATACCTCCGGACAGGCGAGCTCACCGGTTTGTGCACCGGCCTCAGCCAGTGCCGCCAGGGCTCGCTGACAGACATCGCGCATTTCCAGAGAGCCCTCGGACCAGTGCGCTCCGCGCAACAACGAGACCCGTAAAGGAGTATCGTCAAAGTCGGCAATAGCGGGCTTACTGCCGCAAAGTACTGTACGTGCCAGTTCGAAATCTTCAATGTCACGCGCCAGGAATCCAAGCGTATCCATACTGGGTGCAAGGCCCATGACACCTTGCAGGTCAAAACTGCCGTGGCTGGCCTTGTAACCCGGAATGCCGCAGTAAGCTGCCGGACGAATCAACGAGGCGGCCGTTTGTGAACCAAAAGCAAATGGCAACATGCAATCGGCGACCGCTGCTGCCGATCCACTCGATGACCCACCGGGAGTATGCGCAAGATTATGTGGATTTGCGGTTTTACCGGGCTTGAAATAGGCAAACTCGGTGGTGACCGTCTTACCGACAATAATGGCACCTGCCTGCAGAAAGAGTTCGACGCAGCTCGCGTTACGCCCCGGCTGATGACCCTGGTAGAAACTGGTGCCCCATGCGGTGGCGAACTGCCGGGTGTCGATGATGTCCTTAACCCCGATCGGCACACCATGAAGGGGACCGCCCAACCCTGCGCTATCTGCTGTGCGTGCCGCCTGCAACGCGGCCGCTTCATCTATGCTGACAAAGGCACCCACTTCATTTTCGCGCAGGGCAATCCTTTGCAGGCAGCTGTGCATGGCCTCTTCGGCTGTCAACTGCCCAGCGCGAATTCGGTGCGCCAGTTCGGCCATACCCAGTTGATTGGGTTTAACAGTCACAGACAGAATGTCGCAGGCATGTCGCTAGTTTTCCCCGGCTGCCTCAAGAGCGGTCATGGCGTCGTTGAACACGGTTGCCGGCATATCATAGATACCTCCACCCAGTCTGCCCTTGTCGCCTTCGATGTCGAGCATGCCAAGGCCAATAATCGGCCCCTGCTGATGTTCGCGTGCCGCGCGCGCGAGCAGTCCAACACGACAATCGAGACCAGCCAGTTGCGGATGCGACCCCGCCAGCAAACGCGCACTGCGCTCGGCATAATCAGCAGGTAGGAACTCACCCAGGCCTTTTAACTGCTCAGGCGCCAGATTGATCGCCATCGCTCCGAGGCCCAGGCCTTCGACCACGGCACTGTCACCGATTGCAGGCAATGCCCGCTCTGGTGGCAGATCGACGTCGATACGCCCATCAGGGGGCCTTGCTGCGGCGCTGAACCAGCGTCCCGGCAGGGCCGAGATTTGAATGCCGGTCTCTACACCATTGCCGCCGGCGGCCGTGACAAAACTGGACCCGGGTATAGCAGAGGCGCTCATCATGATGCACTTGCTGGCCGCCATCCACAGGTTGAGGAACAGGCTTGGAGACGATTCAATAAAGTCGCGCATATTGGTATCGCGGATACCACCGTTTATCCCCTGCTCCAACGCAGCCATCAGCACGCGTGTTGCATGCGGGGTACGCCCATGACAATCATCGCCATGCCGCAAACTCTCGCAGGCTATCGACAACAGATCTACTGGCGTCGTCAAAGCCGATTCCAATAAGTCACGGAAATCACTATTGAGCCAGCGAATGTGATCAAGCACTGCCTGCGAGCGCAACCCGAGGCGCATCGCCGGGCGTCCGCCGCCATTAATCGGTGAATAGATGACGTTCTGGGAATTATTCGCATCGACCACACGATGCAGTGGCATAGATGCACTCACCACAGCCGCCAGCGGCGTGACGGTGGCGTGATCCTGTGCCGGCTCAAGTTTGATTTCACCTGCACGAATCATCGCTTCAGCCTGTTCGAAATCGGTGGCAACACCCTCGTATACGGCCGCCACGCAGGCCGAGTTCAGAATTGGCTTTGCAATCATGTTCACCGAGGCGAACGCCGGGCCTGCGTGCAGTAACATATTTTCAGGAAGGCCGAAAGCATCCACGCCGGTTTCAATCCGGTCCCATACCGGTTGCGCTTCGAGTGCCGCAGCAAAAGCTGCTTTGTCGGCGTGATGCATACTCGAGTCGCTCATATCAATCGTCTCCGGGCGGTATGATCCAGGTCTCCGAAAAATACAGAAAGGCCGTGGTGGTCTCGAAACCCGCCTGCACGCGCGTACCGAGTTTGCCCGGCAGAGACTTTCCATTGACGATGATCTGTGCCTGTTGCGCCGGCACCAGCACCGTATACATGGTGTGTATGCCGGAGCCGACCTGGTTCGGCATCAGCTCGAGCGCGCGCGGGGCCTCCAATTGTTCCCAGACCAGCTCGACCGTATAGCCTTCACCGGCAATCGTTTCACTGTATCGATGGCTCATCGGGTCACCGTCGCTGTGCACCGATTGGGCGACCAGATGGGTCAGGTTCTTAAACGCCGGGGCATCGCGAAAAGCAGCTAAACGGCCAATAAAATTTTCCAGCAGGTAGTGACTCAATTCTTCGTTATCACTCAATATAATATTGGGTGCTTCGGCACTGCCATTCTCTTCATTGGGCGATGCATACAGCAGCAGCACCTGGCCCTGGCCTACCGGCGACCAGGCTACGCGGAAAAACAGAGCCATCGCCGCGAAACTGTCGTCGTCATTTTTCAGCAGGATTCCGGGGTTTTCGCCAGTCCAGTCGACAACACCGGGAGTGATGGGTTCGGATAGTGGCATAGTTCTAACCCTGCAGATTGACGGGGGTAACCCAGGTTTCGGAAAAGGCGAGGAAAGCGGTGCTCATGGTGCGCCCGAAGAACTGGCGCGACTGCACGCTGCCTGGCAACTGTGTGCCATTGACGCTGACCGCGGCCGATTTTGCCTCGAGGAACACCGAGTACATTTCATGGGCTTTGGTGGCCGAGTTCTCGACCGTGACCTCGACCGGTATGGGATCGCCCATATTCGACCAGAGCATTTCCAGCGTTACTCCTGAGCCACGCAGTATTTCCCGGTAATCAGTTTTCAGATCGCCGGGCTGGCGTTGAACTGAATCAAGATTCAGCCAGCTCATATGCTGCAAACCCGCGCGCCCGACAAAGGTCGGCATACGGGTCACCCAGCCATCGATGATCCAGCGCATCATGCGCTGATTATCGGTCATGATAAAGTTGCTTGCCTGCGGCCAGCCTTTAGCTTCATCCGGAGCGCCCAGAACGATGGCGGCATGCCCCTTGCCATAAGGTGACAGGGCCACACGGAAGAACAGCGACAGCAGGCAATAGGATTCATCGTCTGCGCTGTGCTTCAGATAAATCCCTGGATTTTCACCGGTCCAGTCTACCCGGCCGGGGTTAATCGATTGTCGTGTCATGCCCAACTGGCCTCGTATTCGCGTAGTGCCTGGCGCAGGCTGTCGACTCGTTGCTGGCCCTGCAGGTCATCGTGTGCCATGTAAATCGCGGCCACCTTATGCGCCACTTCCTTGATCAAATCGTCATCATCACGACCTGGCTGCGGTGGAATACGCAGCATGGTATCACCGCCATAGGTTGGAATCAGGCCTTTAAAGCCATCGGTCGAGTGGGTCACCGCCCCACCATCCATTACCTTGCGGATCAACTTACGCAACCGGCGTCGCACAAGCGATACACCGCGATCAGAAAATCCGGTGTGCTCGCGTTTATGGACGTTTGTGGGCCCCTGCGATACCCAGGCATCGTAATCACCGGGGTCACGCTGGCGCTGTTCATAAGGTCGGTCGGCTGTCTGGCCGTAGAAATCGGTTTTGCCGAAACCGACTTCATTGCGGTCGGTAAGCCCGCGAGGGTCTTCATCGGCATCACGAAAGTGACGCCAGGCGACGACCATGGCGTGAGTGTCGTCGATCGGCGTTATCCAGCGCGACAGGCCGCAGCGACCGAAATAAAGTGATTTTTCCGGCAATGGAAAGTGCCCGCCATTCTGCGTGAAACTGGGAAGCATCTGATCGTGGATTCTTAGCCAGATAATATCGTCAACACGGCGCGTATTGGTATAAAAGTCGCCGTAGTCGCGTTCGAAGTATTCGATCTTCGGCATCTCGGCAAAGGCATCAGTAAATTGCGAGCGCACCGCCTTGGTGTGCAGATATACCGTGTGGAAGGGATCCCAGGCGTTTTCCATGATCTGCAGCCAGTTACAGGGGGACTCGATCAGAAATGGAATCATTTCGTCACCCTCCTCCGCCATCGTATCGAACACCGGAAACGGCGGTTTATGTTCTGCCGGCCCCATGTAGGCAAATGCCAATCCCTTATATTCGACGACCGGGTAAGCACCGACACAGGTGCCTTCCTTGAGACGGCTGCCCTCGGGTTCACAGGGTCGCTCAAGTATCTGACCATCGATACCGTATTTCCAGCCGTGATAGCTGCAGCGAATGCCACCGGCTTCGATGATACCGAATTCGAGCGACATGTTGCGATGCGCACAATGCAGGTGTACCAGTCCAAGTTGACCGCCGGTCTCACGAAACAGCACCAGGTCTTCACCCATGATACGAATACGATAGGGCAAATCCCCTACCTGATCGGTCATCGCCACCGGCAACCAGTGGCGCCGCAGGTATTCGCCACAGGCCGTGCCCGGACCAACCTCAGTCAGTTCTGTATCGGGCTCGGCATTCCAGATAAACTGCCGCTCATGGCCCTGAAAATTGCCCCGTGGAACATTAATATCTGCTGTCATGGCCGCTTTCCCATAAGTTATAAAGTATAAACAATAAACTGATTCACACTAAGCTGACTGCGCCGGAAACGGGTCCGCACAGGGTGCGCTGCCAACCCAAACCGATTTGATCTGCATAAAATCCCGCACCGCATCCGGCCCGAGTTCACGACCGTAACCTGAAGACTTGAAACCGCCGATGGGCGAGCCCGGATCAACACTGCGATAGTGATTGATGTAGACGGTACCGGCCACAAGCTTCGCCGCCAGACGCTCGGCTCGTTCGCTGTCCGTAGTCCAGATGCCGGCAGCGAGCCCATATTTGGAATCATTGGCCAGGGCGATCGCATGATCTTCGTCTGCGGCACGAATCACTGCCAGCACCGGACCGAAAACCTCTTCATGCCAGATGGTCATCTGCGCCGTCACCTCGGTAAAAATTGTCGGTTGAACATAAAAACCCTCGGGGCACTCGGCCGGATACTGCCGTTCACCACCGTGCACGCAAAGCGCTCCTTGCGATCTGGCCTCGGCGATCATCGACAGCACCTTGTCTAGATGCGCCTTATTGGCAAGAGGAGCAATTTCGGTCCGAAGGCTAAGCGGGTCGCCAGCATGCAAACGACTGGCCCGCTCAACAATGCGCGCCACCACTTCATCGTGAATACTACTTTCAACAATTAACCGAGATCCGGCCACACAGGTCTGGCCATTGGAGAGAAAAATTCCGGAGATAATGCCATTCAACGCATTGTCGAGATCAGCGTCGGCAAACAGTAACTGGGGTGACTTTCCGCCCAACTCGAGCGTCACCGGCTTGATGCCTCTGGCGGCGGCCTCGGCCACTTTGGTACCACCGAAATCCGATCCGGTAAAGGTGATCTTGCGCGTCTGTGGGTGCGTGACCAGTGGCTCACCAACTTCCTGTCCAAGACCTGTCACAACATTGACTACACCTGCCGGCAGGGATGTTTCTGATAACAAGCGGGCGAACTCCAGCGTAGAAGCGGAGGCAAATTCAGAAGGCTTGATCACCACCGTGTTGCCAGCTGCCAGCGCCGGCCCCAGTTTCCATGCCGCGATCATCAAGGGTGAATTCCACGGTGTAATCGCCACCACCACACCATAAGGCTGGTAATGCGCGTGATTGATCACACCGGGCACCTGGTTATCCAGACGCTGTGATTCGATCTCCAAACCCAGTTTCGCGAAATACCGATACCAACTGTGCAGACCGGCAAACTGACCATTCACTTCGCTGATACGCTTGCCATTGTCCCGTATTTCCGCTTCAACCAGGTCGGGCCAGCGTTGTTCGAGCAGATCAGCAATTTCGATCAGGCATTCGCAGCGTTGCGGCATCGAGTAGCGAGACCAGGGTCCTTCGTTAAAGGCGCGATCAGCGGCATTGACAGCAGCTTGCGCATCACTGGCATTGCCGCGTGCGAAACTTGCCCATGGCGTTGCATGGGCGGGATCAATCGACTCCAGGTAATCCCCTGAATCGGGAACACACCAGTCGCCGTCGATGAAGTGATCATATTTTTTCAACAGGATTCCCGGTTTTCAGTCCTGGTACTCATCAACGAAGCAGCTATGTCTGAGGTAAAAAGGATCTTTCCAGTTAGAGCGTCGAATAGCGAACGGCTGCCAGCAATGGCCAGTGAAAGGATAAGATCATACATAATATAAATGCAATCGGCTTGAAAAATACCTCGATTAATGTGATAGGGTAATCGAATCAAGCCCGTTTTACTACCTCTGGAAAAGCAGCTTGCCGTTGCTAAAAACTATCCCGATCCTACGTATCTCGAAACAGGCGAAATGCGCTGACAACAGTCGGTCACTCGGTCAAAACTCGCGAATTCTCCACCTTCCAGCCGATGTTGATGCTCACACCGATTTCACTGGGAGCATCCTGTGGCCGGGCTTCGACAACTATTGGCGATTCCGCACCGACATCAACAAACAAGCGCGTCAGATTACCAGCAAACGTTCGCCCCGACAGCTTGCCACTGATAACGTTTAAAGCGTTATCACTCGAGCTCGTGTCTACTAATTGCAGGTGTTCGGGTCGTACCGCAATCGATACTTTTCCGCTGCATTCACCCTCGCCTTTTGGCACTCGTACCTGGCTACCCAGGGTCTCAGCGATCAGGAAGTCTCCATCGGCGCCCGTAACTTCCGCATCGAGCAAATTGATCTGGCCCACGAAATCAGCAACAAAGCGCGTGCGCGGGTCATCATAGATACCCTCAGCGCTGCCGATTTGTTCTATCCGACCGGTATTCATCACCACGATACGATCGGACATATTCATTGCCTCGGTCTGATCGTGAGTAACGTAGACAGTAGTAATTTTCAGTTCTTGCTGGATTCGACGCAGCTCGACCTGCATGGTCTCGCGCAACTTGAGATCGAGCGCACCCAGTGGTTCGTCCATCAGCAGGACCTTTGGTGGATAGGCAACCGCGCGCGCCACTGCGATACGCTGTTGCTGGCCACCGCTGACTTCGGCGGGATAGCGCTCGCCAACTTCCGCCAGGCGAATCAAATCCAGCAAATCGCCAACACGAGCTCTGATCTGCTCTTTAGGATAGCCACGCTCGCGCAACCCAAAACCAATATTATCGGCAATCGTCATGTGCGGAAACAGGGCGTAATCCTGGAACACCATACCGATTTCGCGATGCTGCGGTGCCACCTGGGTAACGTCCTGATCACCCAGAATAATGCTGCCCTGGGTGGGTTGAATGAAGCCCGCAATCAGACGCAAGGTAGTCGTCTTACCGCATCCCGAAGGACCCAACAAGCTTAAAAACTCACCTTCCTGGATTTCCAGATTGAGTTCGTGCAGCGCGGTGAAATCACCGAAACGCTTAACCACGTTGTTTATTTTGACACCAGACATGCTAATCCCGGGTTATTAAATTTTTAAAGTCGGACCACTCCGCCCACCAGCCTCGGTGAGTGGAGTGGTCCTTTAAAGGTTATCGCATTAGAGGCGAACGATTACTGCCCGGAAACCGAACGATTCCACTTATCGTTCCAATCCGAGATATCCGCCTTCGAGTAGTCGACGCGTAACTCATTGGCAATCAACTCCGGATCCAGTTGCAGCATTTCGGCCAGCACCGGATCGCTCTTCAGCATCGAAATCGCTTTCGAGTTAACCGGCACGACGCCACTGTTACGAGCATATTCAAGCTGGAAATCCGCATCGTTGTATTCGTTCAGAAACCAGTTGGCTGCCTTCACATTTTCGCTGCTCTTCATGATCACCAGCCAACCATGCTTGTGCACACCGACCTTGCTGCCGATCTTTGGATGCGCGGTCATCACGTTTGCGCCGGCATTACGCGCTCGCACGCACCAGCCGGAATGTACAACTGCGGCATAGACGTCACCAGACTGGAGTTGGGTGACGACTTCACCACCACGCGACCAGAACTTGAGCGCATTGAGCCTTTTGATCATTTCAAGCCCCGGACCAATATTGGCTTCATTACCACCGGCCGCATGCGCCATCGCACCAACATTCGCCAGTCCCCCACCCGAAGTTATATCAGGAATCGACAGGCGACCCGCGAGCTTCGGATGCGACAGATCGTTGTAGGTTATCGGGTCCGGCAAGCCAAGCTCCTTGAACTTGTCGCGGTTGTAGCAAATCGATTCCTGTGTGTGCCAGGACGCGATACGCCAGTCGTTGTATTGCCAGTCTTCCAGGTACTGCTTGTTGGGCATACTGGCGGTATCGATTTTCTGAATAAAATCGTTGGTCACGAAAAAGTCTTTTTGCTGAGCATCCAGCACTTCCATGACGTCAAAAGGAGCCTTGCCACGTGCGGCGATAAGCTTGGCCAGGTTGGACTGTGGGCTGCCGGTAACGAACTCTATCTGGCCACCCATAGCTTCGAACTTGGGGACGATCTTCGTCTCGATATTTTTCTTCCAGGAACCTCCCCAGGTAGCGACCTTCAGGGTGACGCCGTCAAACTCGCCAGCGGTGGATGATGTCGCGAAGGCAACACCCAGTGTTAACACGGCTGCGCCCAGCAGTCCGCGATTAAGTTTTAATCGATGTTTCATTGTCTTCTCCTCGTTATGAATTATTGAATTAACTAGCGGCTGCCGGATCGCAATAACGTATCAAGTCCGACAAGTTTTTGCATCGCCAGCAAGGCGATCAAGCAAAAGAATATAACCAGTGACGCCGACGCCAGAATACTCGGGTCGAAATCGTTTTCCAGACCGTAAAACAACTCGATTGGGTAAGTAACATACCCGGGTGCAGTCAGGAAAATTGAAATGGGCACATCACCAAATGACACCATAAACGCATACAATGCGCCGGCATAGACGCCAGGCTTGATCACCGGCAAGGTAACGCGACGAAAGGTACTCCAACGGTTGGCACCAAGGCTGAAGGCTGCCTCTTCGAGACGCATATCGAACCGTTGCAGGATCGCGGTTACAGTGCCGACGACGTAGGGCGTGGCGACAAATACATGTCCCATGTACAAGCCCCAGAATGTCCCCTGCAGATAAAAACCGGTGGCATCGCCAACCAGGTAAAACATTTGCAGGAAAGCAATGCCGGTGACGATCGCGGGAATCTGCAAAGGTGCACGAAAAACCGTCGATATAAACGTTTTCCCGGGTATTTTACCGCGCACAATTCCAAGCGCCGCGGGGATACCGAGTACACAGGCACCGAGCGCGGTCGCACCCGCCAACAGGAAGCTTAGACCCAGGGCTCGCAACTGATCGCCCGGTATCTTCCAGTACCACTGGAACGACGGCTCGTCTGGAGGAAACTTGATTGCGGTATAGTATTCGCCGCCATGCAATGACGCGCCGATCACTACAATCATCGGTGACAGCAGGAAAATATAGGACAGGCTGCAATAGAATAAATGAAGGAATCTGCCCCATGGCAGTCCTCGTCTTGGCGGTGGCCCCTTCGGTCGAAGCGCGATGATGGCTGCCTCGTTGGCATGGCGCGCTGCTGCTTTATCCACGGGCGTAGTCATGCGATCACCAGCCTTGCGGAACGTAACCGCCGTATCAGGATAATCGAGAAAAGATTGATCAATAGAACCGTTACCAGCAGCACCGCTGACAGGGTGCCTGCCATCGAATATTTAACCTCCATCATTACCGTGCGCTGGATCAGGACCGGCAGGGTAAATACTCTACCCCCACCAAGCAGTGCGGCCGAGGTAAAGGCGCCCATGCTCATGTTGAAAATCATCAGCGCACCGACGGTAAGCCCCGGCAAACTGAGTGGCAGCAGCACGCGGTAATGCATGCGCCAGCGGCTTGCACCATGTATTTGCGCGGCTTCTTCATAGGAACGTGGAATGGTTTGAATGACGCTGTACAGTAACAGCACGCCGAAACCCAGCGTGAAGTGCATCAGACCGACGACCACACCAGTCTGGTTACCGATGATGGTATAGGGTGTCTCGACAATACCGATACCCATCAAAACCTTGTTAATCAAACCATCAGCGGAAAAGATGATGATCAGGCCGAACACCTTGATAACAATGGTAACGAAGGTCGCCACGACGATGCCAGCCAGCAAAAGCATCGACCAACGCGAACGCATGCGCGCGATCAGGTAGGCCACAGGGAAGCCCAGCAACAGGGTAAATATCGTCGCAAGTCCCGACGTCTTGACGGTAATCCACAAGGTGTTGAGGTAGAACGAATCGGTAAAGAATCGAATGTAATTGGTCAGTTGTAAGTCCGTGCCCGTGCGCCCGAGACCCAGGTCCTTGTAAAAACTGCCTTCCAGAAAAATGAATTGCGAAGCCACGATCAATATGCCGATAATGACGAAGCTTGGCAGCAATATCAGATCCCAACGCGTATTCATCGCTTCACCTGATGTTCAATATACATAATATCAATACAACCCCGGCTCTCACCCGTCTCACTTGAAACGCGGATCCTGATTTATTTTTTTCAATTCTGATTCGATGTAACTAGCGCGTTCGTCGCCAGCATACTGATCCCCCGAAAAAACGATTTTCATCACCGCGTCGGTCACTTCTTCGAGTAGCTTTTCGTCATCCTCGGGATGTGGGGGAATCGGTAATACGGTGTCCTGGCAATGCGTCAACCACTCATCGCCAACCCTTTCGGAACGCGGTAGCGGTTTCCCTTCCTGTACCAGACGTATGCCCCGGCGTAACTTATGGCGGAGCATGGCCACGCCCCTGTCGGTGGAACCCAGGTTTTCGGCAGCATGCGCATTGATGTGCCCCTGCGATACCTGAGCCTCGTAGTCATTGGGATGACGCTGTCGATACTCATATGGCTCGACGCCGGTCTGTCCGGGAAAATCGACACTGTTCTTGTGGCATTCTTCGCGTTTACCATGCCCTTCAGGATCGATACCATCACCAAAACTGCGCCAGGAGATAATCATGCAATGGTCATCATCGTGTGGAATGGTCCACTTGGTGATACTGGCGCGTTTGAAATACTTTTCCTCGCGACCGGTCTCCCACCAGGCGCCCACCTGACTGAAGGAAGGTGACAGTGTTTCCTGCGAGCGCACCCAGATCATGTTTTCGACACGATAGGTTAAAGTCGCGTAAACCTTGTGGTCCATTTCGTGAAATTTGGTCACCGGAGCGATGCCCCAGGTATCGCCGAAGTGAATGTCGGTAACCCGTGCATGCAGAAACACGGTATGCCATGGGTCCATGGTATTTTCACAGATCTGTAACCAGTTACAGGGGTAATCGATTGAGTAAGGCACCAGTTCGACGTCGGGTAACTGGGTGGTATCGTAACGCGGAAAATCCGGCTGTTCTTCGTGCGGCCCCATGTAGGCGAACAGTAATCCATGATACTCCTGCACCGGATAAGCACCGTGACAAAGATCGGATTTGCCCTCCATCGACTGGGCAGGCATCTCCAGGATGGTACCGTCGTGGTCATACAACCAGCCGTGATAACAACAACGCAAACCGCGATCTTCGATAACGCCGAACTCGAGTGAGGCGTTGCGATGACTGCAGTGCAAATGCAGCAAACCGAAATGTCCTGTCTTGTCGCGGTAGGCCACCAGGTCTTCGCCGAGAATGCGAATTCGCTTCGGCACGTCGGTCAGTTCCTGGGTCATCACCACCGGGATCCAGAAGCGTCTAAAATACTCGCCACAGGGAGTGCCGGGGCCCACATGTGTCAGCTCTGTGTCTTCGGGCGGCCGCTGCGCACGTTCATAGCCGCGAAACGAACCCTGCTGTAACCCTCTGCGCTGTTTGGCCAGTTCAGCGTATGCCTTGAATGTCGTGTCACTCGACATGGACTATCTCCAACAACAGATACTTATCGAGGCGTAAGGATAATCTTCCCCATCGCACTTGCCTACTGGGCAATACCTTCAGGCAACCACGGGGTTTCCCCCTGCTCCATGGGTACTTTCCCTCATTACCTTGCCTCGCGAGGCTCTGCAATAATAGCCGCGTGCCTGACATCAACCCTCAAAGCAGTATGCGCCACCCATGAAAAAGAATGAGACGGAGTTCGTCATCAATGGCACTTGCCCGCATGACTGCCCCGATGCCTGCGGCATGCAAACCCGCGTACGCGCTGGCCGTGCGGTTGGAATCAGCGGACAGGCTGAGCACCCACTGACTGCTGGCTGGCTATGTGCAAAGGTGGCACCCTACCTGGAACGGGTCTATCACCCGCAACGCCTGCAGACACCACTGAAAAGAATCGGTGCAAAAGGCTCAAATCAGTGGCAAGCATTGAGCTGGAATGAGGCTATCGATGAAATCGCAGCGCGCTGGCGCACCATAATAAGGCAACAGGGTGCAGAATCGATCCTGCCTTACAGTTACAGCGGCACCCTGGGACTGGTGCAAATGACGGTTGCCAGTGCTCGTTTATGGAACCGCCTTGGTGCCAGCCAGCTGGAACGATCAATCTGCATGGCGGCCACCCGGCACGCCGTGCGTGCGACCCTCGGTGCGCGCAAAAGTCCGCCTTATCATCACGTGCTGGATTCGAAGTTGCTGATATTCTGGGGTCACAATCCGGTCAGCACCGCACCGCACCTGATGCCGTTTGTGAAACGCGCCCAACAGCGCGGCTGCAAGCTGGTAGTTATCGATCCCCTGCAGTCGCGTTCGACACGTGGCGCTGACCTGCACCTGCAGCCACTGCCCGGCACCGATGCGGCACTCGCACTTGGGGTTGCTCGTGAACTCATCGATAAGGGCCTGTGCGACGATGCCTGGCTGCAACAGCATGCACACGGGTTTGCGGAGTTTCGCCAACAGGCAATGCGGTATGATCTCGAGCGCGTGGCCGCTATTACTGGTGTAGACGCCGAGCAAATACGTGAATTTGCCCATCTGTACGGCAAACTCAAGCCGGCCATGATCAGATTGGGGGACGCTGTGAATCGCAATTGCCAGGGTGGTCAGACGGTTCGCGCCATCGCTTCACTGCCCGCCCTCACCGGTCAGTACGGTATTCGAGGCGGAGGTATGAGTTGCTCAACCGGAGATTATTTCCAGTGGAACGATGAAGCCATCAATCACTGGCAGGATTGCCCTGCCCCCGGTCGCAGCATCAATATGAACCGTATCGGTGCAGCGCTATGTGGTGAACTGGACGGTCCGCCGATTCAATCCCTGTTTGTTTTCTGTGCGAACCCGATGGTGTCGGCACCGAACACTTCCCGGGTGCTGCAGGGCCTGCAGCGTGAAGACCTGTTTACCGTGGTGCATGACCTGTTCCTCACGGACACCGCAAAACAGGCCGATATCGTCCTGCCAGCTACATCGCAGCTTGAACAGGTCGACCTGCACCGGGGCTATGGTCACACGCTGCTGGGGTACAATCATGCCGCGATTGCACCCCTGGGCGAGTCAAAGAGCAACTGGGAAGTGATGCAGTTGCTGTCGCGGGCTATGGGCTTTAACGAACCATGGCTGTTTGAAACCGCCGACGAAGTGATCGATGGTGTGCTGACCGAAACCCGCAAAGACAATGACAGATTGTCGGCAATCTCGCTGGACAAGCTACGCTCAAACGCCTGGCTCGAGTTTGCCGATAAGGACGAAGTGCCCTTTAATGACGGCCACTATGCCACGGCTAGTGGCAAGGTCGAACTGCACAGCAAAATCTACCAGGAACTCGGTCTGTCGCCTGTTCCCGAGTGGCGCGCTGATGCCTGCGACAGCGAAAACAGCAGCGATTCGATGTTGCGACTGGTATCGCCGGCCGCGCACCATTTCGTCAATTCGAGCATGGCCAATCTTGCCAGCCTGCAACATCGCGAGAAAGCACCGCATGTGCTGCTCCACCCCACAGACGCCGCAACACGCGGCATTCAGGACAAACAGCGCGTGCGCTTGCACAATGCACGGGGCCATTGCTATCGCATTGCCAGAATCAGTGATGCGATACGCTGCGGGGTTGCGGTAGCCATAAACGGTTACTGGGCAGGCGCCGATGCACCGGATACGATTAACTGGACGACATCGGACAGACTCGCCGATGTGGCCGGACAAAGCAGCTTTCAATCCAATCGGGTGTGCATCGATGCCATCGAACCAACTTCAACGGGAGACTCACCGTGACTGATATTCAACAACCGGTAACCTTGATCACGGGTGCCAGTAAAGGCATAGGACGCGCCTGCGCAGAGCTTCTCACGGAACGTGGACATAAGGTAGTCGGGCTGGCGCGCCAACAGCCAGACAGCTTTCCCGGGGATTTCTACTGCGTCGATCTCGGTGACCGTAAGGCACTTGATGATTTACTGAACACCCTCTGCGCTGAATACGCATTCAGTGGACTGGTGAATAATGCAGGCATTGTCGGCCCGGAATTGATCGAGGACATCGATCTCGATACGGTTGATGCCGTGTTCCAGATCAACCTTGGCGCCGCTATCCAGTGCGTCAAACGCTGCATAGTGCCGATGAAACAACGTCGGGGTGGAAGTATCGTCAACATTTCCAGTGAACTGGCATTGGGATTGCCAACTCGTACCGCCTATGGCGGATCCAAGGCTGCACTGATCAGCATGACGCGCACCTGGGCACTGGAACTGGCGCCATCGGCCATCACCGCAAACGCCATCGCACCAGGCCCCGTCGATACAGAGTTCTTTCGCTCAAACAATCCAGAAGGCAGTTCCGAACGAACGCGCAAGCTGCAGAGAATCCCGCTGGGGCGCTTTGCCGATGCGAACGATATCGCCAAATCGGTGGCATTCTTTTTGAGCAATGACGCCAGTTATATAACCGGGCAAACACTGTTTGTCGACGGCGGCTCCAGCCTGGCCAGTTCGGCCCTGTTTTAGAGACTTTTTTTATCAAAAAAAACCGACCTGAATCCACTCATACTTTTTCGGCAACGGGTTTAGCCGCGCGCCGATAGTTGATAAGTGCGAGCCCGAGGAAAATCGCAGCTACCGCGACCCAGAAATGTGATGGATGTGATTCATCGAAGATTACCCATCCCCAGAGAATGCCGTTTATCGCGATGATGTAGGTGCTGAAGCTATAGAACACCGGGCCGGCCAACTCCACGATTTTAAAGAATAGCGAATAAGCCACGGCCGCAATAAAACCGTGGCAGACGATAAGTGCCTCGACCAGCCCGGGATCGTCCCACAACAGTATCAGCTGACCACTGGCCAGGGTGATCGGCAACAAAAACAGAAAGGCAACCAGGTGCGAGCCACCGACCAGCAGAAACAGATGGTAGCCCTTGAGAGGATAACGCGATATGAAAACGCTCATACTCGCGTAGCCGAAGGGACAGATCATACCAACTACAATCCACCAGTTTATGGCGATGTCCGTTGATACCGATGGCATGGCAATTATCAGTGCACCGCCGAAGCCGAGCGTAATGCCCAGCATCCGCAGCGGACTGATGCGCTCCATGCCGAGCATGATCACCAATGTGTAAGTCACAATCGGTGCCAGTGTCAACAACACCGCCATGGCACCTGCCGGCACGGTTTGCACGACATAAAAAAAGGTTACATTGGGAATTGCGATACCGACCAGCGCACAAAAGATGAAGTAACGAGGGTGGCGCACCAGTGGGGGTAGCTGCCGGCTCCTGGCAAACGCAATAGGTAGCATCAGCAAGGCAACAATTAATGATTGCCACATCGAATAGGCAAGCGGAGGAATTTCATGGATCGATACGTATTTGGAAATACTGGTGGCACCACCGCGCAATGTACCCAACAGTAGTAACAACATCAGAGCGATGGAGAAATAGCGATTCAGGGTAAAACTCCTGTTACAGGTTAAATAGTGATCCCGTCAGTCCGGCAGGCAGGGTTGAGTAATTTCGGGCGTATATCGTCTAACTTTCTGGCTCGGAAAAGTCACGCACCAGTTCGGCAAAAGAACCGACATCGAGTTTACGCATAATATTGGCCCGATGCCGTTCCACCGTTTTTGGGCTCAAGATCAGGTCCCGCGCAACGGCCTTGTTGGAATTGCCGCTAACCAGTAACTGTAAAACATCACGTTCACGAACGGTGAGCGAGAGATAGGCCTGGTTTATCGATTCACGGCGCGCGCGGTTGACACGATTTCGCTGGTCTAGATCGATGGCATGATTTATTTTCTGGATCAACAGGTTATCGTTGCAGGGTTTTTCGACAAAATCGATTGCACCGAGCTTCAGGGCACGCACGGCAGCAGGTACATCACCGTGTCCGGTAACCACGATCACCGGCTCATTAATCTGTTTTTCAAGAATGAGCTCCAGCGCTTCCAGTCCGCTGATTCCAGGCATGCGCAGATCGAGGATCAGGCAACCCGCACCATAGTCTCGATAACGATCAAAGAACTCGGAAGCCGAGGTATAACACAGCGCCTGCAGGCCAATCGATTCGACCAGGAATTTCATCGACTGGCTCACCGTCTGATCGTCATCGACGATATGGACCGTTCCAGCAGTATCAGCTGTCATCGCCAGCCTCCACCAACGGCAGGCGAAAGCGCAGACAGGCCCCGCTTCCCGCTTCGCGGTCATACCACAGCCGACTGCCATGGGCTTCGAGAATGGTGCGACTGATCGATAATCCCATACCCAGCCCCTTGCTCTTGGTTGTGACATAAGGTTCGAACAGGGATTCGGCAACCTGCGACTCGATCCCGGGACCATTGTCACTGACCGCAACCAGCAAAAACTCGCCGTTCGCGATAGAACACTCGATATCAATCTCCCGTCTTGCAGACTCCACCTGTTGTAGAGCCTCGATGCTGTTGTTGATCAGGTTAAATAAAACCTGGCGGATCTCGATCTTATTGACTTCAACCCGAATGTCGCGAGCGTCCAGGTTACTGGTTAGTTCCACATGATTACGCTGTAACCGATCACGCAACATTTCGTGCACATCGTTCACCAGGCTGGGAAAACTTTCGTCAGCGACCTCCGGTGTTCCCAGGCGCACGAAATCACCTACATGATTGATGATGTCCTTGGCACGCTGCCCCGCCTCGCTGATATTGCCGAGCGCTTCACTGGCGCTATCGACGTTTACCGGAGATTCATCCAGTCGGCGCAGCAGCCCATTAGCATAATTCACCACAACCGCCAGCGGCTGGCTCAGTTCGTGCGCCAGTGCCGACGCCATTTCACCCATCGATGCGCGCCGCAATACCTGTGCCAGCTCCGCCTCCTGCTGGCGCCGTAATTCCTCGGCACGCTTGCGCTCGGTAATGTCGGTACGGATGCCAACGACACCGTTAAAACGCGTACGCCGATCGGTCGACAACATCCAGCGACCATCGCTCAGTTCCACCTCGACCGATCCGCTGTCGCTGGGGTATTTTTCCAGGCGTTCGGCCACCCATTTCAGCGGGTCCTGCTGCGCGGCTTTGACTTCACCCGAAGTCGCGCTGATACGCAGCAATTCCTCAAAACTGACACCCCTGGCAAAACTGTGAGCCGTCTTTGGGAACAACTCCTTCAATTTTTCATTGAACTCGAGCAGCTTGCCATCTTCGTCGAAGAGCATGAACCCTTCAGACATGGAATCGAGCGCGGCACTGAGCATCTGCCGGTTACGTTCCAGCAATTGTTCGGCGACCTTGGTCTCGGTGATGTCCTGTGTGGCCACCATGATCTGGGTGACTCTCTGCTCATCGTCATCCCAGATCGGCCGGCCAAAGGCACGCAACCAACGCGTCACTCCCTGCCTGTCAATAACCCGAAACTCATCGATGGAACTGTTATTTTGCAACAGCCGTTTAATACGCTGATCCAGAATCGTTTCGTCATCCGGATGGACAATCGGGCGCCATAACCGGTGATGTCCATCATCTGTATGCCGCGGCGAAAACTCTTCGCTGAGACGCCCGGTCTGCCACACCGTCTTCATCGCTCCATCGGCATCGATCTGGTAAACGTAAATGAGATCAGACATCAATTCGGAAACGATCCGATAGCGCTCTTCACTTTGTCGCCGCGCCGCATTTTCGCGCTGCAGATCGGCGTTGCGTTGTTCAAGCTCAAAGGTAGCTGCACGCACTTTACCGTCGAGAAATTCATTGGCCTGCTTTAGCGCGAGCTCTGCGGCATAACGCTCCGACACATCACGCACCAGGAAAAAGTAGCCATTTATCCCTGCCTCATCGCGATCAGGAATGTAGTTCAAATGCACCCGCCGGGTTACACCATCGGGATAGCTGATATCACGTTCGTCGTTGATCTCCTCGCCGGACAAGACCCGTTGCAGCAGAGCTTCGACGGTTTTGTAATGCTCTTCGGTAAAAAGAGTTTTCAACTCCATGCCAACCAGTTCAGTGCGCGACATTTGATACCAGGTCTCGATCAGTTGGTTGGCATAGACTATTTTAAGATCCAGATCGACGTAGCCCACCAGGCCCGGCAGGGAATCCATGATCTGCACCAGCTGTTCACGGGTTCGCCGCAACTGGTACAATTCATCGCGATCGGAACGCAATTGGGTTGCCGTTTGCCGATCGACGGAGTTAGTTTCACTGGTCATGATGATGGATCGGAGATGCCTATAACGTTATTGTCGATAATCGCAGGATAATTTACCTCAATGAGAGACGAACACCAAACTTCGCCGCTTACAGCACAAAGCGACAAAGCGGATCCAACTCAGGCATTCGCCCCACAGGACGAAAAATCAACGCCAGTGAGTCTTGCTACATATCTCGATATCCAGTTACCGACGGCGAAACCGGCCCCTCTTCCTGATCCGTTTCAATTTACCGTGTACCTTGCACAACTCGCCGACTTCGGCAGATTGAAATGACCAGGGCCCTGGCTTATCGCTCGCTCGGTGAGGTCAGCGCCATGCTGCAGGCTCGCGACGTCAGCAGTAAAGCGTTGACTTCATTGATGCTGGAGCGAATCCACCAACAAAATCCCAAGCTAAATTGTTTCATTAAAATTTTTGACGACTCTGCCCTGCTACGAGCACAACAACTCGACCGTGAACTGGAGGCAGGCAACTGGCGTGGGCCGCTGCACGGGGTACCGCTTGCGATCAAAGATATCTTCGACTTCCCGGGTTATTGCGCAAGTGGGGGTAGCAGCCTGACACGCAGCACCAGCAATCAGCATGCCACCGTTCTACAGAAACTTGAGGACGCCGGTGCCGTTATTCTCGGCACGCTTAATCTCGATGAACTGGCCGCCGGCGGTACGGGTGACAATGCACATTTCGGTCGCTGTCGGAACCCCTGGAACACGGCACATAATACCGGTGGTTCATCGGGTGGCAGCGCCGCCGCTGTCGCCGCAGGTCTTGCCTATGCGGCACTGGGTTCAGATGCCGGAGGTTCGATTCGCCTTCCGGCTGCATTTTGCGGCGTTGTCGGGCTCAAGCCCAGCTATGGGAGAGTAAGCCGACATGGTGCAATGGCTCGCACCTGGTCGATGGATTGTATCGGTCCACTGACTCGCAGTTGCCGCGACGCCAGCATCGTGTTCAATGCCATACTCGGGCAGGATCCGCTAGACGCCAGTTCGGTGGCCAGCGCTGCTGTGAGCTGTAATCTGCCGACCAGCCAACCGGCTGATCTACCCAGTATCGGTCTTGTCGACGACGCGGCTACCCGGCTCCATCGCCAGACTGACCCTAACTTTGGCCAGGCGCTCGACCTGCTTGGCGGGGCTGGTTATGGGCTTGAACCTGCCCGGATTCCGGATCTCGACCTCTATACCAGCTTGCAACAGGTATTGGTTAAGAGCGAAGGTGCGGCGATGCATGAACAGGCCCTGCGCAATAACGACCCGTGCATGTCTCATGCGGTGCGCAGCGTTATCGAGGGAGGGCTCGAAATCCCGGCAGTGCGTTACATCGAAGCTTTGTCATTGCGGCCACAGCTGCTGCAATCATTCATTGAAGAGGTAATGGGAGAAGCAGATTTACTGATAATGCCGGTATCGCTGCCTGTCGCACCCGCTTTCCTTTCGACCGATGCACTGCAGGCCAGAGAAGTTGACCATGCCTTTTCGCAGGTAGCAACCATGACCCGATTTGCCAATTATCTCGGCCTGCCGGCAATTTCGATTCCGAGCGGCTGTGACAGCAACGGTCTGCCAACCGCCATTCAACTGGTGGCTCGCCCCTTCGAAGAATCACTTCTACTATCGACTGCTGCACATTTCGAATCCTTGTGCCCCGCACTGCGTTATCCAGGTTCCGACTAACCAGTTCGACTCAATCTGGGATTGCCTGGGTTCGAACTAAAGAGGTCTGCACCAGGGTTACCCCGATCATGCTATCGCGCGTCACCAGCGCTGCCAGTTGTTCCTCATCAAGGTGTTCGCTATTCGCCGGCCGCCGCGGTAACACCAGGTAGCGCATGTCGGCCGTGCTGTCATGCACGCGCAAACTGACACCCGCAGGCAATTGAGTGCCAAATTCAGCAAGCACCTTGCGCGGTTCCCTCACCACTCTGGAGCGGTATTCGCGCGACTTGTACCAGTCCGGGGGCAAACCCAGTAACAGGCGCGGATAACAGGAACACAGGGTACAGACGATCACGTTGTGCCAGTTATCCGTATTTTCGACGACCACCAACCGGGTCGGGCGGATATCGATCCCAAGCTCAATACAGGCCTTGCTGCCGTCAGCCAACAGACGTTGACGAAACTGATCATCGCACCAGGCCCTGGCAACAACCCGGGCTCCCTGTGCGGGAGTTACCGCATCCAGTGCTTCAACACCCGCGCGAATTTCATCGGCATTGATAACGCCCTTTTCAATCAATAACTCGCGCAGTGCGATTTCCAGGTATTGAACATCACTGAGCTGTCGGCCTTCATCGGGTGGGGGTTGATGATCATGTGATGAGTGATCGTGTGGCGGGTGATCAGAATGGTTCATCGCATTGCCTCAACCAGTGTTCATAAATTTCAACATCGACGCTATCATCGCCGGCATCTACCTCTGCTGTTGTCCACAGCTCAGCCTGCTCGAAGCGAACACGATACAGATTGATCAGCGGCAACCCGTCCCGGCCCTGTGCGAGTAGTTCGGGATTTGCGAAAGCACCGCAAAAACGTTCGATGTATCCACGTCGTCCCTGCACATAGGATGGCGTGCGACGGTGATGCGCGACATCGCGTGCGCATACCTGCACCGGGTCACCTTGCTTGAATTTCGGCGCCAGCGTCATTAGCGGTTTTGTTTCAATTGGGATATGCGCGTTTCGATTTCCGCTTCATCAAGCACCTGCTTGGCGATCAGCAGGTTACGCAGCGCCAGGGTCCAGCGCTCATAGTAGTCATGGCGCGCATAAACATCGTCACCGAGGGCTTCGATTGCCGCGCGCAACTCGTCCACTTGCAGAATCATACGTCGATCATCCGCCAGCAAACGATACAGCGCATCGATGCGTTTTTCCCACCATTGCAGATCCCGACTTAGAGGTGAAACCTTACCGGCATCATCACCGCCGAGGTCGTGAGGCCCGATCTTCGCTATGCTCATGTCACCGTCCTTGTGCGAATCTGACGACTGCTAAATTAACGCTGCCACCAATGGGCAAACACCGGATTACACCTCGCTGAAAGTTAAACGGCATTACGATGCACATTATCTTCTAGAAACAGGCGCGCGGTTTGTGCGGCATTGGAGCGGCACTCGGCAAAGGCATAATCAGAATGAAACGCGTTATGCGGTGTAATCAACAAGCGTCCCTGTAACCAGTCCGCATTTTCCCGCCAGGCCGTAATTAGCGGATGATCCAAAGGGGGCTCTGCGGGCAGAACATCGAGCCCAGCCGCTGCCAGCTGGCCGCTGCGCAAACCTGTTTCGATGATATCGAGATTATCGATCAGCGGTCCGCGCGCGGTATTAACAAAAATCAGTCCGGGTTTGGCCGCGGCGAGCAGCTGAGCATTGATCATGCCGCGCGTCTCTGCGGTCAGTGGGCAATGCATCGAAAGTACATCGACCTGCGACACAAGTTCTGCGAGAGATGCAGCTCGTTCCACGTCGAGCGCACGGTACATGCCGTTACTCACATAGGGATCATAAGCCATCACCTTATAACCGAAAGGTTTGAGGCGCAGGCTCAAACTGCTACCGATTCGACCCAAACCGACGATGCCTACCCGGCAATGGCGCGAGTGGCGCATCGGGCTTAGATGATTTTCCTGCCATCCCTCACGGTATGCACGGGCTTTGCAGTCGTGTTCCACAATGCGCCTTTGCAGTGCGAGCAACATGGCCATTGCAGTATCTGCAACGTCTTCGGGGCCGTATTCAGGATTATTGGAGAAGGCAATGCCATGTCGTGCAAGAGCAGCAACATCGATCTTGTCGTAACCGACACCGTAACGCACCAGTATCTTGCATTTTGCCAGTTTCGCGGCGATCGTTTCATCTATAGCCGGGGTCCATACCAGCATTGCGTCAAGCCGCTGCATTTCTGCAGCATCGTAATCGTGAGCATCGTGCCCGCTGAAATACACGATATCAGCTTGCTGATTGAAGGCTTCCAGTTCAGCCTCAAACGGCGGTTTAATCAAATGGGTAATGCCGATTGTCCAGCGTTTCCGCGCCATTATCTTGTTCCGGATGCTTCATCGAGATTGTTTACAGCGTCAGCACTAAAGTGTAATTGCGAAGAATGTTGCACTTGTTCCTGACGCCACGATCCACTAAGTTTACCTGCAGATGTCTACCACTACCACAGAAGTACTGATTATCGGTGCCGGGTTATCGGGCGCGGTAGCGGCGCTTGAACTGTCCCGCGCCGGCATCGCCATCACCTGCCTGGAACAGGGTGAATGGCCCGATCCCGGCGCTTATCCCGGCGACAAAACAGATTTTGAATTGCAGGCCATGGGCCCATGGCACGCCAATCCCAACATCCGCCAGGCACCGGCTGACTATCCGATTCTCGACGACAGTAGCGAGATAAAGCCGATGCTGTACAACGCTGTAGGCGGCAGCACGATCCTTTACAGTGCTCACTGGATGAGGTTTCAACCGGGTGATTTTTGCGTCAGGAGCCTCGATGGAGTCGCAGATGACTGGCCGATCAGCTACCGCGATCTGGCACCTTATTATGACCTCAACGACCAGGAGTTCGGCGTATCGGGGATTGCCGGGGACCCTGCCTACCCCGACCACCCGGAGTATCCATTACCACCCCTGCCGATTCAGACCTGGGGCGAGAAGGTCGCGAAGGCGCATCATCGACTTGGCTGGCACTGGTGGCCGGGCAGCAATGCCATCGCCTCGCAACCCTATCGAAACCGACGCCCCTGTGTGCAGCGCTCGACTTGTCGAGCGGGCTGTAACGAAGGTGCCAAGGCATCGGTTGACCGTAGCCACTGGCCCGAGGCCCTGGCCAATGGGGTAAAGCTGGTCACCGGTGCGCGCGTTTTCCGCATCCTGTTAAACGACAAAGGTCAGGCCTCGGCAGCACTTTATCGAGACGCCGAGGGCAACACTCAGCGAGTTGATGCCAACCTCGTGCTATTGGCCTGCCATGCCATCGGCAGTGCGCGGCTATTGCTCAATTCGGCGAATTCGCAGTTCCCGGATGGTCTCGCTAACCGTTCCGGCCAGGTGGGTCGCAACCTGATGATGCATCCACTGAGTCGAATCGTCGGCTTCTTTGACGAGCCAATGATGAGCTGGCAAGGCCACTGGGGCCAGAGTATTTACTCGATGGAGTTTTCCGAGACCCGGGCGGAACATGATTTCGTACGCGGCGCCAAGTGGAACCTGGGACCATCCGGTGGACCATTGGGTGCCGCATTATATCCAATGGACGAAGCACGCAGCTGGGGTAATGCCCTGCATCATCGAGTCAACAGGTGGTTGGGGCGATCAGCCGTGTGGGGAATAACCGCGGAAGATCTACCCGACCCGCACAACCGCCTGGTTGTGGACAGGGATCATGTAGATGCTGATGGAGACCCAACGATTCGAATTCACTATCAGGTGTCGGAAAACAGTCGGCGTATGCTTGATTTTATGACATCACGTGCCATCGAATCCTTCCAGGAAGCCGGCGCCTACGACACCAGCGCACGCCGGTTGGTTACCGACAATGGTTGGCATGCCCTTGGTACCTGTCGTATGGGTAGCGATCCACAGACCTCGGTAGTAGATCCATGGATGCGCAGTCATGACGTGGAAAACCTTTACATTATCGACGGTAGCGTCTTCGTTACCTCGTCATCAGTGAACCCGGCTGCCACCATCGCGGCTCTGGCGCGGCGCTGCGCGAATCAACTGATAAAAACCCGCTATGACACAGGGGTGGCCAGTCAATGATTTTGCAACTGTCAGAAGATCAGAGAAACAAAATCGCGCTGCTCGCGCGTTGCATTCTACCAGGTGCACATGGCCAACCGTCAGCAGCAGAAATTGATCTGGAGTATGCCGGAATCGATCGAGCGCTGAAATCCCGGCCCGAACTTGCCGGCAATTTCTGCACCATCCTGGATCGCTTTGACAGTGACGCGGAAGATTTTTTAGCGCACTTGTCTGAAACCGATTTCAATCTGCTGATGACCCTGATTTGCGCCGCTTACCTGATGGATAGCAGCGTCAAAAAAGCATTGGGCTATAGCGGACAGGAAGCTTTGACACCGAATCGTGGCGGTTTTGGTGCCGAGGAGCTGGTCCTTGAAATGATGCAACAACCTAAACGATATCGGGACATTTAGTCCCTCGCGGCATTACGCTCTATTAAGCGTCGTTTACCGCGACCAGTTCAAAGGACTCCAATACTACCGGCAAGTCCTCTGACCAGGGCTTACCCCAATCAGCCAACTGCAATTTGAAATAATCCTCATGGCATTGCTTCCAGAATGCCAGACTGCCATCACCCTCACCTTCGCGCGCTGCAAAGGCATCATCGACATCGCGAAAGGGGCGCAGCTCGACATTCACAATTTCAAGCACACAGGCAGGTTTGAAACTTTCCCACAAAATCACCCAGTAATCCCCGGTTTCGCGTCGCGGCACCTGGTTGAGTTCAAAGTCCATTGCCAGATGGGCCGTGGCGCGTTTCACCTGATCGATGGCCAGTTGCGTCACATGATCACCATATTCGGCATAGCGTGGATCTCCAAAGGTACGCGTATGGTAATTACTGGCAACAATCGCATGCTGGTCGCAGACGCGTTGCCAGAATGCCTCGACTTCAGGTGTTTGTTCACCGATCATCAATAGTCTCCTCTCGACGGGATTTGGTTGAATGCAGGTTATGGCTCTGTTGTTGGCAAACAGGCTTCAAGAAATATCATGTATGCAACGAAACCAGCATGGCCGAAATCAGCATAACAGAATCAAATCACTGCAAAAACCACAGCAATCGGCGGGGAACTGCAGGTAAATGGGCAAGGATGAAAGCCAGGAGTAAATATCCGCAGCGTCAGCAGGTCCTTATCAAGACCCCGCAATGAGGCGCGGCTGTTTTACTCGTCGTCGACTTCGGCAGGGATCATGGCGAGCGACTCCATGACCTCGAAAACCAGGTCGTCAGCATTTTGACAGGCACCTGCAATCTGATCGACCGTCACCTGACCCATATCCCAGTTTTCAATATCGTCCAGAATGGCCAGCGTTTCAGTTTCATCGAGCGGAGGCACATATTCGCTGAGGCGATTGGCCAGGTATACCAGGTGTGTCGCACGACGGTTAGGGCCATCGTGCACGGTTTCATGATGACAACGGGTACAATCAATCAAAATTTCGGGCAAACCCCAATGTTTCATCAGCGCCTCACCGACCGCGGTGTGCGTCAGGCCGACCTGGGAGATCTCCGCGCTGAGTTCATCGACCCGGCGGCGGATCATGGTTTCTTCAGCCGCCAACATTTCGCAAGGGAAACGTTCGATCAACATCAGCTTGCCGATATCATGCAACAAACCCGCGGTAAACATGGCTTCGGGTTCTTCGATGCCATCGGTGAAGTCGGCCAGCTGGCGTGCGATAAGCGCAGTCTTGATGCTGTGTTGCCAGAAAGCATGTATCGAGAATGCAGGATTCTCGTGAGTGTCGAACACGCTTCCGACCACGGAACCAATCAAAGTATGTTTGCAGCGTTCGCGGCCCAGCAGGCGCACCGCATGGTCCACCGCTGTCACCTGCCCGGGCAAACCGTAATAACTACTGTTCACCAGTTTCAGGATGCGCGTGGTAATCGCGGGATCGTTCTGAATGGTTATGGCAATCTGTTGAAGACTGCAATTGGGGTCGTCGAGCTGTTGGCAAACGCGTGTAAAGATCCCCGGTAAGCTAGGCGGTTGCTGCCCTTCACCTACCAGTTGATCTAGCGTCACCGGCTCAAAAAAATCACGTTCTGCATTGGCTAACATGGGAAGAAAGCTTAGCAGAGAAATTTTGGCTTACCGCCCCTAAATGACGGACTATGACCCAGGTCTCAATCGCGTTATCAGCGCGAATCACGCCTTGACAGCAGAATCAAATTGCGATCATCAAATTCGCGTGTAACAGCCTACCTGCTTGCCCTTAACCCAATCGCGAACCATCTTGTCAAAATCAATGAAATGCGCTGATGCCAGGTGGGTATCGAAAGCAGCACGGTCGCTGTAGACCTCGTAAAGCAACACGAAATTCTCGCGTTCCGGATCGATGCACACATCAAAGACATGACATTCAGACTCCAGCTCAAGTGAATCCCTCGCCTGCTGCTGCACCCGCTCACGAAAACGCGCGCAAAACTCAGGTTTGATCGCAAATTCTACTACCACAACATACATCTTAATCCTCGCCTGACGCAGTCAAAACAACAGTTTTATTACCCGCCAGCACCAGGGTAGCTGCAACCACGGATTGCTCACCATCGTATAGGAATCAACTCACAACAGGCTCAGCAACTCTCTAGTGACTGCCACTGTGCCCATGTCACCCCCGAACTCGATTGGGCGGATTCTTTTTTGTTCGAAGCCTCTATAAACCGCCCCGTCGATAAGCTCCGCCGCATCCAGCAAGGCAGGGCAATCTGTTTTCTGTGCCAGGTACTCCAACATCAGTGCCCCACTTAATATGGCAGCCAGTGGGTTTGCCTTGTCCTCACCCATGATATCGGGAGCGCTGCCATGGGCTGGCTGGAAGAGTCCCGTTTCATCACCGATTTCAGCACAGGCAGCCATGCCCATGCCACCAACCAGACCACCGGCCAGATCGGAAAGAATATCGCCGAACATATTTTCGGTGACCAGCACGTCAAACTCCCAGGGCCGGCGAATTAAATCCAGTGCCTGTGCATCGACATAATTATAGTCGGTGGCAATATCATCATAGGCGGGTGCAATCTCATCGTAGATCTGACGGAAAAAAGCCATCGAGGTAAACACATTTGCTTTATCCACACAGGTTAGCTTACCCGGGCTGCCGCGTTGTTTACGCTTGCGTGCCAGTTCAAAACCAAAGCGATGCAGTTTTTCTGTCGTTGCACGCGTGATGCGCAAAACGTCACGCACTTCGCGGTTATCTATCACCTCGCTGCGTCCGTGCACTGCAGCCGAATAAAATAACCCTTCAGTCGATTCTCGCAATATCACCAGATCAATATCCGCAGCGCGCGGATCGGCCAGAGGTTGCGGGGCGTTGGGATAGGCGCGTACCGGGCGCACACCGGCGTAAAGTTGATAAATATCGCGTAGGCGCAAATGCGGAGAAATCTCGGTGCCGTCCGCATGGCGGATCGATGGCAAGCCAATTGCACCGAGGAAAATGGCATCGGCTTTACCGGCCGCTTGCTCACCGCCAGGTTCGATATCCCGTCCGGTCTCGCGGAAATAGCCAGCACCGGCGGCTATCTCACGATAACTGGCAGGCGCCTGCCCGGTCTTTTGCAAGGCCGCATCCAGCAGTGCCCGCGCCGCATCACTGACATCGACACCGATACCATCCCCTTGAATCAGCGCAATTTGAATATCAGAGCCCACGGTAGCCATGTTATGAAACGGAGATTGTAAACCAATTCACCCGACACCGACGAGTGATGCTGAGGGACAACGTCCCGTTAACCTCAATAGTGTGCGCTATCGAAACTACAACACAGAGAGAGCTGCCCGACTCCCGGCGTAATGCCTGCATTGGCCAGACCAGATTGCTACGGAGCACTGGACAGGGATTGCGCCATCGACCAGCAGTCCCTTGTTTTGTGCAAGGTCCAGTCTGAAACATAAGCTGAACTGGTTGGATTTGTTAAACCTGCGACAATCCCTGCGCGTAAATCACTGGCAGGGTTCTGCTGCCTTACGGTTTGATCGTCAGCGTCGGCTCAAGCGCAACATTGGTGCGTGATACTAATTAAGTAGCCTGCGGCAGGTAATAGACATAATGACAGTGCCGTACTTCAAATTATGGATCGACACCCAGCAATCCGGCAGAGATAAACAAGGTGACGCTGACCATCATGAATGCGTAGGAGGCCTTGTTCAACCATCCGATCGCGGGCTCAGGAAGCAATTCCCGCGATTGACAGGAAGATGCCACTATTGACAGGATTCCCCCCACTACGGCTAGACCAATAATGGTGGGACGATAGAGTAACCAATCAGGCATTTCGATTTAAACCAATTGTTTAACAGTGGCAGGTTGACTCAACCGGCGCGCTTGGAATAAGCATCGAGGAAATCTGCCGCGGCCTTACTGCCACCCGAGAAGGATTTCATCGCTTCCTCGTGTAGCAAGGTCATCACCTCTTTCTTGATATCATTCGCACGAGCGTTGTTACCGATATCGTCGATCCGACGCGGGCGGGGTATATCGATCTCGATAACGGAACGGCAGTTGGTTGGGAGATTAGTCATAATCAACAGGCGATCGGCGAGAAAGATGGCTTCGTCAATGTCCGTGGTCACGAAAAAGTTGGTATTTTTGTCTTCTTCGTAGAGTGCTGCATAGTATTCCCACATCAACTCCTTGGACATGTTATCCAGACCGCGAAACGGCTCATCAAGGATCATCACTTCGGGCTTGTTGATCATTGCCCGTGCCAGTTCTGCTCGACGCTGCATGCCGCCCGAGAGCTGTTGCGGGTACTTGTCCCTGAAAGCCTCGAGACCGACCTTGGCCAGCAGAAACTCGGCCAACTCTACCGATTCGGCGTTATCTTCACCGCGCGCTCGAGGACCATACATGATGTTGTCATAGGTAGTCATCCACGGGAAAAGTGCAGACTCCTGGAACAGTACCAGACGATCCTTTCCCGGACCCGTGATCGGATTGCCGTTCATCGTAATCGTACCGCTATCAGGACTCTCAAAACCCGCAATCAGCTGGATGAGAGTACTTTTGCCGCAACCCGATGGCCCGATCATCACGGTCAATTTATTGCTTTCGATGGTAAACGAACAGTTATCGACAACCTGCTTGGCAAAAGGACCTGCGCCATAGGACTTGGAAATATTCGTCGCCACAATTTCGCTGCTGGCTTGTGCGAAGGAAGCCGTTTTTGGCTTAACCGAATCTTGAGTAGTTGTATTCATCTGGGTTACCGTGTTTTCAGCCAGGGAGTTAGCAAACCACCGAGTTGCCGCAATAGCTCGCTGCTTATATAACCGGCGATGCCGATACTGATCATGCCGACAATGATCTGTTCGTAGGATCCACCCACATAAGAGCTCCAGATAAAAAATCCGAGCCCGCCACCGGCACCACCACCGGAGCTGCCACCACCCGAGATCATTTCTGCGGCGACCACAACCTCCCAGGTAATTCCCATACCAACTGCAGAACCAACCACAATCGATGGCAATGTTGCAGGGAGAACGATGCGACGGAAGATGTCCCACTGTGACGCTCCCATAGATTGCGCGGCCTGCAAAAACTGCTTGTTGATCGATTTAGCGCCACCCAGCACATTGATAACAATGGTGTAAAACGCGCCGAGGAAAGTGACGAAGGCAATCGACAATTCCTGGGTAGGCCAGAAGATGATCGACGCCGGCACCCAGGCTAGCGGTGGAATAGGACGCAGCACTTCAAAAGACGGAAAAATGATGCCGTAACTGGCTTTATTGACCGCCATTAGCAAACCCATCGGGATTCCGATGACCATGGCCGCCGCGAATCCTCCGAAAACACGCAGGAAACTCATGTACCAGCTTTGCCAGTAACTGGGATCCGCAATCAATCCTCCCCAGCTGACGAATACATCGGTGGGCGGGGGTACCAATCCAATAAACGGGAAACGATAACCAAACCATTGCTCGGAACGAGCACCGACTTCCCATATCAGCACGAAAACGACGATCGCGAAGATGCCACGCATCGCTGCCTTACTGAACAGCTTGTCTGAAAAATTGCTTACACTCATCTCTGTTCTATCCTTCTTTTTCGCCGGCTTCGAAGGCTTTGGTAGCCTCCTCATGCACGACGTCTTTGGCTTCGTTCATAAGCTCCCGAAAACGGGGAGAAGTCAGCACGCTGTAATCGCGTGGATGGGGTATATCCACTTCTACAATTTTCTTTGGCTTACAGGGTCGGGAAGACATGATGATCAACCGGTGGCCAAGGAAGATCGCCTCTTCGAGATCGTGAGTTATAAAGAAAATCGTGACCTTGTTGCGATAGTAGATTTCCAGCAAGGCTTCATGCATAACCGACTTGGTGAGAGAATCAAGCGCGCGATAAGGCTCATCGAATAGCAATACTTTGGGATCGTTCATGAGTGCGCGGACTATTTCGACCCGACGCCGCAAGCCCGAGGATATTTCGCCCGGATAGTTGTTCTCGTTGCCGCTCAGGCCCGCGTCTGCCATCATGCTGCGCGCCTTATCGTAGATTTCCTCCTTGCTCAGCTTACCAGCCATCATCGGCCCGAAAGCAACGTTGTCGAGATTGGTCTTCCAGGGGAATAGTGCGCCGTTCTGGAACACTACAATGCGATCAGAACCGGGCTCTGCCTGTGGCTTTTCAGGGCCGCACAACAGTTCGCCATCGAGGTGGATACTGCCGGAAGTGATGCCGTGGAAACCGGCAATGGCATTCAGCAGGGTTGTCTTGCCGCAACCCGACGGGCCGACGATCATACAGATTTCCCCAGCTGGAATTTCGATCGAACAATGGTCGACCGCCATCACCGCGGCCCCATCCGGGTCGTATATTTTGACCACATCCTTAATGCTGATTGCGCCGTCGGTGACGTCCGCCAGCGAACCTAAATTTTCATCTATTACTGCACTCATTAGTTATCTCCGAGGGCCAGTTCACGCACCCGCCACTGCATGAGGTAATCACCCATCATGCGCACCATGGCGCTGGTGATGTAGCCGACTACGCCAAGGGTGATCATGCCGATGATAATTTTCGGATATTCGATCATCATGTAGGCGGTGTTAATGACATATCCCAGGCCGTACTGACCGGACACCATCTCTCCCGCCACCAGCGAGAACCAGGCGACACCGATGGATATTTGCAGGCCGGTAAAAATGTAGGGCATAGCGCCGGGGATCACCACATGAACGAATGTCTGCCAGCGACTGGCACCCAGACATCGAGCAGCCCGACTGTAGGACTCGTCGATCGATTCTACGCCCAGCATGGTGTTCAGCGTTGTAGCGAAGAATGAGGCCAGGAAAGTCAGGAAAATAACCGGAGTTTCAGAGCCACTGAACATGATAATCGCCAGTGGTACCCAGGCGAGAACCGGAATTGGCCGAAACACCTCGAACAGGGGGAAAATATATTCACGGAATTTCTTCGACCAACCGAGGAACAGCCCCAGTGGCACACCCAGCCCAGTCGCCAGAAAGAAGGCGAAGGCAATACGTTGCAGGCTTATGCCAATGTGCTTGTAATACTCGGGGGTGTAGATCGACAGACCGTAATAGGGATCTTCGCTGAACCACTCGGTAAACACCTCGGTCGGCCCAGGCATATCGACAAAGCGCGGTAATTTCCAAATCTCGACCGACAGCATCCAGAAGCTGAGGAACAGTGCAAAACCGATCAACATCAGGTACGGTCGCGGGCTTTTCAGCCAGGTCGAAATCCGATAGACGGTTAACGCCATGGTGGTCACTTCAGAGCCCTGAAGATTGCTTGCATTGAGGGCTTGCTTGAAGCCCGGCACCTGATCGGCAATCGATCTGGGCACGTAGAATTCTTTATTAATCAAGGTCGCGAATCGCGTCATGACAACGTCACCGACCGCGGGATCGCTCTCAAACAATTTGATCAGTTTTTTGCCGTTGATGCGTAGCACCAGGGTACGCTCGATGCTGGCAGTCGCCGCCATACGTACACTCTGACCTTCAAGAACAGCGGCCCAGCCGAAAACATCACCGCTGCGCATGGTTTTCTCATGCTTGCTCGCGTCTGTATCCGCCGACAGGGTATGTCGCACGCTTCCGTAAGCGACGATGAAAACATCGTCTGCTACCGCGCCCAGGTCATATATTTTCTCACCTGCTTCATATGATTCCTGCGTACAGATTGCAGCAATCTCCTGCATCAGATTACCGGGTACCATCTGAAAGGGCATCGCGCTTTTCAAGGCGCTTAGAATTTCCGAATTGTTTGCCGGGTCAGGCATACCTGCTTCCTCTATTTATGTTCCGGGTATCCTGCACACGCACAACCATGCCGAATGCACACCCAGGTATAACTACATTTATTTACTAACTGTTGCTCTATGCGTAGAGATGGCCCCCCGACCGGGACATTTTCCTGTCGGGGGGTCCTCTACAGAACTAACAAAGTTATGTCAGGCACTACATACCGTAAGCAGAATCTGGCTGAGCCCACATCTTGCCAACGGGTGCTGACAGACCACGCTCCTTCAGGATTTCTTCGGTGAAGCTACGCTCGATCGCGTTGTCACGCAGGGTATCCACTTTGATCGTCTTGATGGAGTGCAGAAAGACAGTTGCTTTGTCGATCAGCGCCTGGGCCTTCGGGGTAATAGCAAAAGCCAGTTCATTTCGAACCGGTGTGCCGCCCTGGAGTACCGGTGTGGTACCAACCATAGCTTTCCAAAGCACCTTGGATTCGAAGCCAGTGGTTTGCTCTTCAGCCATCTTCACGATTGCCATGGTGTTTTTGGGATCAGCCATGAACAATTGCGCGTCGAGTTCGGCATTCAGCCAGGCTTTGACAACGTCGGGACGTTGGTCAATCAGGTCACCACGCATGTCGATAAAACCACCATCATTCTCATCAACCGAGGCGCCAGAAGCAACTTTACGTGCCAGTCCTTCCTCAACCAGACGTGATGCCGTTGGTTCCCAGATCGCAGCCGCATCGAGCTTGCCAGCGCGGAAGCCACTGGTGATTACTTCGATGTTCTGGTTCAGGTAGCTGGCCGGCTTGATGTTTTCTTTCTCGAAAACAGCCAGTGCAAAGCGGTCAGTACAGGCGCCTTTCGGTACTGCTACGACCTTCCCATCCATCCACTGGATGGCTTCGCCGGCATTGGCAAACTGCGGTGCATCATTTCTGACCAGCATGTTATTGCACTGATCAAAACCAAGACCTGCGGTCGCAACGATACGAATGTCAGCTACGCGATCCTTGGTGGTGGCGACGATGGCCGGCATGTCACCCATGTAGCCGATGTGTTGCTTTCCTGCGAGCATGGCGTTAACGATAATACCGCCTTGCAGGCCAATCTGAAATTCAACAGTCGACCCTTTCGGCAAGTACTTTTCGTACAGCTTCAGGCTCTTCATGACCACACCGGACCAGGCTTCTGTGTAATATGGCTGATAACCTACAACAAGATTGATCGGATCTCCGACCTTGCCAAAATCAATTTCAGCGGCAGATGCGGTGGACACTAATCCGGGCGCCGTAAGGCCTAACGCTACAATCAACGCAGCGAAACCGGTAGTGACCCGATGTTGGATACTTTTTAATTTAGATAACATTTATAACTCCTCACTATTTTCGATTATTAAAATTGTCAATTGTCTAAACGCGCTAAACAACTTTTTATGGTTAAAGATTGGTGCCTTACTTTTTAATCATGACCTCCTTACATTGAGTTGCAATCATCCTCAGTTATTCATACTCGGTTATTAATCGCCGCTCTCCTCTCATCATTGCTCGCTCGACGAGGTGAAGTGCCTGGTGATCAAAGTAGCTAACTGGCGCATGACCAGGTAGCCAGAAGCCGGATCGGTTGCTAATACCTTAACAACTTCCTCGCCATTGAGACGCAACAGAACCGATTTTTCCACACAAACAGCCTGGGCGATACGTATCGGTTGATGCTCAAGTAGTGCGGCCCATCCGAAAACCTCGCCTTTACGCAAGATAAACCCGGCCGCACTGGTACGTTCGTCTCGACCAAGTTCGAACTCGACCCGACCCGATTCGAGAATGTAGAGATCGTCTGTCAGATCACCCAGATCGTATAGAACGCTACCAACTTCATATTCTTCTCGCCGGGTGAGTTTCACCAGCAAGTCCTGCGTGCTAGTTGAAATATCCCTGAATAACTCGGCCATCTTCAACGCATTGGCCTTGCGAACATATATCTCGCCGTCTTCAATCTCGAGCTGATAGCTTTCCAGTGGGGCTTCGGCAAGGCCGATGGGCTTTCCGGTGGTGATATCCCACTGCCATAAATGTTTGTTACAGGTCAGTACCGCACCGTCGAAAAAACCTTCGGCAAGGCATGTACCCTGATGAGGGCAATTTCCGTTATAGGCATAATAATTCTCGCTGAAGTTAGCGATAAGCACTTTTTCGCCGCCCTCAAGCACGAAATCCTTGATTCCGTTGGCGGGAATATCACTCAGCTTACATATGTGTATATTCTTGCTCATGACGACACTCTTAACTGAACTTGTCATAGCGGATATTATCGGTAGTCACTCGCGCCCGCAGTAGCATACCTATCGAGCCATTCACCAAAGGTGGGGGGCCGGCAAGATAGGCTCTCACATTCTGATAGCGATCTTCCATATGGCGACCGGCCACCTCGTGAACAAACCCATTGTCAAACGCCAGTTGCGGATAATCGATCTGCGCAGAGGCGGGGACGTCTTCATCTGATAGAGCGATCACGATATTCAGTTTTTCACCACACTCGGCGCGGAAAGCCGCTAGTTCATCGAGAAAGAATGCGTCTTTCATGGTGCGCACACCGAAAAACACATCCCCGCTATACTGCGAGAAATAGCCGTCCTGTGCCGCCCTCGAAAGAATGGACATGATGCCTGCAATGCCGCTACCACCGGCGATGCAAAGAATGTTTTTGGCCAGTCTCGAATAAAAGGTGGCATTTCCCAATGGCCCGTAGAGTTCAACTTCCACACCTTCACAATTGTTACCAAACAGCCATTCGGACAGTACTCCGTCAGGTTTTTTCTTTATGACAAAATCCAGGGTTTTTGCATGACGCTCATAATTCACCATCGACCAACCACGAAAACCCACTACTTCGGGGAACTGCACCAGCATAAACTGGCCCGCATCGAAATCGAATGTCTGATCCATCGTTATCTGCAGTGACATCACATCCGGGGTCAAAAGTTTTGAACTATTGACTCGGCCAGTAATTAACCCGGGTACACAGGCACCGGCCTCCATGGTGTGCACAAAACTTTCTACTTCGATCACGCTATCCGTTTTTGCAGCGCACTGGCACATCAGGAACTCACCTTTCTTAGGCTTCAAGAACTTGCGCCCGGGTGCTTCGGGCCACCGATCACAGATCTCTCCCGATATTAATCGTGCTTTACAGGTACCACAGGTACCGCTACCACACTCATAGGGGAGGTCGATGGCGTTACTCAAGCCAAGGTTGAGGATTTTATCATCACTGGTGCCATCAAGCGTATAGGCGCGGTTTCTGGCATTAACCTGGATATTCAACGTTTTACCGGTCATCATGATTATCCAGGTCACAGGGTCGATTTGCGACCCACCGAAGCCCGCCTTGACGTCCGCTAAAAAAATCCAGTGTCACTCGCATAATATGCTCTATTGACCCGCCATCTCTGACGCTATGCTTATCCGACTTCCGTTTTCGATAGCGTCACGGGCATTAGTCGGCATTGAAAAAATCCTCGTCGTCTTCGTCTTCGTCTTCATCGTCATCGTCTTCATAGACGAGCGCCTCGTCGACCTGCGCATAAAGATCGCCACCTTCCTGTTTAACGTCATAAAACAGCAACTCCTTTTCGGCTATTCCGGTTTTTTCCCCTGACCCCATATCCCACTGCCAAAGGTGCTTGGTACAGGTCAGCATTCCGTCGAACAACACGGCAGAGTCGCAAAGCGCTTCTTCCATGTGTGGACAGCGCGGGGGAAAGGCACGGAAACCACCGCCATAATTGGCGACGACTAGCTCAATGCCATTTACTTCAAACTTTTCCAGAGCGTTTTCCGGAACATCGGAAACTCCGCAGATTTTTTCCCAACTCAACTCTCTACTCCTGTTATTTATTATTGACTCGTCTAGCAGCCGAGAAACATCCGACAACCATTCGAGCTTACCTAACCTGCAATGACGGCTAAAGTTCGGTTAGATGCCAATCAGAAAACCCAATGAGTGCCTTTGTCGAACCGCCGGGTGTATACCCGTGCAACCCGTTCGGTAAATTTCACTGATTCACCATCAATTTTGAACTTATCATAATATTTTCCGGTCAGGTATAACCGATTTTCGCCTGAATAAAGTGGCGCACTGATGCCATCAATCATTTCCTGGGTCATGATGAAAGACGTCACTGCCTCGGCCGTTTTACCGTCTTCAGATACATCTACCGTATAAATGCTGGCATGACGCCGCAACGGCGAATGATCCGTATTGTGTTTTGGTAGCAAATCAAAGTAGGGATGCATTTCCTTGTGGCTCATCAGCAGATAGGTCAGATCCTTACGCACTTCATGGCTGTAGGTAACCACCGAATAGTGGAAGCTTTCATCGCACTGATCGATCCAGTCATTCCATTTCTGATCGTCCAGAAACATGGCAGCCGCATATATCGTTTCCCTGACCAGCGATTTGATATGCTGTTCCTCTACATTCATTCCTAGCTTCTCCAATAATATTCTCACGCCATGCAGGCGCGTTGCTAAATCAAACTTACGATGCTGCAGGCATCACACTGGACGAGGGCGTTGCTCCATCAGCTCTTGCCCCGTTGTCCGTGTTCAGTTTCTCCGCTGCAAACCCGCCTTTAAGCACCTTTGCCAGCGAAAGTAGACAAGCCCTTCGCGGGCGGCATTTCCGGTCCCATTACCTTGCCGGCTTTGTATTTCTGCTCGGGATCACTGGGCAACCGGTCCATCTTCTTACCCCATGATTCGTAAAAGTGACGCATACCGATTTCGTCGTGTATGTAAGCACCCTCGTGACGACCGTGCAAAATACGACGCGGCTCTGATTTAGGTGTCATTGTCGTACCCTGGCCGGCCACACCAATGAGGTCTTCATGCAGGTTACGGCCCAGTGGGCCCCAGATTGAATTGTGATGCTGGATACGATGCGCACGATCTTCAGGCGAATCACTTTTCAGCCCGAAACCACGGAATTCGATCATCACCTGGTTGGCGCTCAGCGGCGTCATCAAGTCCATGCGCACCACGGAACCACGCAGGTTGAAGTTCAATCCCGGAAACATGTCGACCATGTACCAGTTATCGGGGGGTAGATTAGGGAATGACAGGGTGCCGCGATCTTCCGCAACATCATACTCTTCATAGTTCACGGTGAAGGTGCCAACATTGACGTGGCCATTGTCATAAGCCGAGCACTCACGCTGAAAATAGTCGTCGTTGAAGCCGGTGATGCGATTGTGATAGTGCATGTAATCGTGATAGAACTCACTATTGGTGTCGTGCCACAGTTTGTAATTACAATCGATGATCGCCTTGTGGTAGTGAATCAGTTCGAGCGGCTCGGCATCGAGTGAATCCTTGATGCAATCCATCGCACCAGCGGCCCAGGTTTCGACGTTAAACTCCGTGTGATCATCAAGGCAGACCCAGACAAAACCACCGTATTTGACTTCACAACGCAAAGCCCGAAGACCCTGGGAAGATTTGTCGAGGCGATCCTGGTAGCCCTCTTTCTGGCGCGGTATGTCAACACAGTTGCCTTTCATGTCAAACTGCCAGGCATGGAATAAACAGGTCATGTGTTTCGGGTTACCTGACGGCTGAGCCGGCGCGAAGCTGCCAGAGGGCCGGCGCTCAATCGTCATTCCACGGTGTGGACAAACGTTCAGAAAAGCGCGCACTTTATTATCCGGTCCGCGAACCATGATAACCGGCTCACGTGCGATAATCCCGGTGCGGAAATCATAGGGTTCCGGGAGTTCCGATTCATGGCAAAGTGCTATCCAGGATTTTTTCCAGAGTTTGTCCAGCTCTTCCTCGAATATCTCTTCGTCAGAATAAATCCGACTATCGACCCACTCCCCGAGTTCTAGATCGGGTTTGGCACTCCACTGCTTATGATTTCTGGCTGGCATCTTAATTTAAACTCCTGCGTACGTTTCTAACTGCAAACAACTCGTTAATATAAAAACAATAGACCCGCCTTACTAGTGTGATGGCCGGGTCTACTGCCGGTAAGACTGGAATATCCAGTTTGCAGGTCTTACAGTTTTGACTTCCAGTCCATCGCCTCTGCAAATTTCTTTAGCTCTTCAGGTGGCATATAGACCGTGTGTTCGGGTCCCGGATACACTCGCTCTCTTACTTCGTCGCGGTAGCGAATAAAAACGTCTTCCATGATTGGAATGAGGTCGGTATAAATTTTCGAGTGCCGTGGAACATGTTCTTCATACAGATGCAATAAATCGGAAGTTATAATGTGCACACCGTGGGCCTTGTTTCCTGCTCCAAGGCTGATCACCGGCACCGGCAATGTTTCGGCCAGATATTCGCAAACTTCCTCGGTGGTAACTTCACACATGATAGAAAAACATCCCGCATCTACCATTGCCCAGGCGTCATCAATGAGTTCCTTGGCACGATCTGAGGTTTTACCCTGGGCGATGAACCCGCCCAGCTGCGGCATGCGCATGGGCGTAATACCGATATGCCCCTGCACCGGAATGCCGGCCTTGACGATGGCTTCAATATTCTTCGCGTGGTGTTGATTGCCTTCGCACTTCATCACTTCAGCATTTGCCTGATGCACGAACTTGCCGGCGTTTTCTACCGCTTGCTCGGGCGAGACATGAAAGCTCCAGTAAGGCATATCGACCATTCTAAGGCCGTACTTGCTGCCGCGATCAATAGCCTTCGACATCATCATGACTTCGTCAAAGCTCACGGTGACGGTTGACTGATGACCGAATAAAATCATTCCGCCCGTATCGGAGACACATAGAATGTCGATACCCAGCCGATCTGCGATTACTGCGCTTCTGTAATCGTAAATCGCCATCTGCACAATCTGCTCGTCATCACGCATCTTGCGCTGCAATTCACGTATCGTTACTTTCTTTCGTCTAGGCGTTTCTTCTGACATGACTCCCTCGTGGGTGGTTGATTTTATTATTGCAAAAGTCAATTTTGCAGCCCGGAGATACTAAGCCGGGCCGTGAAAAACTGTCAAAGAGCTTCTCTTTATCGGGTGATAGCTTTCACCTTGTGTCGGCCTTCCATGCCTTTCGAGGCCTTGTTTTATGCGGGTCGTAGGGTGGAAGCGAGCAAATTTTAACGTCGGAAAATTTGCGTTTGGGATCGATAATGGCGTCACTTGCCTGGCCGAACTTAACAAAACCCAGTCCAATCACGCGATTAAACAGTGGACTGAAACAGGCCGAAGTGATCATTATCTCCCCGGAATCAGGGCGTCGAATCTCAGAACTGGTCGGTTGCCACAAGACCGGATTCGGTGTGTGATGACAGTTCCCTTCGAAGGCAACCAGTTTGATTTCCGGACTTCCCTTCCTGTCCCCAAGCAGAGCCGACAAACCGAGCTCGCCAATCGACGGAGAAATTCGACATTCATTGGTAAACAGGAAGAAACCTGCTTCGATTCGCAGGATATCGATCGCGGCAAAACCGGCCGGTGGAAACCTGGTGGACAACAAATCCCACAACCAGTCTCTAGCAGACTGATCTACCAATATCTCAAATCCTGCTTCACCAGAGTAACCCAGGCGCCCGATCAGACAGGGTAGTTCGCCAATTTGTGCCCTGACAAAGTGAAAATAAGGCAGAGTACTGATCTCGGTAACATCCATGAAGCAGGCTAGCTGTGCCAATGTGTTCGGCCCCTGCAATGAGAGAATAGCGGTACTCTCACTCAGGTTCTGCAGAATGAACTCCTCGCCCGCCTGAGCCTGCAGATCGCTTACATCTTCGGCACAGCCGCTCATGATCTCGAAGACGTCCTCAGCGTAGCGCCATAGCGTCAAATCAGATCGCACCCTGCCCTGTGCGTTGCGTTTGACACTGTAACGTATCTGCCCGATCGACATATCGCTGACGGTTCGTGGCTGGAACTGTTCGATCCTTGCGATCGCATTCCGGCCCGAGACCCGTATCCGGTAAACGAAGGAAAAATCAAACAGCGCGCAATCCTGCCGACAGCACATTGCCTCTGCATGGGGGTCGCCATAGTCTCGAACCAGATCCGCCAGCGATAACACTGCGACAGGACCTACAGCTGGAATAGCTGCTGGATACCGATACCGGCACCGACAAAAACCAGCAGGAAGGCAATCATCTTGCGGATCGGTTCGGCCGGCAACCGATGTATGAGTAGCGCACCAGCGAACGAACCGACCACTAACACCGCCGCAATCACCAGGGCCAGTTCAAAATTCAGGTTTCCGGACATCCAGTTACCGGTACTGGCAAACGCCGCGATCGGCAGCTGAATGGCCTGACTGAGGCCGATCGCGGTGAGAACAGGCAAGCCGAGAAAGATGATGAGCGGGACGAGAATTAGTGGGCCACCCGTGCCCGTTATGGCCGAGCCGAATCCGGTGATAAAACCGATTACGATAAACTGCAACGGGCTTAACTGGCGCTTCGGCTGCTCGTCAGAGGATTTTCGATAAGCTTTGATCAGAGCGTCAATACCGCTAACGATCATCAGCAAGGCAATCAGGGACATCACGACGATCGAAGGGATACTGAGCAGTGAGATCGAACCCAGAAATGCCGCCGGTATGGCCCCCAGGCAAAGCCAGAAGACCTTTGGCCATTGTATCGAACCGTGGCGCGCATAGACGATGACACCAATGACCCCAGTTGCCAGGTAACTGAGTGTGCAGGCGGGCACGGCCTCATGCACATCGATGCCGGCAATCAGGTTGAGTGAGGGCACCAGCAGCACGCCACCAATACCCACTGCACCGATCAGCACACCGACAATAAGGCAGATTAAAATCAGGGTTATCGACATCAACAGTCATCCGCGACAAAAAATTCGAAAAACCGGCACCTAAGCAGCAGCATTCCGGCAACAAACTAATGTAACATAGGCACCTAGCTGATTACTCAGGGCAATCATGTTTCTGCGCCAATTCCAGTATTTAATCGCACTCGAGCAGGAAGGACACTTCAGCCGTGCCGCTGAACGTTGCTTCGTGTCTCAACCAAGCCTGTCCAGTGCGATCAAAAAGCTGGAAGAGGAGCTCGGCGTTCCGATCATCCTGCGTGACCAGAAATTCCAGGGATTCACCAACGAAGGTTTGCGTGTCGTAGAATGGGCGAAGCGACTGCTATCTGATCGCTCGGCGATGCTCGAAGAGCTGGCGATCATGAAGAAGAATCTGCACGGCCGCCTGAGAATCGGCGCAATGCCTACCAGTTCGCCGATGCTGCCGATTGTGGCGCGTCTGTTCCAGAAGGAATACCCAGTCGTGCAGGTCGACATTCAATTTATGGGCATCGATCAGCTGACACTTGCGCTGAAAAACTTCGAGCTGGATGTTGGTTTCACCGACCTTGAACAGCTCACCGACTCCCGGCTTGAAACTCTTGCCCTGTATGAAGAACCCTTGCACCTGTTGCTGCCCGATAACGACTGGCTGGACGATCAACCGACGGTAACCTGGGCCGAAGCAGCCAACCTGCCGCTTTGCCTGCTGTCACCAGCGATGCGCGAACGTCAGATGATAGACGCGGCCTTTGCCACCGTGGAGTGCAAACCAAGACCACAACTCGAATCGAATTCGATTTTCCAACTGGCCTTTCATGTCATGGCTGGAGATCTGGCAACCATTGTTCCAAAACGCTTCAATGAATTGCCGGGCACACGCGCCAAACAATTAGTCAATCCGACCGTTACCCAGCAGCTCGGACTGGCATGGGTATCCGGCAATCCCATACTACCCATGGCCAGGGCGCTAATAGAACTGTTGTCGCAGGCCCTGGACGATGACCTCTTCGATTAGAGTCTGCCATCAGCTCGCGTAAACAATACGCATCATTAGTCAACCACCCGCAGCAGCCTTGCCGATATCCCCGCAGTGGCGGGACATCCAGATTATCTTGCCAGGACTCGTCGCCTTTTGACTGCCGAGTAGATCACCTGCCAATGAGGCAGTATTATGCGCTCCTTCAGCACAAAATCGATGGCACAACACGATGAGCAAATATAAAGAAATATTTCTACACAAGCAGGATCTTCTGCGTAATCGACCGGATAAATGCCGCGTCGAAACCAAAGCCGACAGCCACCTGGTGGAAGATTTCCGCAGCCATGTTAAAACCCGTGGTTTCGAGGTGGTTCTGGATCAACCGGAAAATATGGGTAGCTCGGATCGCGGCCCTCGCCCAAGTGAATTGCTGCTGGCAGCGCTCGCGGCCTGCCATGAAGTGACCTATCGACTCTACGCTGACGCGATGGACATTGATCTTCAGGACGTGGCGGTGAGCGTGACCGGGGTATCTGACGCCAGGGGCTTTTTCAATGTGGATGATGGGGTTGATGCCGGTTTTTCAGAAGTCTTCGGGGATATCAACATCGTCAGCAATGCCAGCGATGACGACATCGAGCGACTGCGGCAAACCGTCAATCGCCATTGCCCGGTGCTCGACGATCTGCGAAAACCGCTGAAGGTTGAACTCGAAGTAAAGCGCAGAGACAAGGCCTAGGGCCGCTTTCCGATAACGCTACCGGCCCCAGGCAGCTGCATTAACTATCGGCATCACAAACGCATAGGCCAGATAAAGTATTGCTGTTGGCGAGCTGATTTTCCCGTGCGTGCTGAAGTTCCGCTTTCTGGTAAATACCCTCAGGACCCGCGATCAAGCGTTGGATATCGATTCAAAAAATGCTCTGGAATCAGCTTCGCTAGCACCAATCTCATTCACGATTTCAAGCATAAGCTGACGCACATCTGCACGCGACTCATGCAGATGTTCTGCACAAACCATTGCACCGATGGGGCCAAAATGATGGATTGCAGCAGCTTCTATAATCGCTTTCATTTTCGCATCCACCGTGCTTGATTGCCCGGAGTTACTCATACTCTGCGGACTGGGGACGTCACTGATTTCAGTAATCGAGGTCGTGTCGTCGCGCGTATTCGAGGTTAAACTCGACAGAATGGTGCTGGTATCAGGCACGTCACCTGATAGCTCTACCGGAGCCGCAACCGGATACTCGGAGATTTTCGCGCGTTCGATCTGTGAGATCAGCTGCAACGCTGCCAGGCCCTTCCTGATGCGATAGGACAACAACACGATATTGCCGTTATCGAAACCGACCTGGAACGAATGCTGGCGCTCGGTGACTCCGGTCAACAGACCGCTGTACCCGTCATGATGCCGACTGCGCACAAGATCAACGATATCGTCGTAAACAAGCCAATCGCTCATCTCGACTCCGGGTGATCCGTAAATGTCACGATCGAATTCTCAGTCGTATCATGCAGATTTCGTCTTCGCATAAAGTCGCTTAAAGGCCACCCTCATGCTGTTTTGCATGCGGTGGAAGGCTTCCGCCAGAAGTCCGATTTCGTCATGCGACTCTGGCACGATGTTCTGTTTCAGGTCACCGTGGCTGATATCGTCGGCATGTTTGGCCAGCCGGGTGATGGGGCCGATGATAACCTGATTCATAACGATCGTCATGACAATAGCCATAACAATGATCAACGCAGTCAGTGTTGTCAGATTAGAGAACGTCGAAGCCGCGAGCTGCTGGTTCAACTGTTGCTTGGAGACAAACACTGAAACTTCACCGATCGATTTTTCGCCATTGCTGATTTCGTCACTGGCCTTGATCAGGTCGCCCGCAATGGCGCCATTGGACACCAGCAGACTTCCATCAGCACTGCGCTCACGTGCAGAAAAAACGATGTTCCCACCCTCATCCCAGACTACGATGGCCGCGACATTCTCTTCCAGCATCTCCGCTTCCAGTGCCGAGTCGACCAGATCTCTGTCCAGATCCCACATCGGACCGATCAAGTGTTTCGACAAGCGTTTCGACGTCACCTGGGTCAATTTAAGCAGGTCGGCTGACAGCTGATCCTGCTCGGTCACGGTGTTGAAGGCACTAAGCCCGCCAAAAACCACCGTACAGGAGACGATAACTGCCGTTACCACCTTCATGCGGATCGTTCTATACCATCGGATATTTACACTACTCATTAAGCTGCTCTCTAGCGTTTATGGTTACTCAAATGCTATTTGCGGAAACGATTGACGATGCGGTCAAACTCACCATTCTGACGAATCGCCAACAGGCCACGGTTAAAATCCTCAATGATCTTTTTACCATCACGAATATTACGCGATGCCATCATGTAGAGACCCTCGGTACTCAGCGGCGGATCCATAAAGGTAACATTGGAGATACAAAAGCCTTCCTTTTTGGCTTCGTACCTGAACAGGTCGAAATTCATCACTGCCATATCAATGCGTCCACGAAACAGTTTGCGAATATTCAGATTGGGGAAAGTCGCCACATCCTTATTCAGGTAATCAGCGGCGTCAAACTCTTCACTGTTAGCAAATCCGCGCGATACACCAATCTTGTAGGCGGACAATTCGCGCAGGGATTCATACTTTAGAACATCGAGCCCGGGGCGCGCGATCAAACCCAGATCAAGCGAATAAATGCGATCACTATAATAATACTTCTGCGCCCTGTCCTCGTTATAGTATGCCCCCATGACAACATCTGCCTTGCCTTCTTCGACTTCCTTCAACGCACGCGCCCAGGGTATAAAGTCGACCTGGGAAGAATGCCCACCAGCCCTGAAGGCGGCTTTTACCAACGCCGTCGTTAGTCCGTTTTCAGGAAGAGTTGAACCATAATGGGGGGCCCACTCGACGGTTAACATCGAGACATCGCGAGCCTGCGCAGGTCCGCCCACTGCAATCAGTAACGTCACGGTTGCCACCAGAGATCTTAAAATCCGCATGAAACTTTTCCTTTCATCTGTAAGATGTTAAATGTGAGAAACTCAACAATCCGTTGGCGAGCAATTCAACCCATGACCGGGTTCATCACTAGTCTTCGGGTGATCAATCGTGTATCGCATTCTCGATAAATGTTCCCTGCCTCATTTCGATCAATTAGCGAAAACCATTGATTAAGGCTCAAACTCTACAGACTGTTGTCTGCCTATCATTCCTGAACCACTATGTATAGCCATATACCGCCAGCTTATCAAGGCCGCGAGCTTACCAGTTGTGCCGCTTTGGCGGCATTTTTGTACTCTTCGACACCTGTCCTCAGCGTCCATTTGCAAATTCTGTCGACAGTTCCGCTGCAGCCCTCTGGACTAACGACGACTGGAAAATGTCGAGCAATCACGCTTGGCATGAAGTCATGCAGAACATCTTTACACCGCTCCATAAGCGCTGTGGTCCACAGTCCCTGACTACCATCATTTCAAGATCACCGGGCCCGTGCAGGCGGCTCCGATTGCTGAATATTGGAGAGCAACCAGTCCCTCACCGCCTCAACTGCGGGCTTGTTAAGGCTCTTCTTGCGATAAATCAGGTAGTAGGAAAACTCGGGGTCGACGGCAAGGTCAAACGGTCGAACTAACTTGCCATTGCGCAGATCTTCGCTAACAAATGGCAAAATTCCAAGCGAAACACCCTGTGCATTGAGCGTGGCCTGCAGCACCAGATTGGCATCATCGATGGTGGTCCCGGCGGTTCCATCGTATTCGACTCCGGCTTGCGCAAACCACTGTTGCCATCCCTTACGGTTACGCTCGTGAATTAACACCTGCTGCAACAGATCCGCCGCCTGGCCAGGTTGTGGCAGTTGCGGTGACATCACCGGGGTCAACTTGATATCGATGAACGGCGTGACTTCCATTTGTGGCCAGTGACCATCTCCCCAGGCGATCGCGAGGTCGAACAAATCGGCACTTTTCTGTAGCGGAAAGGTGATGTGGTGCAGGCGCAAGTCAATGTCGGGATGGCTTTCCCAGAGGTCTCCGAGCCGAGGTGCCAACCAACGTGCTCCGATAATTGGTCCGAGGCCCAGGGTCACGACATCACGTTTACTGCGCGTTTCAATCTGGTTGATGGTGTCGTCTATGTCGTCGAAAGCTTTGCGCAGGGTATTAAACAATTCATACCCCTGGTCCGTCAGCTCAATCCGTCGCACCTTGCGTTTGAACAGCACGAAACCCAGCTGAGCCTCGAGAGTTTTGATCTGGTGACTGATCGCGGTGGCAGTAACGCACAGTTCCTGCGCCGCATACTTGAAACTCAGGTGTCTCGCAGCCGCTTCAAAAGTTTTTAACGCCTGTACTGAACGTATCTGTCGCATTCGCCTATAGATGAATTGTATTCAGGTATCGGGCTGATTATTCTCGTTTGTCGCAAGCCTGTAAAGTGAATATATTTGAGCTTTCAGGTTCATTTGTTGCGGCTATGGAAAAGCGAAGTCGAAAAAACCCTCGCCGCCAACGGCGGCTCGAAGAGTCACTGGATCAGGCCGAGATGGCTCAGCCGCCGGTTTGGCCAGGCGTTGAGGGCGGCCACTACAAGCCCCTGTCCATAATAGAAGAGGAGCGCATTCACACTGCCGTACTCGACCTGCTGGAAAGAGTCGGGCTGAGCCAGGCAATTCCCTCAATGATCGAGCTGGTGAGCGCCAAAGGTGGACGCCTGACTGAGCAGGGGCGGCTTCTTTTCCCGCGTGCACTGGTGGACGACGTCATTGCAAACACCTGCAAGTCATTCACCTTACACGGTCGCGCCGAGGGCCGGGATCTGCAGGTATCCGGGGATCGCGTTCATGTTGGCACCGGTGGTGCCTCACCCAATATGGTCGATCTGGAAACAGGACTATACCGGGACGCTTTATTACAAGATCTCTACGATGCGGCTCGACTGGTCGACTCGCTGGATAACATCCACTTTTTCAATCGATCACTGGTCGCTCGTGATTGCCCGGATGCCTGGTCACTGGATTTGAACACGGCCTATGTGTCTACCGCCGGCACCAGTAAACACATCGGCATGAGCTTCTTTGAAGCCGAACATGTGGAAAAAATAAACGAGTACTTCGATCTGCTTGCCGGTGGCGCGGGCGAGTTTCGTAAAAAACCGTTTTGTACGCTGCTGTGTTGCCATGTCGTGCCACCGATGCGCTTTGCCGAAGAATCCTGCAAGGTATTAGAGGCCGGTGTCCGTCTGGGCTACCCGGTGCAATTGATCTCCGCAGGACAGGCCGGGGCTACCAGCCCCGCCACCCTCGCCGGCTCGGTCGTGCAATCAGTTGCAGAATCGCTGGCCGGAATGGTGTTCTGTTACCTGATCGACCCGCAGGTGAAGGCGATTTTTGCGCCCAAGGCGCTGGTCTCGGATCTGCGCACCGGGTCGATGTCGGGTGGCAGCGGCGAACAGGGAGTACTGATGGCGGCTACGGCGCAGATGGGTCGCTACTACGGCTTCGTCACCAGCTCAATGGCAGGGATGACCGATGCCAAGACACCCGATGCCCAGCACGGATACGAAAAATGCCACGGCTTGACGCTGGCGGCCCATGCCGGCGCCAATATCATTACCCAGGGTTGCGGCCTGCAGGCCAGCCTGCTCGGAGCATCGTTCGAGAGCTATGTCATCGACAACGACATGATCGGTTCAGTATTGCGCGGTGTGCGCGGAATTGAAGTCAGCGAAGAGACGCTGGCACTGGACGTGATCGAGGACGTGGTTAACGGTGAAGGACACTACCTCGGCGCGCCACAAACCCTGCAGCGCATGAAAAGCGATTACCTCTACCCACAGGTCGCCAATCGTCAATCACCCGATGACTGGAAACAGGCTGGCTCACTTGATATATACCAGCGCGCCAAAATGACAGCCAGGGACGTTCTGAAAGCCCACTATCCCGAGTTGATCACCCCTGAACAGGATCGCTGGATCCGCGATCGCTACCGGATCCTGCTCGATGAAAAGCTGATGCAGCCAGCATGAGCAATCATTTTCCTCAGCTGTTTTCTCAAATAAAGCTGGGCAGTACAACGCTGAAGAACCGCATTGTTTCGACTGGACATCACACCTACCTGGCGGACCGCGAACCGGGTCCGGAGCTGATTGCCTATCACGAATCCCGCGCCCGCGGCGGTGCCGGCCTGATCATCTCCGAAATTATTGCCGTGCACCCGAGCGCCGGCTTTTCCAGCAAGCTGCTGTCATTTTTTGACGATTCGTCGATACAGGCATACCGTCAGCTGGCGGAGGCCTGTCATCGTCACGACTGCCGCATCTTCGCCCAGTTGTTCCATCCCGGCCGAGAAGTTATGTCGACCGCCGACGGTTTTGGGGCAATCGCTTATGCACCATCAGCACTGCCCAACGAACGCTTTCATATCATGCCGAAAGCGATGGACATAGCGTTGATCGAGTCAATCATCGACGGTTATGCAAACTGCGCGAAAAACCTGCAACAAGCGGGCTTCGATGGTGTCGAGATTGTCGGCAGCCATGGCTATCTGCCCGCGCAGTTTCTGAGCCCTGCGGTCAATCAACGCAACGATGACTACGGCGGCGACTTTGACTCACGGCTGAAATTCACTCGCGATGTCATCACCGCGATTCACCAGCAGGCCCCTGGGCTTACCCTGGGTCTGCGCCTGTCGGCAAACGATTACGAACCGGAAGGCGTGGAAGAACCCCTGGTAACCGACATATGCCTGGCGCTGCAGGCGCAACTCGACTATGTCAGCCTGGTCGCCGGTTCCTCCGCTACCCTGGGTGCATCGGTGCATATTTCGCCGTCAATGGGCTTCAGCGCTGGTTATCTCGGCCCCATTTCGGAACAGATACGAGGGAAACTTGATATTCCGGTCATCGTCACCGGACGCATCAACCAGCCACAGGTCGCCGAACAGATGATTTCACGTGGTCAGGCGGATCTCTGCGGCATGACCCGCGCCATGATCTGTGACCCTGAGATGCCGAACAAAGCCCAGGCTGGCCGCTATGACGATATTCGTGCCTGTATCGGGTGTAATCAGTCCTGCATCGGGCGGGCGCATAAAGGCCTGCCAATTTCCTGCATTCAGAATCCGCAGTCGGGCCGCGAGCTGAAGTTCAACGGTCTGCAAACAGCCGCATCAAGCCGCAGGATTGTGGTGGTCGGTGCCGGCCCCGCCGGCCTGAAATGTGCGGTCGTTGCCGCCAGCAGAGGACACGCCGTAACGCTTTACGATAAGGCACCCCAACCCGGTGGTCAGGCGTTGCTGGCACAGCTGCTTCCCGGTCGTGAAGAATTCGGTGGACTCGTAACCAACCTCATGCATGAGCTCGAAGCAGCTGACATACAGCTGGTTACCAACTGCGCTGTTGATAGCGATATGCTGCAGACCCTGCAGGCAGATAGCATCGTTCTTGCCACCGGCGCGCAAGCTTACTTCCCCGCCGCGGGCAGCTTCGATCCAGAGCGCACCATCGACTACGAAGATGTTTTGCTTAAGCGTTGCTCAATCGGTACCAACGTGGTGGTGGCCGACTGGCGCGGCGACTGGACCGGGATCGGTCTCGCCGAACGCCTGGCCAGCGACGGTTGCCGGGTAAAACTGGTGGTAAATGCGGCACTGGCCGGCGAGGCGTTGCAAATCTACACGCGCAATTATTATCTTGGGCGACTTTACAAACTGGGGGTCGAGGTGGTTACCCATGCACGGCTTTACGGCAGCGACGGGGATTGCGTATATTTTCAGAATACACTGACTGACGAAGCGATTATATTCGACACTATCGACACGCTGGTACTCGCCATGGGTCAGCAGGCAGACGGACAGCTTGAAATCGAATTGCGCGCAGCGGGCATAGATCCGCTGGCGATAGGCGATTGCGTGGTACCACGCACCGCGGAAGAAGCCATTTTCGAAGGCATGCAAACCGCAATGAATCTTTAGGACAGCAAGTAATAAATGAAACAGCTAATAAACGGTGGTGAGGCAATTCTGCACAGCTTGAAAGCCAATGGTATCAATACCGTGTTTGGTTTGCTGGGTGGTTCGATGCTCGAACTATACGATGCCATTTACCAGGATGATGCGGTGAATTACATCGGTGCCCGGGACGAACGCGCCGCAGCGCACATGGCCGATGCTTATGCCCGGGTTACCGGCACGACCGGTGTTGTGCTCGGCGCGCAATCCGGTCCTGGAGTAGCCAACCTGACCACAGGCGTGGTTGAAGCTCATCTCGCCTATTCGCCGCTGATCGCAATCGCCGGCATGACCACGCGCGAGCATCAGGGTCGCGACACCTTTCAGGAATTTGATCAGGTCAGCCTGTTCAAGTCGATCAGCAAACAGTCAATCGTGGTCCCGCAGGTCGAGCGCTTGCCGGAAATGTTCAATGATGCCGTTCGCCTGGCCAATTCCGGACGCAAGGGACCCGTCGTCCTGCATGTGCCCCGCGATTTGTTTGCAGATCGTTTTGCGATGGACGCAATTGCGCCACCCTCGCCTGTCGAAGGCGCCGCAGCAACGCAACAACAGATCCTGCAGATACTTCAGCTGCTGGCGCAAAGTCGCGCTCCGCTTATCTTTGCCGGTGGCGGATTGAAATGGTCCAAAGGCAGTAAGGCGCTGCAAACGCTGGCGCAAGCCCTGCAGATTCCGGTCGTCGCCTCGACCGGTCACGCCGATGTGATGCCGCATGATCACCCGTTGTTTGCAGGGCAGGCAGGGCCAAGAGGCAATTCGGTTGCCAGTGGATTGACCGCAAATGCGGATCTGATACTGGCCATCGGCAATCGGCTCGCCTTCAACTCCACCTTTCACAGCAACGAGTACATTTCAGCGAACGCCCGCATCGTTCAGATCGATGTTGAAGCCCGCGCCATCGGCCGTTATTTTCCGGTAGAACTGGGTATCCAGGCAGATGCAAGAGCCAGCACCGAGGCCATAACCGACGCCATAATCCTTTCCCCGCCAACGATGAACTGGCAGGAATGGCTCGAACAATTTCAGCTCGACAAGGCCGAGCTGACCCGCCAACGACGTCAGGAGGCCCTCGATGAATCAATGCCATTGCTGCCGAAGCGAGTATTAGGCGAGATCCGCGAAGCTATGCCGCAAGATGCCATCGTCACCATCGATACCGGTAATGCCTGTTTGCAGGCCGCAGACAGACTCGCTCACTACCAGGCACCGGGGCTGATCACGCCACTCGATTTCGGTCTCGTCGGATTTGCTTATGCGGCCGCTATCGGCGCACAGGCTGCGGCCAGAAACCGCCCCGTTATCGCCGTCATGGGCGATGGCGGTTTTGGTTTTACCATGGCTGAACTATCCACCGCGGTTACCTATGATCTACCAGTTATTGTCGTCGTTATCGACAATGGCGCCTGGGGTGCTGAAAAAGCCTACCAGAAAGAGTTTTTCGGTGGCCGCTTGCTGGGTGCTGATATCATCAGCCCCGACTACGCCGACTTCGCTGAACTCTGTGGCGCGCGCGGGTACCGCGTAAGCCGGGCTGGAGAAACCGCGGCCGCCCTGAAGTCAGCACTGGCAGCCGGCAAACCCGCGGTCATTCATGTCAAGGTCGACACCGAGGCTTTGAGTGCTTTGCGCAAGGACCTTTTCAAGAAATAGATTATGAGCGATAACCCAGATGTCATTATTGTAGGTGCCGGTAACGCGGCTTTTTGCGCTGCACACGCGGCCCAGGAAAAAGCTGCCAGCGTGTTGATGCTGGAGCGCGCTCCACAAAGTGAAAATGGCGGCAATAGCCGCTTCACCGCCGGTGCCATTCGTTTTGCCTACGAGGGTGTGGACGACATACGTGCACTCTGCCCCGATTTACCGGAAGAGCAAATCGCCATTACCGATTTCGGCAGTTACACCACGGATCAGTTTTACGACGATATGTTCCGGGTGACGTCGTATCGGACTGATCCCGATCTCTGTGAACGCCTTGTGATGTCCTCGCGCGATACCCTGCACTGGATGCGCGACAAGGGCATCCGTTTCATGCCGATTTATGGCAGACAGGCTTTCAAGGTGGATGGCCGTTTCAAGTTCTGGGGCGGTTTGACGCTGGAAGCCTGGGGTGGCGGGCCTGGCCTGGTGGATGCGCATACCCGAATCGCCACAGACAGT
>JAIBDO010000140.1 GCA_024686195.1 Gammaproteobacteria bacterium | reverse complement strand
TGCGCGACATGCCCACCAGGACCAACACTCCCAATTTGCGAAACTCGGATAAGGATCGCAACAATAGCAGATTATGCTCGAGGGTCTTACCGAAACCAAAGCCGGGATCGACGATAATATTGTGCGCGGCAATGCCGGCCGCTAAAGCCGCATCGATGCGTGCCTGCAGAAACTCCAGCACCTCGGCCACCACATCCTGATAGCTCGGGTTTTGCTGCATCGTATCGGGCGTACCCTGCATGTGCATCAAGCATACCGGCACATCCAGCTCTGCTGCGACCTGCAAAGAGTCCCCCAGACGCAAAGCCCAGATGCTGTTGATGATATCGGCACCCGCGTCGACCGCAGCGCGCATCACCGCTGATTTATTGGTATCAATTGAAATCGGTATGGTGGAAAACTGACGAATCGCGGTGATTAACGGGATAGTACGGGCAATCTCCTGCTGCTCGTCCACGGCCTGTGAACCCGGTCGCGTCGATTCCCCGCCGATATCAAGAATATCGGCACCGGTCGCGATCATCTGCCGAGCCTGAGCGACTGCCTTATCCAGCGTATCGAACCTGCCGCCGTCCGAAAACGAATCGGGGGTCGTGTTAATGACCCCCATAATCTGGAGTTTGCTGGAAATAATCAGCTCTGACATCGCCCTGGCGAATGGTTCCGCAGGTAGATCAGTTAATGCAGTTTTGCGGGATCCAGGTCCGGATCGTCGTCGGCACTCACTTTACCGGTAGGCTCGTCGTTCGATGTAGTTCCAGGCTCATCATCAGACCAATCCTCCGGTGGGCCGGGCACCTTACCCAGCATGATCGAATCGATCTGCGAGACATCGATGGTTTCGTATTTCATCAGGGCATCAGCCATCAGGTGCAACTTATCCTCGTTCTGACCGAGAATCTCGACTGTACGCTGGTAGTTACGATCAATAATGGTACGAATCTCCGAATCGATCGCCTGTGCGGTATCGTCCGAAACGGTCTTTTGCTTGCCGTAGCTTTTGCCCAGAAAAACCTCGCCCTCGTCCTCACTATAGGTCAGCGGACCCATACGATCCGACAGTCCCCACTGGGTTACCATGCTGCGAGCAATAGCAGTCGCACGCTCGATATCGTTGGAGGCACCGGTAGTAACCGCATCCGCACCGAAAATCTGCTGCTCGGCGACACGCCCGCCAAAGAGACTCGACAACTGGCTTTCGAGGTGCTGCTTGCTGTAGCTGTAACGGTCGTCCTCGGGCAGAAACATGGTGACCCCGAGGGCCCGGCCACGCGGTATGATGCTGACCTTGTATACCGGATCGTGATCAGGCACCAGGCGCCCGACGATGGCATGGCCCGCCTCATGGTATGCGGTCAGTTTTTTCTCATCTTCCTTCATAATCATTGAACGGCGCTCGGCACCCATCATGATCTTGTCTTTGGCTCGCTCAAACTCGCCCATGGTGACCAGTTTCTTGTTAGCCCGTGCTGCAAACAGGGCTGCCTCATTGACCAGGTTGGCGAGATCGGCACCGGAGAAACCCGGCGTACCGCGCGCTATGACCATCGAATCGACATTGTCGGCAGCAGGCACCTTGCGCATATGCACTTTAAGGATATGCGAGCGACCGCGCACATCCGGCAGCGGCACCACCACCTGGCGGTCGAAACGACCGGGTCGCAGCAGGGCCGGATCGAGCACGTCCGGACGGTTGGTTGCGGCGATGACGATAACGCCCTCGTTGCCCTCAAAACCATCCATTTCAACCAGCAACTGGTTCAGCGTTTGTTCGCGCTCGTCATGACCACCGCCAAGACCAGCACCACGATGACGGCCGACCGCGTCGATTTCGTCGATAAAGATAATACAGGGGGCCTGCTTCTTCGCCTGCTCAAACATATCGCGCACGCGCGAGGCGCCGACACCGACAAACATTTCGACGAAATCCGAACCGGAAATGGTGAAAAACGGGACTTTTGCTTCGCCGGCGATTGCCTTGGCAAGCAGTGTTTTACCGGTACCCGGAGAACCCACCATTAAAATGCCGCGTGGAATCTTGCCACCCAGCTTTTGAAATTTGCCCGGATCGCGCAGGAACTCGACCAGTTCACCCACCTCTTCCTTGGCCTCGTCAACACCGGCCACGTCATTAAAGCTAATGTTGATCTGGTCTTCGCCAAGCAGGCGCGCCTTGCTCTTGCCAAACGACATAGCGCCGCGGCCGCCGCCGCCACCCTGCATCTGGCGCATGAAAAATATCCACAGCCCGATCAATACGATAAAGGGGAACCAGCTGATAAACATATGGCCGAGTAACGACGGTGGTTCAGGTGGCTTACCCATAACCGAGACGTTGGCACGCTCGAGATCACCGATCAGGGCGCTGTTATTGGTTTCCGGACTGTAGGTAGTAAACGACGCACCGGAGATCAACTTACCGCTGATGTTCTGATCTTCTATGACGACTTCACGCACCTGTCCCTGCTTGACCTGGGTAAGGAAATCCGAATAAATCAGGGATTGCCCGGCAGAGGTGCGATCGCCGAAACTGTGGAATACGGATAGCAGCACTACCGCAATGACAATCCACAACACTAAATTCTTGACTACGTCGTTCACTATTACACCTGTTCGGCTGGTTTACAGCCTTATCCGGTTAATGTTTCTGCTAATATCAGCGGATACTAGCGCATTTTCCCTGCGCCGGCCTATCGAAGACCATCACAAATTGCATAAATTTCGCTCGATCTCGACCTTGAAGCATCGGGCTTACGCAGTTTGACCGAACGAAATCGCCTGCGAAATAACGAAATCAGCTCCTCACTGCCCGCGCCCTGGAACAATTTGACCACGAATACACCGGTCGAATTCAGAAAATTTTCTGCCAGATCGAAAGCGAGCTCGGCCAGATAGATAGATCTGGGCTGATCAACGCTTTCCATTCCGCTTAAATTGGGGGCCATATCCGATAATACAAGGTCGCAACGACGATCACCGATCAGCGCCAGCAATTGATCCAGCGTTTCCTGCTCGGTAAAATCTCCCTGCAGGAAGGTGACCCCGGCAATAGGCTCCAGCGGCAACAAATCGAGGGCAATAATCTTACCCTGATCGCCGATAATGGTGCTCGCATACTCACTCCAGCCGCCAGGGGCTGCACCCAGGTCGAGCACTAACTGCCCTGGTTTTAACACATGGTCTTTCTGCTGAATTTCAGCGAGCTTGAACACCGCACGCGAGCGGTAGCCCTGGGCGCGGGCTTTCAGCACATATTCGTCCTGATGATGCTCCTGCAACCAGCGACTACTCGATTTAGATCGTGACATAGTCGGCATCTTGCCCTAACGCGGGTCCATCTTGCAATTGGCAGGGGAACCACGGTGACGCTGTGATACCATGCGCGTCTTCAAATTACCCGCAGTTACGGAACGAATCAAATGGGATTGACCAGCGCACAGACCAAGCGGCTTCGAGCCGAAGGCCATCGGCTCAAACTGAAACCCGTGGTCATCATCGGCCAGAAAGGTCTCAGCGACAATCTGCACGCCGAGATTGATGGCGCGCTCGACCATCATGAATTGATCAAAATGCGCATTCCCGGTCTGGACAAAGCGGGAAAGCGCGAACTGTGTTTGGGGATCTGCGCACGCCACAACGCGCAACTGATCCAGAGCATCGGCAATGTCATCGTTATTTACCGCAGTAATCCGGACATCGATCGCTTTGCCAAACTGCTCGGATTGATTCAGCAGCAGGATTGACTTAGGTGAAGTGGATAGCGGTGATGGCGTATTCCATGGTGCCGCCGGGCGCTTCCACGACGACATCCTCACCCTCTTCCTTGCCGATTAACGCACGTGCAATCGGCGAACTGATGGCGATGCGGTTTTCTCTGATATCGGCCTCGATGTTACCCACAATCTGATAACTCACTTCGGCGTCGGTCGCCATATCGAGCAAATCCACGGTACAACCAAAGACGACCCGGTCATTTTGAGTAATACGAGTGATATCGATGACCTGCGCATTGGACAGCGCCGATTCAAGCTCGGCAATGCGCCCCTCGGTAAAACTCTGCTCCTCACGGGCCGCATGGTACTCGGCATTCTCTTTCAGATCGCCATGGTCGCGCGCGACCGCAATCGCTTCGATAATGGCAGGACGCCTCACTGATTTAAGCTCCTTGAGCTCCAGTTTGAGCCGTTCGGCACCAGTAGCGGTAATCGGTATTTGATTCATTGAGGTTTCGCCTCGTGTAATGTTTGTAAGCTATATACTTCCGTGATCTCACGATGCGCCATCGCCTGGCAGGTCGCCAGGCCGCCCGATATGGTCGTGGTATAACACACGGCATGCATCAGGGCTTCGCGTCGTATGGCATAGGAATCCGCAATCGCGGAACGACCCTCGGTCGTATTCACGATCAAAACAACTTCATCATTCTTGATCATATCGACGATATGCGGGCGTCCTTCCTTGACCTTGTTGACGTGTTCACAGGCGACTCCGCCCGCGCGAATCACTTTCGCCGTACCGCCGGTAGCCACCAGGTTGAATCCGCGCGCATCCAGCTCACGTGCGAGTTCAACGACACCCGCCCTGTCAGCTTCGCGCACACTCAGAAAGGCCGTGCCCGGTTGCGGAATCTTTCCACCCGAACCCAGCATGGCCTTGGCAAATGCTTCGGCGAAACTGCGACCGATCCCCATCACTTCACCGGTAGATTTCATCTCTGGCCCGAGTATGGGATCAACACCCTGGAACTTGGCAAACGGGAAAACCGACTCCTTGACTGAAATAAAACCCGGAGTCACCTGAGCAGTATGCCCCTGCTGCGCAAGACTCTGCCCCACCATGCAACGCGCTGCCACTTTGGCCAGTGGAACACCGGTTGCCTTGGAGACAAAGGGCACGGTCCGGGACGCTCGCGGATTAACTTCAAGAACGTAGACTTCATCGCCCTTGATCGCAAACTGTGTATTCATCAACCCGACCACATTTAGGGCATGCGCCATTTTGGCAACCTGCTCACACAGTCGCTGCTGAATTTCTGCTGACAAGGTATAGGGCGGCAGAGAACAGGCCGAATCACCCGAATGAACTCCCGCCTGTTCGATGTGCTCCATCAATCCGCCGATGAATACATCCTTGCCATCGCAGATAGCGTCAACGTCGACTTCGACCGCCTGATCCAGAAAGCGATCCAGCAGCACCGGCGAATCACGGGTAACCTTGACCGCCTCGCGCATATAGCGCTTCAGTTCCTCCTGGTCATGCACCACTTCCATGGCTCGGCCGCCGAGCACGTAGGAAGGACGTACTACCAGCGGGAAACCGACCTGGTCGGCAAGCCCGGCAGAAGATTCAACATCAAATGCAATGCGGTTGGGTGGCTGCAGTAAACCCTGCTCCTCGATCATTTGCTGAAAACGCTCGCGATCTTCGGCCAGATCGATTGAATCCGGCGTGGTACCGATAATGGGAACTCCAGCCGCTTCCAGTGAGCGCGCCAGATTGAGCGGCGTCTGCCCGCCGAACTGCACGATGACACCCTTCGGCTTCTCCAGATGTATGATTTCAAGCACATCTTCGTAAGTCAGGGGTTCGAAATAAAGCCGGTCAGAGGTATCGTAATCGGTCGAAACCGTTTCCGGGTTACAGTTGATCATGATGGTTTCATAGCCATCATCGCGCATCGCCAGCGCCGCGTGCACACAACAGTAATCGAACTCGATGCCCTGGCCGATACGGTTGGGCCCGCCACCCAGCACCACGATCTTGTCGCGATCACTGGTATCCGCTTCACATTCGTCGTCGTAGCTTGAATAAAGGTAAGCCGTGCTCGAGGCAAATTCGGCAGCGCAGGTATCAACCCGCTTGTAGATTGGACGAATACCCATTTCACGACGTTTGGCGGCAAAGCTCAATTCGTCACAGCCGAGCAGCAGGGCCAGGCGTTTATCGGAAAAGCCCTTGCGTTTGTAGCCCCGGATTTCATCGGCAGCCAGTGACTCGAGATGCTTGCTGGACATTTGCATCTCGATCTTGACGAGCTCTTCGATCTGCACCAGGAACCAGGGGTCGATTTTAGTCTGCGCAAACACGGAGTCGAGGCTGTAACCGGAGCGGAAGGCATCGGCGACATACCAGATGCGCTGTGCACCGGGCAGACGCAGTTCGGTACGATACAGGTCCTCGAGTTCATCCGCGTCAAGTGACTGGTCGACGATGGAATCAAGACCGTGTACACCGGTTTCCAGACCACGTAGCGCCTTCTGGAATGATTCCTGAAAATTACGCCCGATCGCCATCACTTCACCGACCGACTTCATCTGCGTCGAGAGTCGATCGTCAGCCTGCGGGAATTTCTCGAAGGTGAATCGAGGTATCTTGGTCACCACGTAATCGATGCTGGGCTCGAAGGACGCCGGGGTTGCGCCACCGGTAATATCATTTTTAAGCTCGTCGAGGGTGTAACCCACTGCAAGCTTGGCGGCGACCTTGGCGATCGGAAATCCGGTCGCCTTGGAAGCGAGCGCCGATGAACGCGACACGCGCGGATTCATCTCGATGATGATCATTTCGCCATTTTCGGGATTGATCGCAAACTGCACGTTGGAACCGCCGGTCTCGACACCGATCTTGCGCAGCACCGCGAGCGAGGCGTTACGCATGATCTGGTATTCCTTGTCGGTTAAGGTCTGCGCCGGTGCCACGGTGATCGAATCGCCCGTGTGCACACCCATGGGGTCAAGGTTTTCGATCGCACAGATAATGATGCAGTTATCATTTTTGTCACGCACCACCTCCATTTCAAATTCCTTCCAGCCCAGCACCGAGACTTCGATAAGGACTTCGCTGGTTGGCGACAGATCCAGGCCGCGGCGAATAATGTCTTCGAACTCTTCGCGGTTATAGGCGATGCCACCACCACTGCCGCCCATGGTGAAAGACGGCCGAATAATGGTTGGAAAACCAATCTGTGATTGCCCCTGCCATGCTTCTTCAAGACTATGCGCAATGAAGGCCTTCGGGGTCTTCAGTCCTATTTCAGCCATCGCCACGCGGAACTGGTCGCGATCCTCTGCCATATCGATAGCTTCACGCGTGGCTCCGATCATTTCTACGCCATATTTTTCCAGCACGCCTTCGCGCACCAGATCCAGGGCGCAATTGAGCGCTGTCTGACCGCCCATGGTGGGCAGCAGTGCCTGCGGCTTCTCCTTGGCGATAATCTTCTCGACCGCCTGCCAGGTAATCGGCTCGATATAAACAGCATCCGCTGAATCGGGGTCGGTCATGATGGTAGCGGGATTCGAATTGATTAGGATGACGCGAAAACCTTCTTCTTTGAGCGCCTTGCAGGCCTGGGCTCCCGAGTAGTCAAACTCGCAGGCCTGGCCGATCACGATCGGACCAGCGCCAATAATCAGCACTGAATCTATATCCTGGCGACGTGGCATCAGCCTGCTCCTGCAGACGCTTTATGCGTCGCTATCATGTCAAAAAAGCGATCAAACAGCGGGGCCACGTCATGTGGGCCTGGACTTGCCTCTGGATGCCCCTGAAAACTGAAGGCGGCTTTGTCGGTGCGTTCCACCGCCTGCAGACTGCCATCAAACAACGAACGATGCGTTGCCTTAAGCGTATCCGGCAGGCTGTCTTCATCGACCGCGAAACCATGATTCTGGCTGGTTATCATGACCACACCGGTGGCCAGGTCCTGCACCGGATGGTTCGCGCCATGGTGGCCGAAC
>JAIBDO010000194.1 GCA_024686195.1 Gammaproteobacteria bacterium | reverse complement strand
TTAAACCCCTGGTAAAGCTGCTGCATGCGCTGGTTCTCGGTAGCATCGGCAAACACGACCTTCTCCGATAACACCAGCACCCCGCCCGCTCTCAATCCATTAAATATTCTTTGCAACAAAGCCAGGCGCTCAGCGGGCGGCAGAAATTGCAGGGTCAGGTTCAATACCACCATCGACGCATTGCTGATATCGGTAGCCCGAATGTCTGCGCAGCGCCATTCAATATTCGGAGTCATATCAGGATGTTGCCGACATTTGTCGATCATCGCGTTTGAACTGTCGACCGCGATGATGTCACAGTCGATTCCGGCGCTTTGATCAGCGATCACCAGGCTCGCCTCACCCAGTGAACAGCCAAGATCGTATACACGACTCCCGGATTGTACAAAAATACTCGCGTACAGGCCGATCATACGCAACAGTAATGCGTAGCCCGGCACCGAACGTGAAATCATGTCCTGAAAAACGCCGGCGACGGTTTCATTGAACTCGAAAGCCTTTACCTCACTGAGTGGCCGGGAGAATACTTGATCCCTGGCCTGATCTTTCGCCTGATCCTGGTCGTTGCCCTGGTCTTCGTCGTCATTCATGGCAATAAACCGACCAGTTTGTCGTCCAGGTAAACCTGGGCGGTAGACGGCCGTACCCAGGGCGGAATTCGATGCTTCTGATACAGGCGCTTGAGCCTGTGGCGGTCCTCCGGTCGCTGGCCCGTTCCGGGATAGCGCAGGGTAACCCGTTGCGCCTGATCATCGATCTGCAACAACCTGAAAAGCTCGGCACGGCCCATTTTCACCTCGAATTCATCGATACTGATGTCCTCATTCAAATCGAGTTCGAAGACACCCTGGCACTCGCGTACTGCCTCGTTGCGCACCAGAAACAAACGCTGATCGTAAGATCGAATCGAGTATTCCGGCATCGCAATCTGCGGCATGGAGCCGGGCTTGGCATGCAGTTGACTCATCACTTCGCGCAGGCGCGCACCGGGAATCGTGCCGAGTCCGGCGTTTGCCACCCAGTAGCGCAGTAGATTCCTTGCGCGCTCATCCGAGAGATGCAGCAGCCCCTCGATATCCAGCGTGAAATCGGCTCCCGTGTAGGGCTTGCTTAGCGCCTGATAATCGAGTTGCGCCACCTCGTCGAGTATCTGCTGGGTTTCGGCCTGCAAGCGACTGGTGGTTGCCAGCGACCGCTGGAAGGTCGGCCAGCGCGCGCGGATGACAGGGATCACTTCATTGCGCAGATAGTTGCGATCAAAACGGTTGTCGCGGTTACTCGGGTCGTTAAACCAGGCAAGTTCGTGATGGGTGGCATAGTCTTCCAGTTGTTGGCGGCTGAAATCAAGCAGTGGTCTCAACAGCAGGCCGTTACCCAGATCGCGACTCCTTGCGATGCCGCGCAGTCCAGCGCTGCCCGAACCACGCAAGGCATTCAATAAAAAGGTTTCCGCCTGATCGTCCGCGTGATGGGCGGTGACAATACAACTGTTGGCATCGTTAGCGGTTGCGAACAACTGATAGCGTTGCTGACGCGCTTCGGCTTCGATATTGCTGTCAATACTGCCGAGATCGAGGCGATCAAGTCGAAGCTCGAGTCCATAAGCTTGAGCCTGCTGCGCACAAAACTCCTCCATGCGCCCGGCCACTTCGAGCAGGCCATGGTTGACGTGCCAGGGAATCAGTGAGTAACGATGCTGATTTGAAACGAGGAGGTGCAATAATACGCTCGAATCGAGGCCACCGCTATACGCCAGGTAAACCCGCTCTATGTCCTCGGGAATCAATGCCAGGCAGGATTGCATCACCGCGTCCGCAGTATCGACCGGGCAATCAGCCTTCGCGATATTCGCCAAACGCCATGAGTTTCTGGTAGCGCTGTTCAAGCAATTTATCGATACCTACTGATTCCAGCGATTCGAGGGTACCCAGTAAATACTGCTTTAACGAATCGGCAATCTGATCGAAGTCTCGATGAGCACCACCGAGCGGCTCGTCAATAACGTTGTCAATTAGCTTCAGCGAGAGCAGACGTGGCGCGGTAATTCCCATCGCCTCCGCGGCCTGGGAAGCTTTGTCAGCACTTTTCCACAGAATCGATGCACAACCTTCCGGGGAAATGACCGAGTAGGTCGAATACTGCAACATGTTGATTCGATCACCCACGCAAATCGCTAGCGCACCGCCAGACCCGCCCTCACCAATCACCGTGCAGATAATGGGCGTTTTCAACTCGGCCAGGCGGAACAGGTTGCGCGCGATCGCTTCGCTTTGACCGCGTTCCTCGGCCCCTATTCCTGGATAAGCGCCCGGTGTATCAACCAGGGTGAGCAATGGCATTTTGAATTTTTCAGCCAGCTCCATCAGGCGCATAGCCTTGCGATAACCTTCCGGACGGGGCATACCGAAATTGCGTTTGATTTTCTCTTTCGTGTCCCGACCTTTCTGCTGACCGATTACGACCACCGGCTTGCCTTCGAGGCGTCCGATACCACCGACAATAGGATGGTCATCGGCATAGGCACGATCACCGTGCAAAAACTCGAAATCGGTAAACATACGGTCGATGTAATCGAGTGAATAGGGACGGTTTGGATGTCGTGACAACTGTGAAATCTGCCAGGCGGATAGCTTGCCGAAAATAGACTTTGTCAGCGAATCAGCCTTGTGCTCCAGTGTTTCGATTTCCCGGCTTATGTTGATATCCGAGTCATCGGTCACGTAGCGCAGTTCCATGATCTTTGCCTGCAACTCTGCAATCGGTTGTTCAAATTCTAGAAAATTAGGATCCATTTACAAAGCCGGGGTTATGAAATCTTCCGCTAGTTTAACGATTCGGCAATTAGCTGTCACCAATACCGCGAAAGCATTAGGCGATTGATCAGGCGATTGACTCGATGATTAATGCAAGCGCCGCGGCCGGGTCCTGGTGGCGGGTTATCGGCCTGCCGATCACCAGATAACTGGCACCATCGGCAAGCGCCTGTTGCGGCGTTACAATACGTTGTTGATCATCGGTGCTGGCCCATTCAGGGCGGATGCCGGGCGTAACCAGCAATGCGCTGTCGCCAATACTGCTGCGCAATGCAGGTGCTTCCTCGGCCGAACATACCACGCCATCAAGACCATTCGCCAGGGCATTTCGCGCCAATCGATCAACCAGATCCGGTACCGACCTGTCGATACCAATATCCTTTAGATCCTGCGACGACAGGCTGGTTAGCACCGTCACCGCGATCAAAAAGGGACGCTGCGCCACAATTTCGACTCCTTCACGCGCTGCCTGCATCATTGCACTGCCTCCAAGGGCGTGCACATTCAACATCCATACGCCGAGTCTGGCGGCTGCGCTAGCCGCTTTTTGTACGGTGTTGGGAATATCGTGGAATTTCAGGTCGAGGAAAATGTCATAACCTGAATTCACCAACTCTTCGACCAGCGTCGGGCCACAACTGGTAAACAGCTCCTTGCCGATTTTCAATCGACATTGATCGGGCGAGGTTTTGCGCGCAAATTCGAGTGCCTGCTTGCTGTCGGGGAAGTCCAGCGCGACGATTATCTTCGGGTCATTCATTGCTTAATAGGTTTCATTGAGGCCCAGTTTCGACAGCTTGGGCAAAGCCACTGTATGGCATGGCTTTCATAACCACAACGGGAGCATATGTATTCGACTTTCTTGTCCTGCATGGCTTTCAGGAAAACCGAAAGTGTATCCCAGGTTTCGTTCAATTGCTCGGGATCTGACCTGAGGAAACGCAACGCAAATTCGAAAGCCTCAAAGGATGGCGACTGGCGCAGGATGTCCGACAGGAACTGACGGGCTTTTTCGATTTCTTCATTGCGCGCGTAATACTCGAGTAAAGCCATCGCGATGCGAGTCGATGGTTGGCGCTGGTACTGTTCCTGTAGAAATTTTTGATATTGGCCATCGTCATCATTGACGAAAATCAGCCTTGCCGGCTCGATGAACAGGGTCATGTAATTAGGGTGTTCGCGCACCAGGCGGGTAAACAAACGCCGGGCAGTCGACAACTTATCCATCTTCAGGTGAAGTTGAATCAGCAACAGCGGAGCACGAACCGAATCTGCGTCCACCACCATCGCGCGCTCGAGATTTTTCAGTGCCAGCCGATGGTTGCCGGCGTCGATCGCCGCTGTTGCAATTTCGCAAAGACATTGACCATATTCCACGGCAACTTCGGGTTCACCCATGCGATGCAGCATTTGTGCGCAATCTACCGCTTCTTCCCATGATTTTCCGGCGATATAAAGTTCCAGCAGGTGTCGATAGGCTTTCTCGGGTTCAGCTTTCAACTCGATCATTTCACGGTACAGCTTTTCTGCTCGATCCAGCAAACCAGCCTTTGAATAGTCACTGGCCAGCTCGGCAATCGCGGTATGACGCTGCTGGCGCGTTAAATTGGGCCGCGCCAAAAGGTTCTGATGCACCTTGATTGCGCGATCGACTTCGCCTTTGGAACGAAACAGGTTGCCGAGTGCAATGTGAATTTCAATGGTGTCACGGTTGATTTCGATGAGGTCGGTGAAAACCCGAATCGCATTGTCGGAATCATCCGCCAGAAGATAGTTCAGGCCTTTGGCGTAACGTTCGGAGAAGTGATCGGATCCCTTTTGACCTTCTTTTTTGCCGAACGGTTGCCAGTGACCTAGCAGCCAACCGCAAAATATGGCGGCAAGAACAAGAAAAAATAACCAGATATCCATGATTGGGTGGTTAACGTATGCCGGCACTTACCGGTTTGGGAAAGGTTTATTTCTGATTGTTGGCTCGATCGCGCAGCTCTTTGCCTGGCTTGAAATGCGGGACGTACTTACCCGGCAAATCTACCTTGTCACCGGATTTTGGATTGCGACCGGTACGCGGTGGCCGATAATGCAGGCTGAAGCTGCCAAAACCACGAATTTCAATGCGCTCACCATTTGACAGAGCGCTACTCATCATTTCAATCAGACTTTTTACCGCCAACTCCACGTCCTTGTAGGCCAGGTGTCCCTGATTTCTCGACAGGTTGTCGATCAGGTCCGATTTGGTCATCGATGGTACAAATTCCGCATCTTTCATAACTAAGGTCCGATAGTCAAGTAAGGGTGACGGGAACCCCCGTCACCCTTGAGTGGATCAGGAATCCATTTTTTCCTTGAGCAGATCACCAAAACTGGTGGTTGAGGTCATGGCTTCGCTAGTAGCGGTGTAATCCTTGAGCGCTTCTTGCTCTTCATCGCTATCCTTGGCCTTGATCGAAAGGTAAATACTACGCCCTTTACGATCCATACCCGTTATTTTAGCTTCTACCTTGTCGCCCTCATTCATGAATGAACGCGCATCTTCGACACGGTCCGTAGCCATCTCCGAGGCACGTAGCAAACCTTCGATACCATCGCCGAGATCCAGGACTGCAGCCTTGGCATCTACGGAAATAACCACACCGGTTACGATGCTGCCTTTCGGCTGGCTCGCGATAAAGCTCGCGAAGGGATCTTTTTCGATCTGCTTGATACCCAGAGAGATACGCTCTCGCTCAGGATCAATCGACAATACCATGGCTTCGACTTCCTGTCCCTTCTGGTAATCACGAACAGCATCTTCGCCAACCTTGTTCCAGGACAGATCGGTGAGGTGGATAAGACCATCGATATTGCCATCCAGGCCGATGAAGATACCGAAATCGGTAATCGACTTGATCTTGCCGGAAATGACATCACCCTTGTTGGCGGTGGTGCCAAATTCTTCCCATGGATTCGGCTTGCACTGCTTCATACCGAGTGAAATACGACGGCGTTCTTCATCGATTTCGAGAATAACGACTTCGACTTCATCACCGAGGGTGACAACCTTGTTGGGATTGACGTTCTTGTTGGTCCAGTCCATTTCGGAAACGTGGACAAGGCCTTCGACCCCGTCTTCGATTTCGACAAAGCAGCCGTAATCGGTAATGTTGCTGACATGACCGAACAAGCGGGTGCCTTCCGGGTAACGACGCATGAGATTTTCCCAGGGATCGTCGCCCATTTGCTTGAGGCCCAGTGAGACGCGATTCTTTTCACGATCAAACTTGAGCACGACAACGTCGATTTCCTGCCCGATTTCAACCACTTCAGACGGATGCTTGAC
>JAIBDO010000207.1 GCA_024686195.1 Gammaproteobacteria bacterium | reverse complement strand
CTGATGGGTGGTGCGATCGTGCTGTCGACATTGACGCTCAATACCGTCTGGGCGCTGAAATTTCCGTCGTTGAAAGCGGCGTAATAAGCTTGCTGGATCGCTCTTCGGTTCGGTTTAACGGTGCTTGGAGCGACGATTAAAGGTGAGAGCGCCGCGCGCGCGCAATTCCAGTGAACGCAGGCCGTAAACGAAAAAGCGATTCAACGGCATATCCATTCCAGCTTCGTAGCCGAGGCGTACCACCGCGCCGTTTTGCGCATCCAGCTCCGAAGGCCGTCCGCGTACCAGGTCTCGTTGCATCGAAGTGGTCGAGTTGGGTGGAATGCTTTCAAGCGTCTCCATGGTTTTAGCAACGCTGTCCGCCGGCAGCGGGATGCCCCTGGCGAGACCAAGACGATAAATTTCATCCGCAGCCTCGCTCAGTAAATTGCGGGTTTCCGGTTGCTCCAGCAACACGCCGATAGGTGCACGGGACACCGCGCCGAGTCCGCTCCAGGGCGTGATCAGCATGAATTTCTGCCACATGGCGACCGAGATGTTATCGGGAATACTGGCTTTGACGCCACTGCAATGATTAAAAATTTCTGCTAACGCGTTGACGCGCGGATCCGGGCGATTGTCCAGATGACCGAAGCGTATCAGTGGAGCACCGCCGCTGTGCTTGATATGACCCGGGCTTGCCTGGAACGCGACGATCGCGCAAAGCCCGCCAAGCACGCTGTCGGCACCGAGGATGCTGGCAATTTGATCGGGCGCTTCCACGCCGTTTTGCAGAGGCACGATCAGCGTATCGGGGCCCACCATGGGCTGCATGGCGCGAGCCGCTGCGGTTACCTGCCAGGCTTTGACGCAACACAGCACGTAATCAACATGGCCTACTTCTGCCGGATTGTTGGTCACCTGGACTTGATCGATGCTGAAATCGCCGGCAATGCTGCCGACCTTGAGTCCTTTTGAGCGCATGGCCGAGAGATTTTCATTACGTGCAATGAAGGTGACGTCCTGTCCGATTTGCGCGAGCCGCCCACCGAAATAGGCGCCAACTCCACCGCAGCCGTATACCGCTATTCGCATCCCGTATCCTGAAATCAGTGTAATGACATCACATTATGGCTTAGTGACATTGAATTGTAAGAAAAATTCTTTGAGAAATTCTATTCACGTAGAAGCCTGAGGCAGTTTTTGCCGGGTTTCGTTCTGTCGCGGCGGGAGTGAAGTGCTTTCAGTCTCGATTCAATTAGTTAAAGTTTTGGTAAATATTACCGTTATATGGAAAAAGAAAAACGGGGTCACAAATTATTTATAAAACAGTAAGTTATATAAATTAAATGTAAATTATTTTTGTTTATGGAATGATTTATTGAAAAAGAAAGTGTCGTTTTTGCGCATGTTTCGCTATCCCGAACCTGATAGTTTGGCGAGATGTCCAGTCCTGTCACAGCTATTTCGCGTAAACGCGGTCGTCCACCGGGTCCCAACAGTCGTACCGGCGATGGTCGCAATCAGTCGCTCACGCGCGCCCTGACCATGCTTGAGCGCCTGTCGGAAACGCCAACCGGTCTCAATCTGACCGATTTGTCGTATCAGTTGGGAATGCCAACGGCAACCGTGCATCGTCTGTTGAATACCTTCGAGGAATTCGATTTTGTTGAGCACGACGCCGAGCAGGGATTGTGGTTTGTTGGCCTGAAGGCTTTCACCATCGGCAATGCGTTCCTCCACCGGCGCGACTTTGTCACCAGTGCAAGGCCGCAAATGCAGATGCTCGTTGAGCAATGCGGTGAGACGGTCAATCTAGGCGTGATCGATGATGGCGAGGCGGTGTTTATCAGTCAGGTCGAATCTCGTGAAGTGATGCGTATGATCGTGCGCCTGGGCAGCCGTTCACCGATTCATGCTTCGGGGGTCGGTAAGGCTTTGCTTGCCAATATGCCTGAAAAGCGCCTGGCAGAGATACTGCAGCAACGCGGTCTCGCCCGGTATACCGAGCATAGCATCGATAACCCGGCGCAATTGCGCACCGAACTGGCGCGAATTCGTCAGCTGGGTTATGCGCTTGACGACGAAGAACATGCGATCGGCTTGCGTTGTGTGGCATCGGCCATCTTTGATGAAAACGGGCAGGCGCTGGCCGCGATTTCACTGTCGGGACCAAAGGCACGCGTGACCGATGCCCGGCTTGATGAGCTGGGCGTTGCCGTTCGTCAAAGCGCAGATGAAATAACCCTGGCCCTGGGTGGTTACCGGCCAGACTGGAAACAAAGCCCGTAGCCATCGGCGCGTGGCTGGATAGTGTATTTTTTAATCGACCTTACTAAACGACTTTACTGTCAGGAGAAACCGAATCATGTCAGCACAACCCGATTTCAACGATAAATCAGCGCCGGGTACCGCGATGTTCCCGCAGCTTGAAATCCCCGAAACATTAGCTGCAGGGCCTGGCCCGGGTAATACCGATCCGCGCGTACTCGAACGTTTCGCGGCCGCCGGTTGTGCCGATCATATGCAGGCCGACGTGGTGCGTGGTATGAAGGAAGCCAAGGTCATGCTGCGCGAAGTCTTCGGGACTAAAAATGCCTACACCTTTGCGGTTTGTGGTACTGGCTGGGACGGACTCGACTGCGCCTTCTCTCCGATTCTGCCTGGTGATACGGTGGTCAGTTTTGTCAACGGCACCTTCAGCGGCATCGACGATTTCAATATTCGTCTGAAGGCATCCACGCCCGCAGAACTGGCGCAGGATCCGATGAATCCGAAGCCTGCCAATGTCACCACGGTAAACATTGCCCACGGCCAATCGGTGACCGGTGATGTGGTCGAAGCGGCACTAGCCGAACACAAGCCGATGTGGGCGTTCATGGCGCACTGGGAAACCGGTAGTGGTCGAGTAAACGATATCCAGGGTTTCAACGATGCCTGCGCGCGCCACGGCGTCATGGGTATTGTCGATGCGGTTTCCAGCCTCGGCATCAGCTACTTCAATATCGATGACTATCCGGCGGTGACCACCTGGGCTTCCTGCCCGCAGAAGGGTATCCTCGGTCTGCCATTGACCTATGCACCGGTCAGCTTCAACGAGAAGGTCATTGAGTTGTTGCGCAAGCGCGGTTGTTACAGCTACGTTCACCACCCGATTCTGGAAGCGCGTCACTGGTGTATCGCCGATGGTCAGGACGTTGAGACTGCGGCCTATCATCGTACGCATTCAGGATATGCGGTTGCCTCTTTCCACGAAGCACTGCGGCTCTTGCTGTTACATGGTCGTCAGCAGAAATCTGCGGACTATGCGTTTTTCGAGAAAGGTCTGCGGGCTGCGATCGAAGCCATGGGCTGTCAGGTTACTTCGAACATGACCAGCCTGCTGGTATTCGACCTGCCTGCGGAATTTGAAGGCAAGGAAAAGGAACTGGTCAACGGTTGCCGCGCCGAAGGTTTTGGCATCTGGAATACCTTGTCCGATCCGCCACAGATCCGCATCGGCATTTTGAATCAGCTCACCGTGCCTACCTTGAATGACATCGTTGGCCGTTTCGCCGATGCGATGATCGACATGGGCGTTGCGCTCGACAAGACAAAAATCCTCGGTGACATGAACGCTTACCTCGCGTCCCGTTAGCAGAGTTCTACTCTCCTCCGAGATTTGCGCCGGCCTCGTGCCGGCGTTTTTTTGTGTCCTTTGTGGCGTTTAAAATGCTTTACCACGCGCGCTCACCGGCCACAGGCATTCCACCCTGTCATCGCGTATGCCAACGTACCAGTCGTGCAGGTTGCAGGTTGGATCGCAGTGTCCAGGCACCAGCCTGATCTTGTGATTGAGTTGCAGTTGGTTGTGCGGGTCGGCAATATTGCCATGCTCATCCGAGCAGTTGACGTATTCGACATCGTCGCGTGCGAAAACCCGTGGCAAACCAGAGTCGACCGACAGCACCTTCAATCCAGCATCGCAGATTGCCATGTCGGGTCGGGCCTTCGACATGATTCCCGTCCATATAAACAGACTGTTTTGAAATTCGGAAACTGGCTTCCCTGATTGGTCGAGCACACGCTGGTAGTCGGCATCCATGAAGATGTATGAGCCACATTGCAGCTCGTTATAAAGATTAGATGCGGCTTCGAAATGATATGAGCCGGTTCCTGCGCCGGCAATGATGTCGCAGTGCAGACCGACGGTGGCGAGGGCATCGACGGTCTCCCCGGTATGCAGGATGGCCGTTGCGATTGCCTGTTCGCGGGCCGCGTAATCGCGAATATGTTGCGCGTTCCCCTGGTAAGCCTGTAGCCCGGCGAACTGTAATCCGTCGCTTACAGCAATCTGCTGTGCAAGTGCCACCGCCGCCTGGCCGGGTGCAACACCGCAGCGCCTGGCCCCACAGTCGATTTCGACCAGGCATTCGATGCTGGCTCCATGGCGTGTGGCAGCTTTAGACAGGTCGCGGATGTTGTCGCTGTCGTCGACGCAGATCAGCAGGCGCGCGCGTTGTGCCAGTTTTGCCAGGCGTTCAATTTTGACGGGGTCCGTTAGCTGGTTGGAAATCATCACGTCATCGATGCCGCCGGCAACCATGACTTCGGCCTCGGAGAGTTTTTGACAACAGATGCCACAGGCGCCGCCGTGGTCGATCTGGTAACGCGCGATATCGACCGACTTGTGCGTTTTCGAATGTGCCCGTAGCCGGACATTGGCATCAACGACCTGTTTCCGCAGGGTCTCGATATTGTGCTCAAAAGCATCGAGGTCGATGATCAGTGCGGGTGTCATGACGTCATCAAGATGCATGCCGACATGCGCGGGTACGTCCAGACCGACGACCAGATCGTCACTCTTGTGCCCTTTCTTCATTTTGTGTTGCCCGGTTTTGTGCTACCCAGTTGCGGACAGCCGGGGCAGGCCTGTAATTCCACATTGCCACCGGTGATGATGATGCCCACCCGCAGTCCCTGAAACTTGTCGCGATACTTGAGGATTGCTGCCAGCGGCACGGCGGAAGATGGTTCGATGATAATCTTCATGCGTTGCCAGGTGAGGTACATCGCATCCAGTATTTCACTTTCGTTGACGAGCAGAATGTCTTCGACAAAATTGGAGACGAAATGCCAGGTGCGCGGTTTAAGATTGGTATTGAGGCCATCGGCGACGGAATGCTGTCCGTCCCGCAACACGATCTCACCGGCCTGAAGCGAACGATAAGCATCGTCTGCCGCCTCCGGTTCAGCGGCGAAGACGCGCGTGCGTGGAGACAGTTGTGTCAGGGTGAGGCAGGTGCCGGAGATCAAACCCCCTCCGCCAACGGGTGCTACCACTGCGTCGAGATTCTCAATGTCGCGCTGCAGTTCGAGTGCGCAGGTCGCCTGACCGGCAATCACGCGAGCATCATCGTAGGGGTGGACCATGTCGGCTCCGGTATCCGCAATGACCTGTTTCAGCATGGCTTCGCGGGCGGCCTGGGTCGGCTCACATTCGAGAATGTGACCGCCATAACTGCGCACCGCTGCTTTCTTGGTTTCCGGGGCGGTACGGGGCATGACGACGGTGGCGGTAATGCCGCGCTGTGCTGCAGCATAGCTTAGTGCGCCGGCGTGATTGCCGGAGGAATGTGTAGCTACACCTTTGGCGGCCACGGCATCATCGAGACCGAACACGGCGTTGATCGCGCCTCGCGCCTTGAAGGCGCCGACTTTCTGCAGGTTTTCGCATTTGAAAAAGAGCTCTGCACCGCTCAACTGATTCAGGTAACTCGAGGTCAATACCGGCGTGTTGTGAATATAAGGGCCGATGCGCTCATGCGCTGCGAGCACGTCATCGAAAGTCGGGATGTCCATTT
>JAIBDO010000216.1 GCA_024686195.1 Gammaproteobacteria bacterium | reverse complement strand
TGCAAACACCATTTTGTAATGTTTGCGGTAGCGGGACTTGTCGACTGGTCTGAGCTTCATTAAACAATCCATTTTCAAGGTGCCTACTTTACCCTGTTGAGCGGGTTATTCCGAGAGTGTTACATGTGATCCCCGAGCATGGTGGGTTAGAGGGCGCTGGAGTGGCAGCTGCCCGGAATGCTAATGGTATTTATCGTTTCGTCTTTGGAAGTTCAATCGTTCCCTCATACCCAACAGGCCGGGCAGGGGGCGACTCTATCCCATACTCACCCGCTTCCCGTGATGTCAGGGCCATCAACATACCCAGGCGGGTCGCCAGAACTGAGCGCACCAGGGGCTTTTGCAGGAAATCGCTGGCGCCCGCTTGAAAGGCTTCGTTGATGGTCAGCGCATACGAGGTGCCTGACATCACCACTACCGGAATATTGTAAGTATTTGCATGACTGGATATGAACTCGCAACCTTCAATACCGTTACCGTCGGGCAGGTTGATATCCATCAAGACAAGATCAAATTCCGGTGCGTCATATATATCCGGGCAAAGATAGTTCATTTTACGCATGCCTTCGGCAAGGCTCCCGGCCTGGGTAACCGAGGCAACCCCGAGTTTGCGCAGCACAGCCGCCGTGAGCTGTCGAAACGACAGTGAATCGTCGATGAGCAGAATACGGCTGCCGAGCAGTGCGTCTAACATTTTTTCCATTGGTAACATGACTTCACTCCATAAAATTCCGTTATTGATAACAAAGCAAAAAACGTGCCATGCGACTAATGGCCTTTAAGGCCTTGCTCATTGAGTCGCGGCCTGTGATTCGTTCTTACTTTGCAACGCTTCCAGTCCCATAATGCAAAGCGTAACAGGCGAATTCAGGTGACAGTGACCTTATCTCTATGCGCACTTGAATTACGGAAACTGTCACTTTAATTCATCGATCAATAAATATTCACCAGAGCGACGGGTGGTGTGAAACAATATGCGCCTTCATTTCACGGGTGTCGGCTACCAGGTCATACCGCCACCCAATATTGGATTCAGTTCATGGAAATAAACGTTGAGTTTCTCGACAACCTGCGAGTACAGGCCAGCTTTGATGACTTCACGGTTATCGCTGATCAACCCATCCGTTACAAGGGCGATGGCTCTGCGCCTGGGCCCTTCGATTATTTCCTCGCATCCTCGGCACTGTGTGCGGCTTATTTCGTCAAAGTCTATTGCGTGGCACGCGATATCCCCACGGATGATATTCGCGTGGCGCAGAACAACATCGTCGACCCCGAGAATCGCTACAACCAGATCTTCAAAATCCAGGTCGAACTGCCGGAGACGCTCTCCGATAAGGATCGCCAGGGCATCCTGCGCTCCATCGAGCGTTGCACGGTAAAGAAAGTCGTGCAAGCAGGGCCTGAGTTCCAGATCGAGGCCGTCAACAGCCTGAACGCAGACAGCCAGGCCATGTTGATGGCGAACCCCGACGCGGACGAGACAACCTTCATCGTCGGCAAGGACCTGCCGCTGGAGCAGACGGTGGCGAACATGACCGGCATTCTGGCTGACCTCGGGATGAAGATCGAGGTGTCGTCGTGGCGCAATATCGTGCCCAATGTGTGGTCGCTGCATATCCGTGATGCCGCCTCGCACATGTGTTTCACCAACGGCAAGGGTGCCACCAAGGAGAGTGCTCTGTGCTCGGCGCTGGGCGAGTTTATCGAGCGACTGAACTGCAATTTCTTTTACAACGACCAGTATTTCGGTGCAGAGATTGCGGGCGCTGAATTTGTGCATTACCCCAATGAGCGCTGGTTCAAGCCTGATTCAAATGACGCGCTCCCGGCCGACATGCTCGACGATTACTGCCGTGCTATCTACGACCCTGATGGCGAACTGCGCGGTTCGCACCTGACCGACACCAACTCGGGCAATAGCGAGCGCGGTATCTGCACCATCCCCTACGTTCGCCAATCCGATGGCGAGACGGTGTACATCCCCTCGAACCTGATCGAGAACCTGTTTCTCAGCAATGGCATGAGCGCGGGCAATACGCTCGAAGAAGCCAGGGTACAGTGCTTGTCGGAGATTTTCGAGCGTGCCGTCAAACGCCACATCATCGAGCAGGAAGTGGTGCTACCGGATGTGCCCACCGAGGTTCTGGCCAAATACCCACAAATCCTCGATGGCATCAAAGCCCTGGAAGCACAGGGTTTCCCCGTGTTGGTCAAGGACGCATCGTTGGGCGGGCAGTTCCCGGTGATGTGCGTGACACTGATGAACCCTAAAAATGGCGGTGTGTTCGCCTCTTTCGGTGCGCATCCCAACTTCGAAGTGGCGCTGGAGCGCAGCCTTACCGAGCTGCTGCAGGGGCGTAGTTTTGAGGGCTTGAACGATGTGCCTCAACCTACCTTCAACAGCCTGGCGGTCGCTGAACCGGAAAATTTTGTCGAGCACTTCATCGACTCGACCGGCATTATCTCGTGGCGTTTCTTCAGTGCCAAACACGACTTCGCCTTCTGCGAATGGGACTTCTCGGGCACCAACACGCAAGAGTGCGAGCATTTGTTTGGCATCCTGCAAACGCTGGGAAAAGAAGCCTACGTGGCTGAATTTTGCAACATCGGTATCGCCTGCCGCATCCTCGTCCCCGGTTACTCCGAGGTGTATCCGGTCGAGGACCTGATCTGGGACAACACCAACAAGGCGCTCGACTACCGCGAAGACGTCCTCAACCTGCACTGCCTCGATGACCTGGCGCTTGCTAGCCTGGTGGAGCGACTGGAAGAAAGCCAGCTCGACAACTACACCGACATCAAAACCTTGATCGGCATCGAGTTCGACGAGAACACGGTTTGGGGCCAGCTCACCATTCTCGAACTCAAACTGCTCATCTATCTTGCGCTCGGCGAGCATGACGAAGCCCTCGAGCTGGTCGGCGATTTCCTGCAATACAACGACAACACGGCCGAACGCGGACTGTTCTATCAGGCGATGCATGCGGTGCTGGAGATCACCGTTGACGAGGAATTAGACCTCAGCGACTTCAGCGACAACCTGTGCCGAATGTTCGGCAAAGAAACCTTTGATGCGGTCAGCGGCAGCGTGACAGGTGAAGTGCGATTCTACGGTCTGGCCGAAACCAACCTGGCGCTAGACGGGCTCGACCGACATCAGAAGTTGATCGAGAGCTATAAAAAAATCCATCGTGCCCGGCGGGATAATTATGCTTCAAGCTGACTCGGGGGACAGTATACCTATTAGCCAGTGCTGCAAAGGGCCCGGGCCTTAGCGTCTGAATTTGACAGCTAGCCACCAGTGAACGGGTATACTGGATTTTCACGACTGGCCTGGACGACACCGACCCGATGTTTCGCTTTTTCCGCAATTGGCTCGATCGCCGCGCGATCGCACAGGCTTCGATCACGCCGGTTGAGTGGGATGTGGCATTTGCCGCGCTGCCGCTGCTCGACGGACTGAGTGGAGAGGAGAAAAACACTCTGCAGGAACTGGCTATCCTGTTTTTACGGCGCAAGTCGATCGAGGGTGCCCACGGCCTGGTGATTACGCAGGCGATGGGCTTGATTGTTGCGCTGCAGGCCTGCCTGCCGGTGCTGGCGCTGGGATTGGAGTCCTACTCCGGCTGGTCGAGGATCATTGTCTATCCGAGCGGGTTTGCACCACAGCGCGTGGTGCGCGACGAGTATGGCGTCGAGCATCATACACAGGACGAGTTGTCGGGCGAAGCCTGGCAACGCGGGCCGGTGATCCTGGCCTGGGACAGAACCGTGTATGCCGGTTACGTCGATGGCTGCAATCTCGTGATCCATGAATTTGCGCACAAACTCGATATGCAAAACGGAGTCGCGAACGGATTCCCGCCGATGCACCCGGACATGGATGGCGCCGCATGGACCCGCGCCTTCAGCTCAGGTTTCGATGATTTTCAGCGTCGTTGCGCGCGCGCTGAGGATATTGGTATCGATTATTACGCGGCATCGTCGCCGGCCGAATTCTTCGCAGTGATGAGTGAAATTTTCTTTGAACGGCCAGACTTGCTGCGGCGCCACTATGCCGCGGTCTTCGAACAGATGAAGCTTTATTACCGGCAGGACCCACTGTCGCGTCTGCACTGATCAGATTCCGGGATGATTCGCATTTTGCAAACTGCATTGCAAAATGCGAATCCAGGGCTTGAGCTTCGCAAGATCCAGACCTGATTTAGTCGAGAAATCAGTGATTTAACTCCAATACCGACTAGTGGCACGTAATTTGCTCGTTCTTGTAAGGAACTTTTATTCAAGCAGGAGGTGCAAATGAATTTTATTAACAATGCGAAATGTATATCCCCAACTGGGCTGGCTCTTTCATCTTTAGCCAGGTTTTCACATCACGCCTGCGCGACGATGCTAATAGCCTTATGCCTGATCACAACCAGTCCGGTGCAAGCGGATGCAATTGAGATGAAGACTCGGATTGATCTGCAGATGGGACTAAAAAATTACATTGAAGCCAGGACCCTGGATAATGTGTACGAACACTTTAATGTTGAATCAGGGGAGATTGAACCGCTGGTCTTGAAAAATCTGCACCCCGTGATTTTTGTCAATGGATCGAAATATCTGATGTGCGCCGATTATCTGGATAGCAACGGTAATGCTGTTCAACTTGACTTCATTGTAAGTTTGGCGGGCAATGAGTTTAGAGTTGAACAGGAAATTCCCGGAAAACGGGATTATTTGAAACAACTGTTTGACCGAATCAACTAGTCCATAAGCTAGTGATTCATACTTCAAATGATATGCTGACGCCGGCTTCCCAGAAGCGAATGCGATGGAGGTTCATCGGCTATTCAAGTCTGTTTTTCATTGCATCGATCACAGTATTCATTCTGGCTTTTTCTGCTTTGCGCATCAGTGACCTGAAAGCAGAGCAGGCAGTCGCTTCATCCGCATTCATGTCTCAGCTAATGTCTATCGCGCAAGGCAGTGATGATATGGATCTTGATAGAGTGATCCCCTTGTTTCTCGGCACATTGGTGGGTAACCGGGTTTTCAACTGTATTCGCCTCGATATCGGTTCAACAAATACAGGCTACTCGTGGCCAGGCGATAATTGTCATCAAAATATCGGTAACACATCTGTGGATTTCCGTGTCAACGGTGCCAGGGCAAATGACGATGCTGGCATCACGATACACGCAGCATTGGATCAATGGGCGCCATACTATAAATACCAGCAAGAG
>JAIBDO010000211.1 GCA_024686195.1 Gammaproteobacteria bacterium | reverse complement strand
TGCTTGCTACTGCCGTTAACGGGCAACCTGCAGGCCGCTGACAAACCGCTGTTGATGGAGGGTAAGAAAACCCTCTACCAGCGTGTGCTCAGTATTCCTGAAGCGCGTCTTTATGAAATTCCGGTGGCCTCAGAAGCTTCCAGCGAAATCGTCCCCTTCAGTGTGCTTTACGTTTATGAGAAGAGTGATGACTGGCTCAAAGTGGGTTATGACAGTTTTGGTGATACCGCGGGTTGGGTGCCCCGAGATAAGGCTATTGTCTGGAACCAGGCGTTGACGGTTTCGTTTAAGGATCCACAGGATATTCAGCGCGTCCTGATGTTTTCTGAAAAAGATAAATTGCAAACCCTGGTCGATGATTACGATAAAAAAGGTTACCAGTCCCTCTATGACGCCATCGTCAATAACGAGATTCCGGCTGACTCGCCGGTCATAGCGATTCAGCCAGAGGCGCATCTCGATATTCGGGAAGATTTTTATCTGGTACCGATAAAGCAACACGAAGATGTGTTTCTCGGCAATGAGCAGGCACGATTACTGCAGATAGCCAGTGTCCCTCTTGGTGATTCTGACGTATCCAGTACGGCGACTGGCACAACTGTCGTTGGTGAGTCGAGTAAACGCAGCTATCGCAGTGGCATTCATTTTGTTATCGATTCGACCCAGTCGATGGGGCCGTATATCGACCGCACCCGCGAAGCGGTGGCCAGGGTTTACTCGGCCATCGAAAAGCAGGGACTGACCAACCAGGTCGGTTTCGGACTTACCGCCTATCGCGATAACACGGACGAGGTGCCGGAGCTCGAATATCTGACGCGCCGCTACGCCAGTCTGCAACAGGGCACCGACGTCAAGGAATTCTTTGATCGCGTCAATTCACTGGAACCGGCACAGGTGTCGAGCAGGGACTTTCGTGAAGATGCCTATGCGGGTATCAAGTCAGCGATTGAGGAAACCGACTGGACCAGTTTCGACGCGCGCTACGTGGTGTTGATTACTGACGCCGGCCCGCGCGACAGCCATGATTCACTTGGGTCAACTCGACTCAGTGCCCAGGCCCTGCGCCAACTGGCGTTCGACAAGGGTGTTTCGATCTGGGTATTACACCTGCGCACGCCGGAGTCCTCTGCAGATCACGAGTCGGCCGAATCACTCTATAAACAATTGTCCTTTTTCCCCGGTATTGGTGACTTTTACTACGGCGTCAGCCTCGGGCAGGTAGACGAGTTCGGTGATGTGCTGGAAACCCTGGCCGGGCAGATTACCCAGCAGGTGCTGGCCACGACCAACGGCCTGCCGCCGATACCCCTGATAAAGCCACAGGTCATCGGCGAGACGCAACAGGTGGAAGGTGAGACGCAACTGGAACAGTTGCAGGAGCGGGTTGCCAAGTTGGGCAATGCCTTGCGTATGCGATACCTGCAAAAAGAATCGGGAGAACCCCCACCGGCTGTTTTCGAAGCCTGGATGGTAGATCGCGACTTTATCAATCCCGAGCGTTCCTCGGTCGAGGTGCGAGTGCTGTTGACCCGCGATCAGCTCAGTGATCTCAAGTATGTCATGCAACAGGTGCTGGAACTTGCCGAAGAAGGCGTCCTCAGCCCGCAGAATTTTATCGATGACCTGAAAAGCCTGGCGGCGACGGTGAGCCGTGATCCCTCGTCGGTAGGTGGTAGTACCTCTGAAGGCGGTGGCAACCTTGCCGACATGGGGTATATGCGCGAGTACATCGAGGATCTGCCCTATACCGGAGAGGTCATGGGTCTGACCCTCGAAACCTGGGAAGAATGGTCTGCCAAGGTGCAGATTGAATTCATGCATCGACTCGAAAGCAAGATCAATTATTACCAGGCCCTGCATGATCATACTGACCTGTGGGTGACCCCCGGTGGTGGCTCGGTGAATGGCAATTCGGTTTTCCCGGTTGCCCTCGAACTGTTGCCCTGACGATCGTGACGGTCGTTTACTCGCTGAAAAACGTCCGTAAGGAGCGCCTCATCGATGGCGTTGGCTTTCGCCTGCTGGTTCCGAAGATTCAGATTCGCGCCGAGGAAAACATTGCACTGATCGGTCACAGCGGTTGCGGTAAAAGTACCCTGCTGGATATGCTGGCGCTGATACTTTGCCCCGATCATTCAGATGAAATGAACCTGCATCCTGTCGAGGGCGATAGTTATGATGTTGCGCGCCTGTGGGAACGAGATCGCCAGAGTCAGTTGTCGCAGATCCGCAAGCAGCACATCGGCTATGTATTGCAGTCCGGTGGGCTGTTACCTTACCTGACAGTGCGTGAGAACATCGAGCTGCCGCGCCGACTGCTAAACCTGCCCGAGGATGATTCGATAAATTCGATCTCCAAAGTGCTTGGCATCAGTCGCCAGCTCGACAAGTTGCCGGGTCTGCTGTCGGCCGGAGAGCGTCAACGTGCAGCATTTGCTCGCGCACTGTCGCATCGGCCATCGATTCTGATCGCTGACGAACCAACCGCGGCGCTCGATCCGATCACGGCGCACAAGATAATGGCGGTCGTGATGGAAGTAATCCGTGGCCTGAAAATTACCCTGATTACCGCGAGCCACGACTGGGCTCACGTCTACAAGATGGAGTTGCGCACCTTGAAGCAGGAGGCCGCGACAGTTGAGGGTGGCAAGGTTTATCAATCTACTTTCAGCGATTGATGTCTCGATAAGCATGCCCCAATAAGAATGTCTCAGTTCAACAATATCCTGCGTCTCAGTTTTCGTGATTACAGTCACGAGTGGCGCATGTCCGGGTGCTTCATACTGGCGCTGTCATCGGTGCTGGCGCCGATGATGATCCTGTTTGGCCTGAAGTTCGGTATCGTCACTACGATGATTGTTGAACTGGTTGAAAATCCGTCTAACAGAGAGATCAAGCCTATCGGTAGCGGTCGCTACGATGACGCCTGGATCGATAAGCTGCGCAACCGCGATGATGTGACCTTCATCATCCCACGAACCCGCGCGCTGGCGGCAACCATCCAGCTCAAAAGCAAGAGCGCCAAGCGCATTCTGTCGACCGAACTGCTGGCCACGGCGCCCGGAGATCCACTGCTTGGCGGTTCCGATCGGCTGCCGAAAAATAACTTCGAGGTTATTCTGAGTTACAGCGCTGCCAACAAGCTGAAGGTCAAACCCGGAGATGAGATCGATGCCAGCCTGGCACGACAGTTCCAGGGCAAACGCGAGCGGGTTCATTTGCCATTGGAAGTCATCGGCGTCACTGGACCCGGTGTCATCTCGCGCAGCGTGGCTTTTGTCCAGCTCGAACTGTTGCTCGCCAGTGAACAGTTCAAAGATGGGCGGGCGGTAGAGTCACTGGGATGGCAGGGCAACGCCGGTAACTCTGGTGAACGGGTGTATCCGTCGTTTCGACTCTATGCGCGATCGATTTATGACGTCGCTGGTCTCGTCACCGAGCTCGAGCGGGATGGCAACCGGGTGAAGGCGAATGTTGCGGAAATCTCGACGGTGCAGTCGATCGATGAAAACCTGTCGGTTATCTACTGGATCATTGCGTTCGTCGGCGCGATTGGTTTCGCATTTTCACTGGGTGCAAGCCTGTGGGCCAACGTGGATCGCAAACGCAAAGATCTGAGCGTGTTGCGGCTGGTTGGCTTCAAGAGTGGGCGCATTGTTATGTTTCCGGTATTGCAGTCCTGCTATACCGCGGTATTGGGCTGGTTGCTTGCGGTGTTGGTTTACCTCGCGTTTGAGTTTTTGATCAATACCTTTCTGGCGCCGCGGCTCAATCTGGATCGCACTTTATGTTTTTTGTTAGCCGAGCATTTCATGTGGGCGTTGGCGGTAACTATTGTGATTGCAATCTCGGCGGCAATCCTGGGTGGGCTGCGTGCGGCGCGAATTCAGCCATCGGACGGGTTGCGGGATCTCTGAGCGGTGTAGGTCTATACCTACTTTAAAAAATGCCGGAGCCTACAGGTAAATCTGCCTTATCTGATTGGGGTTAGTTGCCTCGCGGCATACAATAACCAGCGTGTGTGGAAGGATCCACACCAGGGAGATGTTACCTGGACCCAATCCGGGGCATCGAAGGCAGGATGCCTTGCAGGATGCGCTGGATAAACAAGCAGGTAGTCTATGGGCCCTCGTACCGTTTTGGTTCGAGGGCCTTTTCCATGGGCACCACTTCCGTTCGGTTACATCGTATTTAGAGTCGAGTCACAGGATTCTGCGAGGGAGCTTCGGATCCATGAATTGATCAGAGATTCCCTCAACCATTTCAATCGCTAGCCTGCATTTCTCACCACTGTTCGTAGCGAGGCGGCGATAGGGCGTGCTCTGCCTGACTTTCACGACCGAAGAGTGCGCAGGCATAGTTACACTATGTTGAGCGCTCTGACCGAGTGAAAGTCAGGCAGGGTGCGCCATTGCGTCGCCGCAGTAAAAGGGTGGTGAGAAATACAGGCTAGTAGTTGTGACTGTGGTAGCATTGCCGCCCATGCAGGGGTCCCAGATTACACAACAGTTAAAGCCGGTTTATCTACTGGCCAGCGGTGAACCATTGTTGACCCGCGACTGGCTGGATGACGCCAGAAAGGCACTGCGCGATGCCGGCTTTGAGGACATTATCAATCTTCAGAGTGATACCGGATTCGACTGGCAATCGTTGCTGCAGGAAGGTGACATGTTGTCACTGTTTTCGAACTCCAAGTGTCGCATCGTGACCTTGCCGAATGGTAAACCCGGTCAGGTCGGCAGCAAGGCGATTCAGGCGCTCTGCGAAACACCGGCGGAGGGTAATGTTTATATCTTCGTGACCCCGCCAATCGATCGACAAAGCCGTAACTCGAGTTGGTGCAAGGCGATCCAGGCCTGCGGAGAAATAGTCGAAATCAAGCCGGTGTATGACAATCAACTGGCCGACTGGCTGCGCCAGCGAGCACAGCTCAAGGGCTTCAGCATCGATAATCAGGCCGCCCAGTTTCTGGCGGTTTGCACCGAGGGCAACCTGCTCTCGGCAGACCAGGAACTGGAAAAGCTGGCGATTCGTTTCGCAGGTCACGACAGCATCGATTTCGAAACCATACAGGACTCGGTTGCTCAGTCGGCGCGTTATAGCCATTTTCTACTGGTCGATGCCTGCCTTGCCGGTAAGCCCCGGCGGGCCTTGCGCATATTGAAAAGTTTGCAGGCCGAGGGTTATGCCAGCACTCAATTGCGCTGGGCTCTGCAAAATTCGCTGGAGCAGCTGGATCGACTCAAGCTCGCGCAAACGGGTGGATCGCTAAGCGATCGAACCTGGCAGGAACTGCGAATATGGCGCAACAAACAACCACTTTATCGCCAGGCTTTAGAGCGTCTGGCGAGCGTGCAGATTGAGCGTTTGCTGCAAAGCTGTGCTACATTAGACCGCCTTGGCAAGGGGCAACAGGACAGCGAATTTCCGCACCAGGAATGGTTCGAAATCAAGTCACTGGTGGTCGAGTTCAGTGGTGTCAGCGCAGATTTTGCCAGCGAAAGTAGTATTCGAGGAAGTAGTGTTAGCGGAAAGTGAGATGAGTGCAGCGTTAAACGACGAGCAGGCTGCGGATTTGGCGCGCTACATGTCCGCGCTCGGGCATGCTGCGCGCAAGGCAGCTGGTGAGCTTGCCTATGCCGAGCCACAGCAGAAGAATCAGGCTCTG
>JAIBDO010000203.1 GCA_024686195.1 Gammaproteobacteria bacterium | reverse complement strand
GTGCCTCTTCAACCTGGTGCTCATTGTGGCGGAAGACAAGGAAATCCCATTCTGCGCGTCCACCGGCTTCGATAAAGGCTTCGGCACTGCGCATCACCGTTTTCCAGTCGGTACCGCGGCGATAGAGATGATTGGTGTCCTCCAGCCCGTCGATACCGAAACGCAGGTAATGAGGCCCCTGTTTCATGATTCCGGCAAGCTCACGCCACCATTCGGGTCGGCGTGCCGAGCCATTGGTGTGTAGATCCAGATTGAGATTCGTGCCATGTTCGCGCAGATAGCGGAACACGTCGAGGCAATCGCGCGCGACCATGGGGTCACCATAGTTGCCACAGGCGTAGATGCGTTTAAGGCGGCCGATAAGTTCGGGTAGCAGGATGGCTTTAACATCGGCCAGTGACAGCTCGCTGAGCGGCATGTCGGGGTTGACGGCACCACCGTTAACATTGCGTGCGCACATGGGGCAGGCCGCGTTGCAGCGATGCGTCAACTCGAGATGAATGATGCGCAACTCGTCGTAGTGGTACAACGACGATGTATTGGTCGTCAGGTTTTCTGCGCTTGCTGTCATTTTTTGCTGTGTTCCGGTTGACCTGATTAGATAAGTTGGACCCGGTTAGTATAACCTGATTCAGCCAGGCTGATCCCTGCTTAGCCTTCAAACACCTGACGAATGCGCGCGACCGCCTTTTGCAGATTTTCCATGCTGGTGGCAAAAGAGATGCGCATGTAGCCCTCGGCGCCGAAGGCCGACCCCGGCACCAGCGCCACACCGACTTCCTCGAGCAGCAGGTTGGCGACATCGACGTCATAATGGAGATCATCGCCCCCCTGGGCACGAAGCTGGCGAGCTAAATTCGAAACTGCTAAAGTGGGGGATGGTTTTATCGCGCGTACGCGCTTGGACAAATCGTTAAACACGGCTGACTCGTAAGGTAAATAAATCGAGAAAACAGTCGGAGTATACGAAGCCGCGCCAAGCTGTAAAGCACAGTCTGTTTACCACCAACGAATTAATTGAATGGCCAGGAAATTCCAGCTCGAAACCGAATTCGAACCCGCCGGTGATCAACCCGAGGCAATCGATGCACTGATACAGGGCATCGAGGACGGTTTGATGCATCAAACCCTGCTTGGGGTAACCGGTTCGGGTAAGACATTTACCGCGGCGAACGTGATCCAGCGGCTCGAGCGCCCGGCGATAATCATGGCGCACAACAAAACGCTGGCCGCACAGCTCTACGGGGAGATGCGAGATTTCTTCCCGCATAATTCGGTCGAATACTTCGTCTCCTACTACGACTATTACCAGCCGGAAGCTTACGTGGCGGCCTCGGATACCTTCATCGAAAAAGATGCGTCCATCAACGAACACATCGAACAGATGCGGCTGTCGGCGACCAAATCATTGATGGAACGCCGTGACACCATCATTGTCGCCTCGGTATCGGCGATTTACGGTCTTGGTGATCCCGATTCATACCTCAAAATGTTGTTGCACCTCGTGGTTGGCGATGAAATTGACCAGCGCAGCATATTGCGTCGGCTTGCCGAACTGCAGTACAAGCGTAACGATCTGGAGCTCAAGCGTGGCACCTATCGCGTGCGCGGTGAAGTCATCGACGTGCATCCCGCGGATTCAGAGCGTGAGGCGGTGCGCATCGAACTGTTCGATGCCGAAGTAGAGAGGTTGAGCTATTTCGATCCGTTGACCGGGGAGGTCAGTCGCAGCGTCAAGCGCATGACGATCTACCCGAAGACGCATTACGCGACGCCGCGCGAGGTCATTCTTGGCGTGATTCCCGACATCAAGGAGGAATTGCAGCTGCGACTCGAGGAGCTTAAGCGCAATAACAAGCTGGTCGAGGCGCAGCGACTCGAACAGCGAGTCAACTACGACATCGAGATGATGCGCGAACTCGGCTATTGCAGCGGCATCGAGAATTACTCACGCTTTCTCTCCGGGCGCCAGCCGGGGGAGCCGCCACCGACCCTGTTTGAGTATCTGCCCGATGATTGCCTGTTGTTCATCGATGAAAGTCATGTGTCGGTTCCGCAGATCGGTGGCATGTATAAAGGCGATCGCTCGCGCAAGGAAACCCTGGTCGAATATGGTTTCCGGCTGGCGTCGGCGCTCGACAATCGACCCCTGCGTTTCGACGAATTCGAGAGCGTGTCGCCGCAGACTATTTTTGTATCAGCGACGCCGGGTGATTACGAGAAGAAATTCAGTGGCGCCATCGTCGAGCAGGTCGTGCGCCCAACCGGCCTGGTCGACCCACCCGTCGAGATACGTCCGGCCACCTCGCAGGTCGATGACGTGCTCTCGGAAATTCACAAACGTGTTGAACTGCAGGAACGCGTGCTCATCACCACCCTGACCAAGCGCATGGCGGAAGACCTGACTGATTATCTCAGTGAACACGGGGTGCGCGTGCGCTATCTGCATTCCGATATCGACACGGTCGAGCGTATGGAAATCATTCGCGACCTGCGCCTCGGTGAGTTCGACGTCCTGGTCGGTATTAATCTGCTGCGCGAAGGACTTGATATGCCCGAGGTATCTCTGGTGGCGATCCTCGATGCCGACAAGGAGGGTTTTCTGCGCTCGGATCGAGCGCTGATCCAGACTATCGGTCGTGCTGCACGCAACATCAACGGCCGCGCGATTCTGTATGCCGACCGCATCACCGGGTCGATGCAACGCGCCATCGACGAAACCGACCGGCGCCGTGACAAACAACTGCTTTTCAATCAGGAACACGGCATTACGCCAAAGGGCATCCAGAAGCGGATTACCGATGTGATGGATCTCGGTGATTCCGCTCGCACCGGTCGCGGGCGCGATCGTTTTGAGCGCGTTTCCGCTGCGCATCCAGGCTTTGAGAAGCTGACTGCAAAGCAGTTAAACGCACGTTTGAAGAAACTCGAAAACACCATGTATGGACACGCGCGCAACCTCGAGTTTGAAGATGCGGCACGGATGCGCGATGAGATCGCCGAGATTAAGACGCAGTACTTCAAAACCTCCGAGCTCGAAGCGCTTTGATGTAATCAGATGCCATATTGACCGGGAAGCGTGTTATCAGGGCTGCGCCCAGGCCCACAGCCGGGCCGTTTCGAGAAAGCCACCGTTCGAAAAACGATTTATCGTGAAAATTTCAGACCTGTACTAAATGGCACTTACTTAAGCCAAAGCACTGATGCATCCAGAGTCCGACTACGTTCGGATGATTGGGGGACTATTCGCGAATGCCTCGGCGGCTTCGCCGCCTGCGGTTTACTTCGCAAATAGTCCCCCAATCATCCTCCTTCTCCCGACCAGAACGAATGTCACGGGGTTGATTGCCTAAGTAAGTGCCATTCAGGTCTGTAGTGACTTGATCATGCTGCGCATCTGCTTCAGCAACAACGTTGAATCGCCATGACGACCGTATTTGATGTGGTTGTACAGATCGATTATGCGCGCCAACTGATCAGGTTGCGCCAGTTGTTGCGACGGGATTGGCTGCGAGGAGATACGCTGCAGGAAAGCGCGTGAGTCTTCAGATGGTTTCTTCTTAATACCAAGCCGTGCCAGTTTACGCAGCAGTCGTCTGAACAGAATTTCATAGCCAGGCGGCCGCGGTGGAAGTTCGCGATACCAGGCGATCAGCCAGAAGCCTCCAGTAACGGCGACCAACATTATCACCAGCGCTATGACCATGTCCGACCAGTTCTTGATGCCGAGATCAAGTTTGTTGAGGAAACTACGCTGCTTGTCCTCGTCATAGTTCAGTACCCAGTCATTCCAGTTGTGTTGCAGGTCGTCCCAGCGGTACAGCAGGTTACCGAAAATCGGGTTGCGTTTCTGGATGCGGAAGTTTGATGTCTCGTCTGCCAGGGCCTCGTCAAGCCCACTCTCGATTCGGTTGGGGGATACCGCAGCGGTCGGGTCGACGCGTACCCAGCCCCTGTCCGCCATCCACACTTCGGTCCATGCGTGGGCATCTGATTGACGTACGATCAGGTAGTTGCCGACCTGGTTGAACTCGCCTCCCTGGTAGCCGGTGACAATGCGTGCTGGAATACCCGCGGCCCGCATCAGCAGCGCAAAGCTGCCGGCGAAGTGTTCACAGAAGCCGCGGCGGGTTTCGAAAAGAAACTCGTCAACCGAGTTATCGCCCAGCAGTGGCGGCTTAAGCGTGTAGATAAACGCTTCGTTGCGAAACATACCGAGCACTTCGTTCAAGATCTCGTCGCTGCTGTTAAAGCGCGCTGCCAGCGATTTACCAAAGGCAATGGTTTGTGGGTTGGACTGTTCGGGATAAGCAGTCGTTTTTTGCAGATAATCTTGCGCTTCATCCAGGCCGATTTCGTAGGCCAGCCGAGATTCCATCGAATAACGCCGCAAGTCATTGATTTTTTTCTTGCTGATGAGTTGAAAATCTCTGGTCATCAGACTGTCTGTGATTAACAAGGTCGGGATATCCAGCGCCAGCAACCATTGTTCGCCGTTGGGTTCCAGCGTCACCGTATACTTGATCGCCTCTTCTGAAACGTTAAGACTAAGCCTTCGCATCGGTTGTCGTGGCAGCTGCTTCCAGCGGTAACCGTTGTATTGGGCCATCACCGGGCCGCGCCAGTAAAGCTGGTTCTGGGGTGGAACATTTCCTTCGAAATCCACTCTGAAGGCAACCTCGTTGCTGCGGATCAGGTTGCTAATCTTGCCGGGTGACATGCTGTCGCTGAGGCCGGTTATACCTCCGCGCTGTTCGTTGGTGAGCCCCCACAATGGACCGGGCACGCGCGGCACCAGCACGAACAGTATCAGCATTAGAGGTATCGACAGCATCACCAGGCGTGAGCTGGTTTGCAACAGTTCCCGGAGCGAGACCTGCTGCTCACGCTTGTTGATGGTCACCAGGGTGGCGGTGATGACGATCAGCGTGACCAGCATCATCGCGGCGGTTGTAATACTTTGCGAGAAAAGGAAATGTGTGGCAATCAGGAAATAGCACAGAAACACCAGGATTAATAAGTCGCGCTGACGTCGGCTTTCGAGGAATTTAAATGACGACATTACCGCCAGTAACGCGAGGCCGGCATCGCGCCCGACCACCGTCCAGTACTCGGCGAACACCCCGACGCCACCGGCGATTACCATCGGGATCAGTATCCATTTAGGCACTTCCCCGAACCTGCCAAGATTTTGCAGGCAGCGCCAGCTGAGCGATAGAACAACCATAGCGCTGACCCAAAGGGGCAGGTGCGGAAAGTGGGGTGCGATCGCAAACAGGAAACAGAAGCACACCGCAAACACACTGCTGCGATTCGCAATTTCCAGCGCAATGGAGCGCATTGGCAGATTTTGATCAATCGCTGGCAAGAGGTAGTTCCCGCTCTGGATCGGACTGTTTGAAGACGGCCAGTGTCTGCAGGCAGTCATTGCGGTGGGCGCTGCCGTAGCTCTGTTCAATTACTTTTCCGGGCAGTCGCAATCCGTATTTCTGCCCCTGTTTCTCCGCGCTTAGCACCAACGCGGTCATAAAGCTGAGCTTGTCTTCCTGGGAGCCATGCGTGAGCAGTTGCCAGTCGATCCACAGGGAGGGGCGGGCATGTCCCTGGAAAGTTTTGGTCAGCAGGCCTTTTCCCTGGGCATAGGCTTTCCAGGAAACATGACGCAGTGATTCACCGATTCGATGTTCGCGCAGGCCCGCGAAGTCGTCGCCTTCGATGGTGCTGGTCGATGTCCGGCCATCGGATTGTTCGACCAGCGATTGTTGCAGTTTGACATTTTCCAGTGGACGCGGATAAATCAACACGGGGAGATCGAAGCGCAGCCATCCCCAGGCGTGGAACAGGCCTGTGGGATAGCGCGTAAATACGGTAATTCCAGCGGGCTTGAACAATCCCCGCCGCTGCGTCGGCAGCTTGATCACCGCCATGG
>JAIBDO010000260.1 GCA_024686195.1 Gammaproteobacteria bacterium | reverse complement strand
TGATCGAATTGATGGATGAACTCGAAATCGAACATTGCGCCGCTATCGGCTTCTCGCTTGGCGGGATGATCAATCGCCGTATGGCAATCGACCATCCTGACCGGGTCAGTGCACTGGCGATACTGAATTCACCCCACGAGCGCGGCGAGGAAGCACAATCGCTGGTTGAACAGCGCGCTCTGGACTCAGCGGCTGGTGGTCCGGGTGCTACGCTGGATGCCACCATAGAGCGCTGGTTTACACCCGAATTTCGGTGCGAGAATCCCGGCTTTATTGAGCAGGTCCGGGGCTGGGTGCTGGCTAACGAAGTGGAGATTTACGCGCTGTGCCGACAGGTGCTGGCCTTCGGCGTGGTCGAATTGATTCGACCCGAACCGCCTATAACTCACCCGACACTGGTCATGACCTGCGAAAACGATAGCGGTAGCACCCCCGCCATGAGCCAGGCCATCGCCAGTGAAATCAGTGGCGCCAGGGTGGTCATTGTGCCGCACTTGAAACATATGGGTCTGACCGAGAACGAAGCTCTGTTTATCGATGAACTGACACAGTTTCTCAATACTGTCTTGATCAAGTAGATGGTTCCTGCAATCAGAGTCGGTATATGAAGCAATTGTCTGGCGGTCAGGCCGCAGTAGCGTCTTTGCAGACCGAGAAAGTCGAACAGGTTTTCGGATTGATTGGCTCTGCCACAATGGAAATATCAGACGCACTCTACGATGCGACCGAGATCAATTTCATCGGTGTGCACGATGAACGCACCGGCACTCATATGGCCGATGGTTGCGCCCGCGCATCGGGCAAGGCCGGCGTTATTCTGGCCGAGCTCTGCGGCGCAGCCGGATTCAAGGTCGAACGCATCGGTGAAGTGGGCGAGGCGGTGCAGGCCGCGCTCGATTGCGAACGGCCCGCGGTGATTGATATCGCCATCGACCCGGCGGCACTTTACCGTTTTCGGCGCGACTCGTTCAAGCATCGCGGAGGCTGATCGACGGCGAATCGAAAATATATGGATGAATACTTTAGCCGAGGCACTGACAAGTCAGTTCGATGCGCGGTAATATCGCTTTTATGACGAATATCAACGACAGGGAATCAAACCCTGAATTAATGTAGGCAGCCGTTCCCGGCAACCTCGGGGCAGCGTTTTAAATCGAGAGGCAAAAAGAGTATGAAATTTCAGTTAGCAATCAACATGGAGCGCATGGATCCGAGCATCGACATGAACGATGTCGCGCGGCATACGCTGGAAATGGTGCAGATGGCAGATCAGGGCGGCTTTGAAATCGTCTGGGCGGCGGAACACCATGCGCTGGAAATGACGATCGCTCCCAATCCATTTCAGTTGTTAACCTGGTGGGCCGGTCATACTGACAATATCCGTCTTGGTACCGCGGTTGCGGTTGCCGCCTACTGGCATCCGATCAACCTCGCCGGAGAAGCGGCCATGGTCGACCTGATCAGTGGCGGACGGCTCGAGTTCGGCCTCGGCTCCGGGGCCTACCAGCGTGAATTCGATCGTATGCATGCCGGACTCAAACAATCCGATGCCTATAAATATATGCAGGAAATGCTGCCGGCATTGAAGGGATTATGGGCAGGTGATTACGAACATAACGGTGAATTCTGGACATTTCCAACCTCGACGTCGGTACCGAAAACTCTGCAGCAACCGCACCCACCGATCTGGGTCGCTGCGCGCTCACCGATCACCTTCGACTACGCGGTACAAAATAACTGTCACGTCATGTCATGGCCATTGACGCGCCCCTTCGCCGAAGCCGAGCTATACCGCTCGCAACTCGATGAGTCGATTGCAAAGCATCCTGATTCAAGCCGACCTACCTTCGCCTTGATGCGCCATACCGCCCTTTATGAAAATACGGCGGGACGCGATGCCGCAATCACCGCGATTCAAACAGTGCTGGGGCAGTTCGAAAATCTGTTCCGCAACCTGGGTGACGTGAACAACGGTTTCCCGAAACAAATCCCGTTGGCGGAGTTGACCGATCGCGAACAGTACAACGCGGATATGCTGGAAGAGAACCTGATGTTCGGCTCTCCCGAGGCGGTGATCGCCAAGCTCAAACGCTATGAAGCGCTTGGTGTTGACGATTTCATCTATTACGCCAGCCTGGGACTCGGACATAAAGAACAGAAACGCTCTCTGGAATTGTTCTGCAATGAAGTGATTCCTGCGTTCAGCTAGACACCAACGCTTTCCGACCTCGACCCTGACATGAGTTCGAGACCCGCAATCCACCATGGTGGATTAAAGTGGTCAACCTGATCGCGGCGCCGGTTGACCTTTTGCAAGTGCGTACCGATTTCCCGTACGCGGTCGAAGTTCGCCCGAGCATCAAAATACCCCTCGCTGACGGTTGCTGGCTGCATGCACGGGCCTGGATTCCTGAAACTGCAGAAGCCAGTCCGGTGCCTGCCCCGGTGGAGTACGCACCCTTCAGGCATCGCGATTTCACTGCACCGAGAGACGCACTGATACATCCCTGGTTTGCCGGACACGGGTATGCATCGTTGCGGGTCGAATTGCGTGGTTCGGGAGATTCCAGCGGGCTCCCTCAGGATGAATACGTTATACAGGAGCAGGAAGACGCTGTGCAGGCGAAAACAGGAACGGCTTCCAGTCAAACAAAAGTTTGTTTGAGAAGTCTTGCGTTAAAGCTTCTTAGTCCCGCTTCTAGTCGACAGGCCTGGAGGCCAGCTCCACCACCGCTGCGATAATTTCGGAATTTGCAAAAGGCTTGGTCATGAACAGATCAGCGCCACACTCAAGCGCCGTTTCACGGTCGATGCGCTGCCCTTTGGCGGTCAACATCAGCACCGGTAATTTTTTGCCACTGGGGTCGGCCCGCAATCGACGCAGAACTTCATAGCCGTCGAGTTCGGGTAGCATCAGATCCAGCACCAACACAGCAGGCTGTTGTTCGAGAGCGGTATTCAGTGCCTGACGTCCATCATTGGCCACCTTGATCTGGAACCCCGCCCGCTCGAGCAAAAAAGTAAGCGATTCAACGATATTGGGTTCGTCTTCAGCCAGCAATACGGTCTTGATCATGACGAGGGAATATAGAGCCTGTTATTTTTGGTTGCCTCGATTAGACACCATCCAGGGAGACACCGCAACCGGGGCCGATCGCTGCTGTCGCAGTATCCGGTTAGATATCGGTAAATTGTTTACATGATTATCACCATTGAAGGGACGTAATTGACAAGATGCCAGATTTCATCGGTAAGGCACTTGCCAATTTCCTCAGTTTGACTAGTTTCTCTTTAGTTACGCTGCATTGCAGCATTTCGCCGACTATGCGCGGGACACGTGCCCCCGATCAGGCATTCATGGAAAGGAGTAAAACATGCCCAAGGAGGCGTCAACCGCCAACCTCACTCTTGCATTGAACACAATGCTCGAACACGAATTCGTCGCCCCGCTGACCTCAATTCGAGGCGCACTCGAAATCATGCGCGACTTCGCCGACCTTTCAGGCGAAGAACGCAGCCGATTTCTCAACAACGCATTACAGGATTGTGCTCGGCTGGAACTGGGCGTCGAGCATCTCGCATCCACGGTGTACACCACGATTGATCATCAGCAGTCGAATCAACCACAGGCACAACAGGATAAGAAG
>JAIBDO010000178.1 GCA_024686195.1 Gammaproteobacteria bacterium | reverse complement strand
TCCCGACATGCTGCTCGCCGAAATCGATAATATCGAACGGCAACAGTCCTCGATCGACAACCAGGAATTTTATGATGATGTTGTCGCCATCGCGGTACCTATCAAGGACAAGCGAGGCCGATTTTATAGTTCGCTCGCGATACAGGCTCCGGCGTCGCGTATCTCCATCAATCAAAGTGAACGCTACCTGCCATTGTTGCGTGAGGCTGCCAACGATTTAGCGATGCTGGCCGAAGACGACTAGCAGGAAAAATCCAGACAAGCCTGGCGTCAGGATCGAGTAATGAGGATCGCCAGAATCTGCCTGGGCATTAGATCGACAACATCACAACACACTACAGCCAGGTAGAAATACATCGACTGAGGGAGATCGTGGCTACGCCCATATTTGAACTCTGCCGAATCCCAGAAAGTTTTTGCCGTCGCGGACCGAATTGCGCTCCCGGCGAATCCGGCACGCCAGACCGATCTATCCATCCATGTGTGCGATCGATCCGAGAAAAGATTCAACGCCGCAATCGTCTCGCGTAACAACTGAATACCCTGGTTTCCTGATTTATTCTGGACGGTGTGAGCTAGATTGTAGAGCCGGGCACATGGGTAACAGTTAAAACCGGTCACATGGGTAACACTTTAATTGGGGCGAATGACGGATATGTGGAGGTTTTTGGGCGTTGTGAGTGCGTCGAGTGCAAGGCGGATCTTGACGAGTGGCCGCGAGCGTAGCCTTCGCTACGCGAACGCTCCGAGGAAAGATCCAACGCCGCAATCGTGTCGAGTAACAACTGAAGACCCTGGTTTCCTGATTTATTCTGGACGGTGTGAGCTAGATGCCGGGAGATTCCCGCTTTCGCGGGAATGACGGATATGTGGAGGTTTTTGGGCGCCGTGAGTGCGTCGAGTGCAAGGCGGATCTTGACGAGTGGCCGCGAGCGTAGCCTTCGCTACGCGAACGGTCCGAGGAAAGATCCAACGCCGCAATCGGTGCGCTCACGACGTCCAAAAATGGTGGCTACGCCCTACTGAACATGGGGACCCCATCATTATGAGTATGGCGGAGCGTATATTTTATTATATTAATCAAAGGTTTAACGGAGCACCCGTTGCAGACTTTGCACGACTAAGCATAACAATGCATAACAATGCATAACTGATTCCTACAAATTCCCCACATTATCCGATCACGGTATGTACGCATGCTACCCGCCCTACACGGCCCCGGTAAATTCTCACCCAGTGCAGCTAACAAGAAATACGGGGGACAGTATACCTGTTTAATAGAAGCCAAAATTAATAGGCATACTGTCCCTTTAATTCTACATTGCAGGAAAATAAAGTCAGGTTTATCTGACTTTATTGTCAATCAAAAATAATATATATGCATCCTAACAATTGCATTAAGTATAGAAATATATTACCTTTGCCCCAACGATATTGATCACGCAGTGAAAACTATGCGCTCAAAAGACAGAGCACTGGCACGAAAACATCTGGACATTAAGTTGAACTCCATCAGAACTTCGAGCGATGTTCTGCGCCCACCAAAAGGCTGGGTAAAGGCAATCCGGGAATCCCTGGGAATGTCGGCTGAACAATTGGCTGCCCGCATCGGCGTGACCAAACCCCGGGTATACGAGATAGAAAAAGCGGAAATTTCCGGTTCCATTACGTTAAATTCTCTCGAACGCGCAGCTCATGCTCTCGATTGCCAGTTGGTTTACACGCTAATCCCGAGACAGCCGTTGCAGAAAACAGTTGAGATTCGCGCAATGGAGATAGCCAGGGAACGCATACGCGCAGCATCGCATAGCATGAGCCTGGAAGATCAAGCGTTGGATGAAAATGAATTCAGTGAACACATAGAGAGGCTCGCCAGGGAAATACTGGATCAAGGTGGCCCAGAGTTCTGGAAAAGAGAATGAGCGACCCATTACTTCCTCAGGATGATGGCCAAACTCCACTCACACCAGAAGAGCTAGAAGGTCTCGTTCCCTCCCATATCACTTTGCGAGGAGAACTCAATGAAGCTGAACAGATTAATATTGTTGAAGCACAGAGTTGGGGCTACAAACGTAATCGCTCCGTACTTAACCTCAAGATTTTAAACGACTTGCACAAACGCATGTTTGGGCGGGTTTGGACATGGGCAGGACAATACAGAAAAACCGGTAAAAATATTGGTGTTGAGGCCTACATGATCCAGATTGCTTTGAAAGAACTTGTAGATGATGTCACTTACTGGATCGAGCATTCGACCTATGAGCCGGATGAAATTGCAGCGCGATTCCACCACAGGCTTGTCTTCATTCACCCCTACCCAAACGGCAACGGCCGTCATGCGAGAATGGCTGCTGATTTGTTGTTGAGATCAATGGGACAGGCGACGTTCACATGGGGAAGTGAAAGCCTTACCGATCCTGGTAGAACCCGGTCAGAATACATTGCCGCCCTTCGCGCAGCAGACGGACACGATTATGGTCAGCTTTTCAGATTTGTCAGAAGCTAACCTGGCTCGACTGGAGTTAGTCTATCAATCTTGCCTCTTACAGCTATAAATCATTCCTGAATTTCGAAAATTATTTGTAGTTCCGGGCTAATTCCGGGGACAGTTTACTTATATCAATTACCGGAAAGCTGAATTAAGTAAACTGTCCCCGGAATTTTTTGATCCACTTACTGGGATGTGGAAACATCCAGTGCTGGCAATGGCTTGCGCCCGGCGAGCAAATCGGAGCCTTTTTCACCAATCATGATTGACGGCGCATTGGTGTTGCCGCTGGTTATCGTGGGCATGATCGATGCATCGATTACCCGCAATCCCTCAATCCCGTGCACGCGCAACTGCTCATCGACGACCGCCATGGTATCGATACCCATCTTGCAGGTCCCGCAGAGGTGGTGGGTCGGTTTGCCGTGGCTCTTGACGAATCGAAGCACATCGGCCTCGCTGCACACCTCCGGGCCCGGGTCGATTTCGCCGCCGCGCACCGGGTCGAAAGCTGACTGAGCGACGATATTGCGACAAACTTCGAGCAGGTCGATCATGTCCCTGCGATCTTTTTCGGTCTCGAGGTAATTGCACAGGATTGACGGCGGCTCTAACGGGTCGGCGGATTTCAGGCTGACGCGGCCGACCGACGTCGGCCGTAGCGGCATTGCAAACAACAGGAATCCGTGCGGCGCGACGGGCTGCATTTTTTCGTAGTTGAACGCGAGTGGCATGAAACAGATTTGCAAGTCCGGCCGATCCGACGATCGACTGCGGACATAACCCGCGACTTCGGACTGGTTGGTTGCCGCCGGGCCATCCTTGCTCAGTAACCAGCGCAGGCCGTTTTTGGCTCGGTTCAGCAATGACATCTCGGGATTGACGCTCAGCGGCCGTGTGCATTCCTGCTGCAGCTGAAAATCCCAGTGATCCTGCAGGTTGGCGCCGACCCCTGGCAGGTCGCCAACAACGTCGATGCCATGTCGACGCAGTTCGTCGGCAGGACCGATGCCGGACAGCATCAGCAACTGCGGCGAATTGGTCGCGCCCGCGGCGACAATGACTTCTTCACCGGCTTCGATCCGATGCAGTTTCCCGGCCTGCAGAACTTCGACACCCCGCGTGCGATTGCCGTCGAGCAGGATCCGCGTGACGTGGCAGCCGGTCATGACAGTAAGGTTGGCGCGCTTTCGAATCGGGTCGAGATAAGCGGTCGAGGTGCTGCTGCGGCGACCATGATGAATACTCTGGTCCATCGGGCCGAACCCTTCCTGCCGGCCACCGTTGGTATCCTGCGACAACGGGTAGCCGGCCTGCTGCACCGCTTCGAAAAAATAATCGTACAGCGGATTTTCGTGCGCCGGACGATGGATCTTGAGCGGCCCGTTGCCACCACGGAATGCGTCTTCTCCACCGCTATAGGTTTCCATGCGTTTGAAATAGGGCAGGCAATGCGCGTAGGACCAGCTTGGCAAGCCCTGCGCAGCCCAGGCGTCGAAATCCTGCGCCTGTCCGCGCACGTACGCCATACCGTTGATACTCGACGAGCCGCCGAGCACCTTGCCGCGCGGGCAGTAGACGCGGCGACCATCCAGTTGCGGTTCGGGGTCGGTGTGATACAGCCAGTTGTGTCGCGGGCGGGTGTATTCGTAGATGAACGCGGCAGGAACCTTGAGCCAGAGACTGCGGTCGACCGGGCCGGCTTCCAGCAATAGCACGCTGACGTCCTGGTTTTCGCTCAAACGGTTTGCCAGCACACAGCCGGCGGAACCCGCGCCGACGATGATGTAGTCATATGACGAACACATGAACCTAGCGATCTTTGACCATATAACTGGACAGGCTACGGGCGAGTTCGAACATGTACAAACCGCTTTCAACCGCCGCGTCCACGGTATATTCCAATGGCTGCTCTTCGAGCGACGAATACTCAGGATGTCGCAGCCAGAGACCTTCTGGCGTCTGCGTATCCATCGTCCATTGCCAGATCTCCAGGCTGAGTTGTGCGTATTTGGCATCACCGGTTATCGAGTACAACTGAGCCGCACCCCAGGCTGCCTTGCGGTTGGTAATGACTGAATAAATTTCGTCGTGACATTTCATCACGGTGTCATAAAGCTTTTCCGCCGCTGCGAGCCATTTGTCGTCCCCGGTCAATGCATACAGATCGGCAAACACGAGCATCCCGAAACCGAGCGGAAAATATATTTGATCGGTGCCACCGATTTCGATAACAAAGGTTGGGTTGTCATCTTTCAGATAATCCCCGTTCAGATCTCGTTTCAACAAAAACCGTTCCGCCTGCGGTTGATTCGCCAGTGTTTCAAGCAGATATTCCCCACAGCGAATCGCAGCTTCGTTGCGACCCAGGCACAGGAATGCCTTGGCCGCTGAACAGGTTGTACCCCAATCCATGACCTTGACGCCGGGTTCCCATGGTTCGGTTACAACCGCGCCGAACGCCTGCACCATCTCGCTTTCCAGGTAGTCGCCTGCCGCGGTTGCCATCTGGGCACTGCCCAGCATTTGCAGACCTCGCGCTACCCAACCATTGCGATAGTTCTTGAAACTGAGCACCGAAACATCAGTGTCCGCGTGAAAATCCCCGCCGTTGTAAAAGCGTTGGCGCAGATAATTGGCCACAGCTTCCCCTTCGCCGGTGCGACCCGAGAGCGCGAACAACACCGGCATTTTGTAATAGGTATCGATTTCATTTTCGACACCCGGAAAACTGCCGTCGGCTGCTAACCGCTCGCAGACCCAGTCTGCGGCAAGATTGCCTGCGCTGATTAATGCGGATGTCGAAAAATTAACTGACATGGGATTGGGTCCGTAGTTTGTTCGCCTCTTTGGCGCCATCATTGTTACAACCGAACCATTCATCAGCCGGCACTAACTGGTTGCCGTAGTTACAGTTCAACAACCGATGGTGTATCTGATGGTGGAAGGAGGTCAGGTAGAGGAAAGGCTTGCCTTGAAACGTCAGTGCTTCGTAGCCACTGTGGGTTGCAGCAGCACCGATCGAGTTCCACTGGTTGTGAAAGATGATATGCAGCGGATGCGACGGCAATACGACGTGGATCAGCACACTGCTCATGTAAATCAGGTGTTCGATCGGATGCATCGAAAAGCCGGACCAGGGCCCGAGAATAACATTACGATGGTGTACCTCGTGGGCGATTCGAAACAGCGGTTTCCAGTGCAGCAAGCGATGCACCAGGTGAAAGTGCAGCGAGGTAATAAAGGGTATAGCGAAGAATATCAACACGAACGAAACGGGATGATTACGCCATTCGAGGTAGTAAGGCAGATGGTCGTTGGCCATGGCCCAGAAAAAGAACACCTCGTACGCCGTCCACACTGGAACCCCGCTGATCATGGTCCAGAAGATGTTGTCCTTGACCTGATCGCGCAGAAAAAAGCGCGGATTGTCGCGTTGCAACTCGCGCGATTCGAAACGGCGATCAGTGCCCTGTAACCGGAATACATAGAGATATAGATGCAGTCCTCCAGCCACAATGAAGATCAGCAACGCATTACGACCCAGCAACTGCAGAATCCAGCCTGCCTCGAACTCGGCACAACGCGCGAGCTCCGGTTGCAGCCAGTACCAGGTCAGCATGGCCAGCAAAACATACGGCAGCATGATCGAGCCGAGGAAGGTACTCGAAAACAGAAATCGGATGGCTCCGAACAGACGCGGAGGCCACACAAAAATCGGCGCGCTTTGAATCGGTAATGGCGGCAGCCAGTTCCAGGCTTTTTTGTTTGCAGACATGGCTATTCGTTCGACCTGCTTGATGTTAAGACCAGATATCGCACTCTACGGTTTTCCCGCCCACCAGAGAAACGATAATTTTGCTTTAGATATCTGGTATACGAATATCTGGATTGTTTATACTGCCCGGGTAATCTCTATTTCTTAACACCCGAGTGACCCGGGGGAGTTTGTCGAATGTCCGATTTCAGACGGCGCTTACCACCGTTGAACACACTCGCTGCCTTCGAGGCAGCTTGCCGACTGGGTAGCTTCAGCCGCGC
>JAIBDO010000163.1 GCA_024686195.1 Gammaproteobacteria bacterium | reverse complement strand
GGACAGACACTTTTAGTTCTTTTAGTTCGACCCCGATAAATCGTATAAACTCCGACGCCTGAGAGCGCTACCAATCATCGACCGGCAGCCCGCTCCGACAGATTCATCGAAGGAGTACTAGTACTTTTCACAGTAAAATTTTTCCTTATGCTTGCGCCTAATATCGTGGTCACCCCAGACCATGACCTCCCAGCTGCCCCCGGGATTGGTAAAGCCGTAATTCTGTCCGATCAATCCGCGGTTACCTCGCACTTCGACATAGATCACATCTACGGAGCCCGGATCCACGGTGCCACGGTAAGTGGCCGGTGTCCCCGACACTGCTAGCTTCCACTTCAAGTTTTCGCAGTCTACAACTTTGGGTGGAAACAGGCGCTCAGACAGGACGCCAAGCTTCAAAAAAGCGTTGACCTGCTGGTTCATAAAGAAAAGCTGGGCAGAATAATCGAATGGATAGTATTGGTTTGTGGTTACCCTTATTTTATTCAATACAGCGGCCGGAATCTCTTTGTTGCTGTAGTTTTCCACACGGTTGTAAGCGGCGCTTTGTGTCTTGATGGTATCTCTTTGCGCAGCAGTGTTACCGGGAAAGTCATTTGCTGCCCGAGCCTTAATTTTGGCCATAACCGGCGCTGGAATGCGCGCATCCGCCGCGCTGACAAAAACAGGCTGCAGCGAAACAATGAGGAAAACAAAAAACAGGCCCGTCAAAATCAGGCAATTTTTCATAGCTTTACCCTCGGGGTAAAATTCTGACGAGTTCCGCTTCGGAACTCGCGACGGTAACGATGTTGTTTCGAAATACCCAAATCGGGCACAGAACGGCAATATTATCATATGAGATGAACGCCTGAGGTGATCGCGCAGGCTTACACACCGTTTATTAATAAGTCGAGCCTCTGTGGAGCGTCCTGAAAGGCGGCCATAGGCGCAGGGTGCAATCTGTTTCGTACGGTTCGTACGAGATGCTTCACTAACTCACAGACCTGTGCAATTCACGATCGGCTGGCGCTAACTCAGGTGGCTAGTGGTAGAAAAGCGGCGATACCGAGAAATGGACATTGGTCTCGGGTTAGAAAAGGGTTGTGACGCTGTGCGGCTGCGGCTAGTTGGTCCTGGTTTCCGCGGACGAACGCCTTCGTTGTGCAAATGGACCGGTCAGCAAAAGTTTCATCAACTCGCTTTGACGCGACACCCCGGTCTTGCGAAAAACCGATTTTAACTGGGTTCGAATCGTATGCGAACTGTGATTCGAAAGATTGGCGATTTGATCGATGCTGTGCCCGTTGGCAAGGCTGATCGCGACCTGCGCCTCGGAAGGTGTGAGATTGTAAACACTCACCAGACTGTCTATCGAAATCGGTTGCTGCTGATTAGGATCACTGATAAACACTGCTACCTTGGCACCTTCGTAGTCCAGGTCCGAAGTAATCAAATGAGCGTGCATGGGTGTGACCAACAATGGCAGTGGCGTCATCAGATCGGGATGAGTGATACCAAGTGCTACGCTTTGTTTCCAGGAATCGTCGGGGTCGATTTCGGCGGTCTCGATTATCGTCTTACGCAGATTTTTTTCGTCTTCCGGATTATTCAGAGTAAAGTTGTCATCCTGTAGCTGCATGGCTGGATGACTATCGATAATCGCCCTGGCGGTGGGATTGATGTAAACGGGCTGGGCGTTATGGTCGTATAGAATGAGGCCGATAACCAGCCTGTCGAGTCCTTGCAACAGCGCATCCTGCCTGAGCCGCAAAAAGGTAAACTCCGAGTGAATTTTCAAGGCTCGATTAAAATGTGGTAGTAGTTCATTGATAACCCGAACATCACCATCAGACCACTCACCCTTGTCCTTGCTGCGCAGGATCACAAGCCCAGCCTTATGCGAACTGGTATTGACGACCTGAGCTCCACCCGCGTAGTGGATTCCGTTCGGCTTCATCCAGTCTCGATAAATATCGGTGTGAACTGAAATGATGCCATCGTCGTCTGGATTAAACTGAGTGAAGTTGAAATCGTCCGGGGCTGAACTGTTTTGATTGCTGAATATCTGGTCGAGAGAATCCAGTTGCTCGCCAAAGCTGATCTGTCGGTCCTCTGGCACCCCGTATTGTGCGATAGTGCTGGCAATGGAGAGATCCTTGTTGACGTAATACAGGCACGCTGAATCTGATTTGGTCAATTTGGCAATCATGGTAATCACATAGTCCCAGTGCGACGGATCGATGGTCGCCTCGTAAATCTCCGGTAATATGTGTGCTGATCGCCTACGGTCCATGAGTTTTGCTTTGTAGTTCCTTATCCAGGTCCAAATTCTAGTTCAAATCGACAAAGACTGATCCAGATTAGTCAACAATATCAAAAAAGTGTCGGCGGTCTGCAATAAGGTATATCTGCATTTCAGGCTCAGCACCAGGTCAGGGTTACCTTTAACGAAGGCAACACGAAGTTCTGATCAACTCACTCGGCCTCAATATGATCAACAGCTACGGTCACCGTGACCGTAGAATCGCTAGATGCTCGAAAACTACAGCAACCGCTTCCAGAGGGACAGACACTTTAGGGTTCCAGAGGGACAGACACTTTATGATTCTGCCTAAAAGAGGCTCCGAATGGAGACCTTTCTTTAATATTCGATAGCCGTGACGGTATGATTCTAATTAACGTCGCTAATACTCAATGGTGTTCAGTGGGACAGACACTTCGATCTTGTTGGACAGACACTTCGATTTTGCCTCTCGTTCCCTCTCCTTCATTGATGAGATTTCCGATGGGATAGACGCTTTTAGTGTCCGGTGGAGGGTTCGGAGGGACAGACACTCCTGGGAATTGAACGCATAAAAAAGGACTCCGCGAGGAGCCCTAGAATTTATGTTTAGATGGTCGGAACGGTAAGATTCGAACTTACGACCCCCTGACCCCGAGACAGGTGCGCTACCAGGCTGCGCCACGCTCCGACCGACGGCTGAGATTCTACAGCAGGTCCACCGTTCCCAACAAGTGTTCAACCGCAATAGCGCGAAATAGCCGAACATTTCAATGGTCAATTGAATCGCTTTAACGGAAAATAGTCGCCAATCAAAGAAGTGGCACACTACAGGGAGGCGGTTTATGCAATTCAGCATTCAATTATCGGCTTACTACCCGGACAAGCATTACGGCGGCGATCGAGTGTATGCCGACATGTTGAAACAAGCGCAGTGTGCTGATCGTTGTGGTTACGAGTCAGTCAGTATCACTGAACATCACCTGATAAATATCCTGATGATGCCGGCACCGTTGCAGTTCGCAGTAAAAATTGCCAGCCAGACCGAAAACATCAAGATCGTCACCGCGGTATCAGTACTCCCCCTGCACGACATGCGCATTCTGGCGGGTGAACTCATCTGTGCTGATATCTTCACCGATCAACGGCTCATGGTCGGCGTCGGCCGCGGTGCCTTCGGCTTTGAAATGGATCGCATGGGTGTGCCACTGGAAACCAGTCGCGAGAAATTCGACGAATCACTAAACCTGCTGCAGAGACTGCTCAGCGAAGAGGAAGTCAGTGCGGACGGTAAATATTACCAGTTCGAACCACTTACCATCATGCCGCGTCCAGTCAGCGACATCCCACTAATGATGGCAGTGCTGGTGCCCGAGGCTATTTATCACTGTACTCTGCGCGGCTTTCACATTCAGACCACACCGCTATCTGGCAACCACCAGCACATGCTCGGCCAGGTCGATGCATTTAACCGCGGCAAGCAGGAGCGCGGTGCGGCCGGCGCGCACCAAACCTTGTCGTTGTCGCGGGTTGCCTTCCTGTCAAACAGCAACGCCGACCGCCAGCGCAAGATCCAGCTTGCGCACGATTACTACAGCCGCTTCGACAACGTTTTCACCGGCCCGGGTATCGTCGAAAATGGCATGATCAAACCATTACCGCGCAACATGACGGTCGACCAGACCGCCGAAAATCTCACTATCTGCACACCCTCCGAAATGGTCGATAAGCTTGCGCCCTATGCGGAGGCTGGTGTGGATCGGTTTATCATGAACGTCAATTTCGGTGTCGAGCAAAGCGAAGTGCTGGAGTCGATCCAGCTTTTCGCCGAGGAAGTCATGCCCCATTTCGCCGATACCCCACAGTTCACAGACGCCCGGTCAAAGGCTTCCTAGATCGCTGATGGCTGCCGTCGACGTCAGTTATCGCATCGCAGGCCAGGGCCCGGCGCTTTACCTGGTGCATGGCATCGGTTCACGCAAGACGACCTGGGATGCATTGATCGAAGGCCTGAGTGATCACTACACCTGTGTTAGCTACGATCTGCGGGGCCATGGTGACAGTCCGGTTGCGCCAACACCCTACAGTTTGGACGACCTGGTCGACGACCTAGAGGCGCTGCGCCAGAAACTTGGTCACCAACAAATACATATTGCCGGCCACTCTCTGGGTGGCATGATCGGACCGGCATATGCGCTCGCTTACCCTGAGCATACACTGTCGGTCAGCCTGCTGAGCACGGCTGCAGGTCGTAGCGCCGAAGACAGCGCCAAACTGCAGGCGGTCGGCGATGCCATGGAGCAAAACGGAATCGTCGAGACACTGGGTACTTTTGTCGCGCGCTGGTTCACCGATGATTTCATGGCAGCTCATCCCGAGGTCATCGAAGCACGTCTGCAACAGGTTAAGGATACGCCTGCTGACGTCTTTCTCAGCGTATTCTGGATCTATGCAAAAACCGAAATGGCGCCCTGGTTGCACCAGGTCAACTGCCCCTGCCTGGTATTAACAGGCGAGCTGGACGGTGGCTGCAATCCGCGCCTGAACCGATTTATCGACGCGCAACTGGCGGATTCGAAGCTGGTTATTCTCCCCGGACTAAAGCACTCGTTGATGATCGAAGCGAGCGATCAAGTGTTATCAGAACTGCGGAAATTCTTACTCGAACAAAGCTAACCCTGATACCCTGCGCGGGTGGAATTCAACAACCTCAAAGCAGCGCTTTTCGTGGTCATCGCGATGTCGATGATCACCACCAACGACGCCATCATAAAACACATCACCGAGGTCTTTAACGTCGGCCAGATCATGTTTTTGCGCGGCGCGCTGATCTGTGTGATTTTCGCCTGTGTGATGCGGCTACGCGGTCAACCGGTGTTCCAGCGGCGCAGCCTGCATCGCTGGAGCCTGTATAGAGCCCTGTTCGAACTGTGTGCGACGTTGTTTTTCCTCACCGGGCTATCGTTACTGCCGATCGCGGTCGCATCGACACTCGGCTTCTCGTCGCCGATCTTTCTCGCACTGCTTGCTGCGATTGTGCTCAAGGAAAAAGTCGGGCTCGACCGCTGGTTGATCATTCTGATCGGTTTTGCTGGCGTGCTGCTGATCACCAATCCGTTTGCGGCCGGGGCATCCTGGGCCGTTATTTTTCCGATCGCTTGCGCGTTTTTCGTGGCGCTGCGCGATATCGCGATACGCTATGTGCCGAACGACCTGCCCTCTACCCAGGTGGCCTTCACCAACGCCTGGGTGGTGATGATCGGTGGCGGTCTGTACTCCATTTACCAGGGCTGGGGCGAGGCCGACCTGCAGTGGTATCTGTGGTTTATCGCCCTTGGAATCGCTCTTTACAGCGGTTACCTGTTTCTCATCATCGGCAGCCGCCTCGGCGAGCTCTCGTTTATCGGACCATTCAAGTATGTCAGCATCCTGTTAGCGCTTATTTACGGCTACCTGATCTGGGATGAAACCCCGACGCTGACCATGCTCGCCGGTGCCGCCATCATCGTGATTTCGGGTATTATCCTGCTCTCGAGTGAAAAGCGCCGAGCGCGCAAAACCGCCCTTACAGAGGCCTGAACAGTAAACCATGTCCGTACCCAATCCAGAAACGCTACTTTGGTCCCCGCAACCCGTCATCGACTGGTTGTTTCGCGAGGGTCGCATGATGGAAGACAATAGCGAGTTCGTTTTCCAGTTAGCACATCAGCTGATCGCCTGTGGCGCTCCTATTGATCGCCTGCTGCTCACCATTCAAACCCTGAACCCGGAAATCGCCGCAACCTCCAATACCTGGATGAGGTCTACCGATTCCATCGTGCCCTTCAGTGCACAACACGGCACGCTTAAAACCGATCGCTATATCGGCAGCCCGATGCAGCAATTATTCAATACCGAAAAGCGCGTAAGACAGCGGCTCGACCAGCTACCCGAGGGTGCCCACGCTGCCTACACCGAGCTTGCCGATGATGGTTTTACAGACTACCTGGCACTGCCGATCTTGTTCAGCTGGGGTCTGGGTTCAGCGTGGATCCTGAGTACCAAGTGTGCACAGGGATTTAGCCACAACGATATCGAAAATTTTAGAATTTTACGTAATTACCTCTCCCCCATTATCGAGGTGTATTCGCTGCGTCATCTGTCAAAATCGCTGATGAATACCTACCTCGGCAAGCGCACTGGAGAAAAGGTACTGTCCGGCATGGTCCAACGAGGCGATGCCGATGTTATTAACGCGGCGCTTTGGTTCAGCGATCTGCGCGACTTTACCCACTTCACCGAAAATCTGCCGGCGCAGCAGGTGCTGGAAATGCTCAACGAATACTTCGAGTTTGTCGCCGCAGCGGTGACGGCACGGGGTGGAGAGATCCTGCGCTTCATTGGCGACGCAATGCTGATTGTATTTCCGATCGATGACGACATGTGCCGAGCAACAGCCTGCAACGCAGCCATTGACTCCGCCATCGACGCGCAAAGCACGCTCGCCAGCCTTAATCACCAGCGTCGTCGTCACGGCCAGCCGGAAATCAAATTCGGCGTTGGCCTGAACGTCGGCGAAGTGGTCTATGGTAACGTAGGTGCACCCAACCGACTCGATTTCACCGTCATGGGGCCGACCGTCAATCGTACCGCACGCCTCGAGTCGCTGACCAAGACTCTTGGGTGCAACATACTGTTTTCAAAAGAATTCTCGGAACTTATCGACACACCATCGAGCTATCTTGGGCTGCACAAAATGAAAGGAATTGCCGAACCGCAGGCAGTCTTTGCCGTGTGCGACAGCTGAGGGTGACCAACCCTCTGTCCGGGCGTTTTTAT
>JAIBDO010000266.1 GCA_024686195.1 Gammaproteobacteria bacterium | reverse complement strand
CATAATACTCTCCGGCAATGGTGTTGCCTGCAAACCAGTAGCTGGAAATAAATAGTGTGGCTATCACCAGTTTTGTAATTGTTTTCATCGTTCCTCCTCGTTTTTAATTTTACTATCAGCGCGCAACCTTTAAGTACAGCGCGCGAGTAAGCTTACTCCAGTCATGTGGAAATTGTAATCAGGAGATTCTCTTTGACCTCAGGGTCTGCACTTTTCCTTTTAATATCAGAGTAGGTGCGGCTGAGATCCGGGAATCAGTTCGCGCCGTTCTTGTAGATGACCCTGGAGTGGTGGGCCCTGCCGCTTTTTGCGAAATGCCGAGTTCAGCGGCCACGGATTTGTTGGTTCTGCCCTCAACGATCAGGTGCATCACGTCGCGCTCACGCTCGTTCAGGTCAGGGGTCGAATCGTTAGTCCTGTTTTTTTTCAGCTGGCGGACCTGGTCGTGCGAAAGGTCCCAAATCGGTCAAATCAAGGCGCATCACCGAATTGTGGTGCATCACTCTGCCGCTGCTGATTTCCTGCCGGCTCCGCGCAGACTCAAAGCAAACCGCGTTCGGAAAGGCAGGTGATCTCATCGCCGATGATGACGTGATCGAGCACGCGGATGTCGACCAGTTCCAATGCCTTGCGCAGCCGTTCGGTGATGCGTATGTCGGCCTGGCTGGGTTCGCTGACACCGGAAGGGTGATTGTGCGCAAGAATGACCGCCGCAGCATTGTCGGCAAGTGCCTGTTTGACCACTTCGCGTGGATAGACGCTGGCACCATCGATGGTGCCACGAAACATTTCTCGAAAGGTGATAACGCGATTTCGATTGTCCAGCATCAGGCAGGCGAAGACTTCATGGTCATAGTCGCGCAGTCGAGATCGTAGATATTGCATGGTTTGTTGCGGGCTGGTCAGGCAATCCTCGCGGACGAGGTCTTCGGCGAGATGCCGGCGTGCCATTTCAAGTGCTGCCTGGAATAGTGCGAAGCGGGCCGTGCCGAGTCCTCTGCCGGCACAGAAGCGCCTGATATCGGCCTCGAGAATGCCGCGTAACGAGCCGAAGTCCTGCAATAATTGTCTGCCCAGGTCGACCGCGGAACAGCCGGGTGGGCCGGTGCGTAAAAATATGGCCAGCAGTTCGGCATCGGATAACGCAGCTGCGCCGCGTTGGATCAGTTTTTCACGGGGTCGTTCGGCACTCGGCCATTCTGAAATTGCCATGGGTAATCCTTTACCTGTTGTCCTCAAGCGCTAAAATAGACCAAATGCAAACGCTCATCAACAAAAAGATTCTGCTCGGCGTCACCGGTGGTATCGCCGCTTACAAGTCGGCGGAACTGGTCCGACTGCTGATCAAGGCCGGTGCCGAGGTGCGCGTGGTGATGACACCGGCAGCGCGAGAATTCGTACAGCCGCTGACCTACCAGGCCTTGAGCGGACACCGGGTATACGTTGATCTGTTTGATGCGGAAGCCGATTCTGCGATGGATCACATCGAACTCGCGCGCTGGTGCGATCTGATGCTGGTGGCACCGGCTTCGGCTGATTTCCTTGGCAAAATGAGCGCCGGTTACGCCGATAATCTGTTGTTGACACTGTGTCTTGCAAGCCGACAACTGGTGGCGGTAGCGCCGGCGATGAACCAGCAGATGTATGCCAACGCGGCTACCGCCGCTAACCTCGAGCAACTGAGTTCGCGCGGAATACTGGTTTGGGGGCCTGATGCAGGCGAGCAAGCCTGTGGTGATGTGGGGCCGGGGCGCATGCTTGAACCGGCGCATCTGCTGACCAATCTCGAGATCTGTTTCAAACCCGGCAAATTGCACGGAATCGGCATTCTGCTAACGGCCGGCCCGACCCGCGAGGCTATCGATCCGGTGCGTTATATCAGCAACCGCAGCTCCGGGAAGATGGGTTATGCGCTCGCCCGGGCAGCGTTGCATGAAGGGGCTGAAGTCACCCTGGTCAGCGGACCTGTATCGCTTGCGCCGCCTGCGGGAGTGAAAATGATCAGCGTCGAATCGGCCGCGGAAATGCTCGATGCCGTTATGCAAGAGGTACCCGGTAGCGATGTTTTTATCGCCTGTGCGGCAGTCTCGGATTATAGAGTAGACCAACAGGCCGATCACAAGATCAAGAAATCCACGCAGACGATGACGCTCGATCTGGTGCCGAACACGGACATTCTGGCCGCTGTCAGCGCGCTTGCCGAGCGCCCGTTTTGTGTTGGTTTCGCGGCCGAAACACGGGATCTGGAAAAATACGCGCTCGACAAGCTGAAACGAAAAAACCTCGACATGATCGCGGCCAACCTGGTGGGTGATGGTAGCGGCGGTTTCGAAGCCGATGTCAACCGACTCGAGGTCTTCTGGGACGGGGGTGAGCATAGTATTGCCCTGGCGGATAAACGTGAGGTTGCAAAACAACTTATCGAATTGATAGGCGAGCGTTATACTGACGCGCTTTCCGGCAATCCCAGTAAAGCATGAGCGTAAACAAGAGTAGCGTCGCCGAGATCCTGGTCGAGGCATTACCTTATATCCAGGCCCTTGATCGCAAGACCGTGGTCATAAAATTCGGCGGCAACGCGATGGTGGACGAGGCCCTGAAGAGCAGCTTCGCGCAGGACATCGTTTTATTGAAGCAGGTTGGCGTCAATCCTGTCATCGTACACGGTGGTGGACCGCAAATCGGCAAACTGCTTGAGCAGATAGGCAAGAAGAGTCGGTTTATCGAAGGCATGCGCGTAACCGACAATGAAACCATGGATGTGGTGGAAATGGTGCTCGGCGGGCAGGTTAACAAGCAGATCGTATCGCTGATCAACCGTCACGGCGGCCGTGCGGTCGGGCTCACCGGCAAGGATGGTGGCCTCATTACGGCGCGCAAGATGCGACTGTCGGGAGATGACTCTGAAATCAATGATCTGGGTCAGGTCGGCGAGGTCGAGTCTATCGATCCGCGCGTGGTAACCATGCTCGATAATGACGATTTCATTCCTGTGATCGCGCCGATTGGCGTGGGTGCAGATGGCGCTTCATACAATATTAATGCGGATCTGGTCGCGGGTGAGCTGGCTCGAGTGCTGGGTGCCGAAAAGCTGTTGTTGTTGACCAATACCCCGGGTGTACTTGATCCTGAAGGCAACCTGCTCACCGGCTTAAGCGCGGCTGATACCGAGCAGTTGATCGCCAGTGGCGTGATTCACGGAGGCATGTTGCCGAAGGTGCGCTGTGCGTTGAATGCGGTTAAGGGTGGCGTTGCGACCAGCCAGATCATCGACGGGCGTATCAAGCATTCGGTGCTGCTGGAGCTGTTAACCGATAGCGGGGTCGGCACCTTGAT
>JAIBDO010000120.1 GCA_024686195.1 Gammaproteobacteria bacterium | reverse complement strand
TCCTCACTGGTAAATGGATGCCCATCAGACCACTTGTGTCCCTTGCGCAAATGCAGGGTAAACTCACGCCCATCGACAACGTCGACACTTTTCAGCAGATCCGCCTTGAGCTTAAGCTCCGGGGTATAGCCGATCAGGCGCGCGTAACCATAAATCACCATCTGGCGTATGTCTTTCTGCTTTCCCATCAGCAGGCGCAGCTGACCACCTTGCTCGCCCGGCGACTGCCCAGCAGTTAACTGCACCACCTCCACATCAGCCGGCACTCGCTGCGCGACCGGGGGTAACTCTCCGGCCTGCACTCTTGCCAGCAGATTTGGAGTCTCCTTAAGCCACTCCATTGCCTGCACCGCAGTCGAACCAAATAGCACCAAAAGCAACAGCAAGCGGCCAATAACTGTCTTCATGCGGCCAGATCCGAAGACTTGCACCCGGCCACCACCCTGACGTAATGATCGCCCTCAAGACACAAAAAATCGGTTGCCTGATTTGCGTCCTGGGTGAACGGGAAATCCCACAATGCAGGATTGGAGGCCGTGCTTTCGTTGATCGCGTCGAAGCTGAGCGGTTGCGACAATTCAGGATGCGGCACGGCTGACAGCAGCGCCTGGGTGTAAGGATGTACCGGGTTTGCAAACAGGGCTTCTCTCGACGCCAGCTCGACGATACGACCCTGGCACATCACCGCGATGCGGTTGGCGATGTAGTGTATAACCGCAAGGTTGTGTGAAATGAAAACGTAGGTCAGTCCAAGCTCCTGTTGCAAATCCTTTAACAGGTTTAACACCTGTGCCTGTATCGACACGTCCAGGGCGGAAACCGGTTCATCACAGATGATCAGGTCCGGCTGCAGGGCCAGGGCACGGGCGATGCCAATACGTTGGCGCTGACCACCGGAAAAACTGTGTGGATAACGATTGAGGAACCTGGGATCGAGCCCGACCAGCCGCATTAGCTCGATGGACATTTCGCGTTGGAAATCGAGATCACCGAGATTGTGCACCACCAGCGGTTCGCGCAGGATATCAAACACCGTCATGCGCGGGTTCAGCGCGCTGTAAGGATCCTGAAAAATAAACTGCATCTTGCGGCGGAAGTCGAGCAGGTCATCGCCGGCAAGAGCACCCACATCAATGTGCCGATTGCCATCGTGATAAATCACCTCGCCCTGATCCGGGGTGATGGCATGCATGATCATCTTGCTCAGCGTGGTTTTCCCACAACCACTCTCCCCCACCAGACCGAAACACTCGCCACGCATCACATCCAGGGAAACGTCATCCACCGCGCGCAGTTCACGCTTTACCGACTTACCCCAGCCATCGCTGTTTAAGCGATAAGTCTTGCTGAGGTTGCGCAGCTCGAGATGCGCAGCACCCGGATCGTCAATCTGTCCCGATTTCGGTTTTCTGATCAAAGTCCCCATTTCGGAATGAATTTCGCGCACCGGCACCAGCCGTTCCCCCGGCTCGAGGTCGAAACGCGGTACGGCATGCATCAAAGCCTTGAGATAATCATGCTGTGGATTGGAGAACAGATCATGTAGCGAACCGGCTTCCATGATCTCGCCGTGATACATCACCACCACCCGATCGGCCATGTTGGCCACCACACCGAGGTCGTGCGTTATCAGCAACAGCGCCATACCGAGTTCGGCCTGCAACTCCTTCACCAGCTTCAGAATACGCGCCTGGATGGTGACGTCGAGAGCAGTCGTCGGCTCATCGGCAATCATCAGCGAAGGCTGGCAGATCATCGCCATGGCAATCATGGCGCGTTGACGCAAACCGCCCGACAGCTCGAAGGGATACATCTCCATCGCGTGTTCAGGGTCCGGAAAGCCAACGTGACGCAACATGGTCTCGGTTAGCTTGAGCCCTTCTGTACGGCTGGCTTCGCGGTGCAGGAACAATGCCTCGCTGATCTGATCACCGATCGTATGCACCGGAGACAGCGACGTCATCGGTTCCTGGAAAATGATCGAAATACTGCCGCCGCGAATGGACTGCATTTGCTCACTGTCCGGATCGAGTGCGGCTATATCCACCAGTTCGCCGGAACGGGGATTATTGAATAAAATCTCGCCAGCGCTGATGCTGGCGTTATTCGGCAGAATACCCATGATGGCCTGGGCCGTGACTGACTTACCCGAACCTGATTCACCCACCAGCGCAAGCGTTTCACCTCGGTGCACCGAAAAAGAAACCCCTTTGAGCGCAGGCACAGGGCTGCCATTCAGTGAAAAATTCACCGCCAGCCCGTTTACCTCCAGCAGAGGTCGCTGTTGAACATCATCTAGGATAGGAAGCCCCTCATAAATTAATCTGCGGGGTTTCTCTGTCCCCAATCAGGATAGTACCGTTTTTTGACTCTTATTTCATACCATAAAATTCCCGATACCAGCTCGCGAAATGCCCCAGGCCCTGTTCAAGTGACGTCAATGGCGCATAACCGGTGTCACGCACCAGGTCATCGATGTCGGCAAAGGTTTCTGCTACGTCGCCCGCCTGGGCCGGCATCATTTCATGCTCGGTGGTCTGGCCCAGTGCTTTTTCCATCAAATCAATGTAGTCCAACAAGCCTACCGGTTCACCACGACCGATATTGTAAATTCGCCAGGGCGCACTGCTGCGGGACGGGTTGCTGTCGAACCCGGTCCAGCCCGGATCGGGTTGCGGTGGGCGGTCCAGGCACAGTAATACGCCCGTTACAATATCGTCGATGTAGGTGAAATCGCGTCGATGGTGACCATGGCTGAACACTTTAATCGGCCGGCCATGATGAATCGCATCGGCAAACAGCACGGGCGACATATCGGGCCTGCCCCAGGGACCGTAAACGGTAAAGAAGCGTAATCCGGTGGTGGGTAGCTGATAGAGATGGCTGTAACTATGCGCCATCAACTCGTTGGATTTCTTGGTTGCGGCATAGAGTGACAGCGGATGATCGACGTTGTGCGCCGTGCTCAGTGGCATTTCAAGATTAGCGCCGTACACCGAGCTCGATGATGCGTACACCAGATGTCCGCTATGGTGTTGCCGGCAGCATTCCAGCAGATTGGCAAAACCGACCAGGTTGCTGCTCACGTAGGCAGCAGGATTTTCCAGCGAATATCGCACTCCGGCCTGAGCCGCCAGATTAACTACGCGCTCAAAACCCTCTGCCGAAAAAAGCGCCTGTAGCGCATCTGAATCGGCGAGGTCGAGCTTGCGGAACTGGAAATTATCGAACTTTTCCAACTGGGCGAGACGCGCCTGTTTCAGGCTGACGTCGTAATAATCGTTAAGGTTATCCAGGCCGATGACCTCGTCGCCACGCCGGCACAGCCTGTCGGCGAGCGCATGACCGATAAATCCGGCGGCACCGGTTACTAGTAGCTTCATTAATGAATTCCTTAAGTTTTACGGAGCGCTGTTCAGAGCGCCGCGGTAAACGATTTGAACGTCAGTCGCCTGACCGGGCCAATCCGGTGCAATAGCAATATAGCCGCGATAATCGCATAAATCGATGGTTCAAGGTAGTCGGCCTTTACCTGCCACAGGAAATGCAGCACGGTCAGCAACAGAATTGCGTATACCAGTTTATGCAGGGCCTTCCATTTGCGCCCGAGGCGCCGAATCATGGACTGATTCGAGGTCAGTGCCAGTGGCAACAGCAGCACGAAAGCACTGAAGCCCAGCGTAATGTAAGGTCGCTTGATCACATCCTCGAGCATGTCGGAAAAATCGAACGAGTGGTCGGCAATGAACCAGATGGCAAAATGGCAGCAACTGTAAAAATAAGCATATAGCCCGAACATGCGACGAAATCGGATCCAGCCTGCCTCACCGGTCCACTGCCGCAACGGGCTGAGAGCGAGCGTAAGCAGCAGCAGACGCAGCGCCCATACCCCGGTTTCATGGGTCAGTTTCTCAACCGGGTTTGCCCCGAGTTGACCCTCCACCGCGGCCCATATCAGCAACAGCAACGGCAACAGGCACAGCAGGTGCGCGACGGGCCGGGCCCAGGCGGATTTGAGCACGCTCGATAAAGCCATGCTAAACGAACTGCCGCACTAAAAGTTTACTTTCAGATCCAGGTCGTCATAGAGGTCAGCGACCTCCTCCTGGTAGCCGTTGAACATCTGCGTTTCACGCTTGAAGATGTCTCCGATGCGTCGTTCCTTTTTCTGCGACCAGCGCGGATGATCAACCTCGGGGTTGACGTTGGAATAAAAACCGTATTCATCCGGCAAGATCATATTCCAGGATGTCTTCGGTTCTGCTTCGACAAATTCAATGCTGACGATCGACTTGATGCTCTTGAAACCATACTTCCAGGGCACCACCAGCCGGATCGGGGCACCGTTCTGATTGGGCATGGTTTTTCCATACATACCGACCGCGATCAGTGTCAGCGGATGCATGGCTTCCGCCATGGTCAGTCCTTCGCGATAGGGCCAGGGTACGACCGAGCGCTGCTGGCCCGGCATACGCAGCGGATCGTGCAGGGTTCTGAAGGCGACATATTTAGCCGCAGAAGTCGGCTGCATGGTTTTCAGGATGGAGCTCAACGGCACGCCTATCCACGGAATAACCATCGACCAGGCTTCAACACAACGCAGTCGATAAATACGTTCTTCCAGTGCATGCGGGCGGATCAGGTCTTCGAGACTGTAGGTACCCGGCTTTTCGCAATGTCCGCCCACCTGAATCGTCCAGTCATCGGTTCGAAAACGTTGCGAATTTTCCTTCGGATCTTCCTTACCCGTGCCAAATTCGTAGAAATTGTTGTAACTGGTGGCGTCTTCTTCGGCAGTGATTTCTTCATCCAGTGAAATCGATTTTTTCTGATAACCATCCACTGCATAAGACGCCTGCGCACCCGCGAAAGAATTCAACAGCAAGGCGCCACCCGCAACACCGGCGGATTTGATAAAGTTACGTCGTTGCCGATAAAGTGATTCCGGTGTTACCTCGGATTCCGGGATCTCCCAGCGCTTTTTAATTTTAATCATCGGTGATTCCTGGTTTTTGGCCTGATATTGGCCTGATTTTTATATAGATCCTAGACCACTACAGCCGTGACTAGTTCCTGCGCGTAAACAGGTATCCACCGGCCTCGATATCAGCTATCTCGATATCGAGGCGTTTGAGACAGGCATACATCAAGGCGGAATTGCTGGTGATCACCGGTTTACCCAGCGCCTGTTCGAGCGCGGGGACGGCTTCCAGAGCCCGGTAATCGGTGCAGGATATGACCAGTAATTCGGCCTGCGGATGGTCGGCCGCAAGACCCATGCGATAGGCGTCCTCGGGGCTTAGTTGATTCTGCTCAAGGCTGTTCAGTTCGCGCTCGAAACCGAGCTGATTGATGACTTCGATACCGCAGTGTTGAATAAACTCGACTGACTCCTGCGCCAGTTTTGGCACATAGGGTGAGGTAAACGCAACCCTCGTCGCGCCAAGTTCCCGCATCGCCTCGACCAGGGCACCCGCCGTCGTTACCGCGGGCAAGCCTGACTTGGCGGTGATTTCCGCACAGAATGCTGCATCGAATTCAGGCCCGTCAGACAGCGTAGCCGAGGTACAGGCATAGGCGATCAACTCCACCCTGGCGTCCACCAGCAATTGCAGTTGCTGATCCAGTGCCTGGCGCGCGAAGCGTCGCATCTCGGCGGAATCGGGGATGGCTTCGACGTCGTAGCCACCGCTGCGCGTGACGTGCAGGGTCAAACCCGAAGGTGCCAGCATCAGGCAATCGGGTTCGGCATTGGTGTTTGAAGCCGGCACGATAACACCCAGGCGTCGACTGCGCAGATCAGGAATCCTGTGCTCGCCCAGAGTGAATTCGGTGAGATTGAATCGAGCAAGGTTAAATCCAGCGAGGGAGGATTCGGCGTCAGTCACCAACACCATCCTTCCAGTCTTCCAACGTTGCGGCGGTCAGCGCCATTTGTTCGGCAGTGCCAATGGTGATTCGCAGGCAACCTGGCAGCCCGTATCCGCCCATTGGGCGCACGACCAGTCCACGTTGACGTAAAAAATCAAACGCGGCGGTGGCTTGCCCGGGACTCTCGAAGTCGACCAGGATGAAATTGGTCTGGCTGGGCACCACGGACAGGTCGAGCTCGGCAATCGCCTGCGACAACAAACCACGTTGTTCAGCAATCATCTGCCGTGCCTGTGCAGCGTATCCCTGATCGCTCATTGCCGCGCACGCGGCTGCCTGCGATAACGAAGAGACGCTGCTCGGGTTGATGATTTTGCGCAATTGGTCGCGCACTTCTTCGGGAAAATAGCCCCAGCCGACGCGCAACCCGGCGAGACCATATATCTTGGAAAAGGTACGCGTGATGACGGTATTGGAGGTTTCGGCAAGATCAAACAACGGCGCATGGAAATCGGGCTCGACAAACTCGGCGTAGGCCTCATCGACCAGCAACAGCACATCGTCGGGCAAACCTGCGCGCAGACGCCTGATGTCATCGTTGTGAATCAACGTGCCGCTCGGGTTCCCGGGATTGACGACGAATACCAGGCGGGTATCCGGCTGCAAGCGCGCCAGTAAACCATCGACGTCAACGCGGTAATCGATCTCGGGTGCAACGTCGACCTTTGCACCCACCAGTTTGCTCAGGGTGCGCATAAACAAATACCCGTACTCGGTCATCAGCATGCGATCGTCTGCTGACATATAGGCGAGCATCAGACTCGACATCAACTCCATCGAGCCCGCACCGCAAACGATGCGCCCTGCATCGAGCCCGTGCACGCTAGCGATGGCCTCGCGCAGTTCAGTCCAATCGGTATCGGGATATAACTGACCGCTCGCAACTGCTTCGCTGACGACCCGCTGCACGGCGGCCGATGGCGCAAAAGCGTGCTCATTCTGCGCCAGCACGATCGGCTCGACTCCCTCGGCGGCACTGATGTCCGGCAGTGCGTAAGCTGCCATCGATGCAACGGTGGGATTCGGCTTTAGCATTGAGTTATCCGATAAAGCGGCGTGCGTTGCGGAACAGTCGCATCCAGGGGCCGTATTCACCCCATTCAGGCGCCGCCCATGAGTGCTGCAGGCTACGGAAAATACGTTCCGGATGCGGCATCATGATGGTGAAGCGTCCATCTTCATTACTGAAACCATTCAAGCCCTGTTCGCAACCGTTCGGGTTTAGCGGGTAGATCTCGCTGGCAGCACCATCCGCATCGACGTAGCGCAGGCAGGCCAGTTCACGTGCGAGCAAATCGCTACTCGAACAGTCGCGAACTTCGGTGCGGCCTTCACCGTGCGCGACAACAACCGGCATCATCGACCCCTGCATACCGTCGAAGAACATCGAAGGTGAGTTCAGCACTTCGGCCATCACCAGCCGTGCTTCGAACTGTTCGGAGCGATTACGCACGAAACGCGGCCAGTGCTCGGCGCCTGGAATCATGCGATTCAAATTGGACATCATCTGGCAACCGTTGCAGATGCCAAGCCCGAAGCTGTCATTGCGCTGGAAAAATGCTGAAAACTCGTCGAAAGCTCGAGCGTTATACAGGATTGACTTTGCCCAGCCTTCGCCCGCGCCAAGCACATCGCCGTATGAAAATCCGCCACAGGCGGCAACACCCTGGAAATCGGCCAGGCTTACCCGCCCTGCAATAATATCGCTCATGTGCACGTCGCTGGTGCTGAACCCGGCACGATCGAATGCCGCTGCCATCTCGACCTGGCCGTTAACACCCTCCTCGCGCAGAATTGCAACTCTTGGACGATTGCCGCCGCTGAAGGCTGCAGCGACATCGTCATTCGGATCAAAGCTCAAGCGTGAAAATAATGTCGGCTTCTGCTTCGGCTGCAGCAAATCAAATTCCTGTTGTGCGCACTCGGGGTTATCACGCAGCGACTGCATCTTCAGCGTGGTTTCCGACCAGGCACGGTGCAGATCGACAATAGATTCGTCGACCAGACTCGAACCCGCATGATCAATTCGCAGGCGCTCATCGTCCGTGGGTTGACCGAGGCGATGACAGATCGACTCCAGCCCGGCCTCTGCAACCAGTGCCTCGACGCTGGCCAGATTCGATTGCGCCACCTGCACCACAACCCCTAACTCCTCGGCAAACAGGGCCGCGAGAGGATCATCACCCAGGCTGCTGATATCACAGTGCAGACCACTGCGTCCGGCAAACGCCATTTCGGCGAGGCTAACGACAAGCCCGCCGTCGGAGCGATCGTGATAAGCGAGCAGCAATTGTTGCTTCAGCATAACTTGCAGGGTTTCAAAGGCAGTCTTGAACACAGGCACATCGTCCATGTCCGGGCCGAGCTTGCCAAGCTGACCATAAACCTGGGTTAACGCCGAAGCACCCAGCCGATTACGGCCCTGACCGAAGTCAAACAGCAACAGCGAGGAAGCCTCGTCGCAATGTTTGATCTCGGGCGTCAGTGTCTGGCCGGCGTCGGCCACCGGCGCAAAAGCTGAGACGATCAGTGACAGGGGTGCTGTCACTGCCTTGTCCCCGCTTTCATCATTCCAGCGCGTTTGCATCGACAGCGAATCCTTACCAACGGGAATCGTGATTCCAAGCTCAGGGCAAAGCTCCATGCCGACGGCGCGCACCGTATCAAACAGGCGCGCATCTTCACCCGGGTGCCCTGCCGCCGCCATCCAGTTAGCCGACAGCACCACCCGTTTGAGGTCGCCCACGGCAGCACAGCCGAGGTTAGTGAGTGCTTCACCAATGGCGATGCGTCCGGCCGCTGGCGCATCCAGCAAAGCCAGCGGTGTGCGTTCACCCATGCTCAT
>JAIBDO010000248.1 GCA_024686195.1 Gammaproteobacteria bacterium | reverse complement strand
GCATCGGAATATCCGAAGGCTGGGGCAGCGAAATTCGCAGTACACTCGGTGCCAGTTTGAACAATCGCTTCAAGGCTATGCTATCGGGCCTTGGCGTTACCATGTTGCTGCAGAGCAGCAGCGCGACGGCGTTATTGACGTCGTCGTTCACCGGTCAGGGTATTCTCACCACAGCGACAGCGCTTGCCATCATGCTCGGCGCCGATGTGGGTACAACCCTGGTGGCGCAGATACTGACTTTTGATTTATCCTTCTTGTCACCGATTCTGATCGCAGTCGGAGTGGCGCTGTTTACCTATTCTGCAGGCGGCCGCCGGCGCGACGTCGGTCGTCTGCTGCTCGGCCTCGGAATGATGCTGCTGGCGTTGAAGTTAATCGTGGCGGCATCACTGCCGATGCGCGAATCCCTGATCATCCAGCAAATCTTCGTCGCGCTCGGCGAAGACCTGATACTGGCGGTAATTTTCGGCGCGATCATTGCCTGGGCTTCGCATTCCAGCCTGGCTACCGTGTTGTTGATCATTACGCTCGCAAGCACCAATGCGCTCGACATCACCGTTGCCTTTACCTTTGTGCTTGGCGCCAACATCGGCAGTGCAATTCCACCGTTTATTGCAACGCTTGGCGATAATCGCCTGGCGCGGCAGCCTCCACTTGGCAATCTCCTGTTTCGCCTCTGCGGTGTCGTCATCACGCTGCCGTTTATCGGCTTGATCGCCGCTCAGATGACAGTTTTCGATATCGATAATGCTCGTCAGATCGCCAATTTCCACATGCTCTTTAATCTGGCGCTGCTCATCGTATTCTTCCCGCTGATCGATCGCATGGTCTCCATTACCAAAAGACTGATTCCGGAGGACGACACCAGCAACGACATGATGCTGCCGCGCGATCTCGACAGGGGTGCATTTGAAACGCCTCTGGTTGCGCTGTTAAATGCCGAGCGTGAAGTGCTGCGCATGGGAGAGGTGGTCGAACGCATGCTGCGCAATACCTTTATTGCCTTGAAGAAAAATGATACTGAGCTCGCCTGGCAAACCCGTGAAATGGATATAGTGGCAAACGATTTTTACGATGGCATCAAACGCTATCTGACCGCTCTGGCGCGTGAAACCCTGGGCGAAAAAGAAAGCCGCCGGTGCAATGAGTTACTGGGTTTTGCCACCAATCTGGAACACATCGGCGACATCATTTCCGATGACCTGATTCAGAATATCGTGCAAAAGAAACTGTCCACACGCAGTAAAATGTCGTTGCAGGACCGTGAAGACATCAACGATCTCTATCAACCGGTACTGTCCAGTTTCCAGTTGTCACTCAGCGTCTTTACCTCGGGCGACATCGCTATGGCGCGCACCCTGCTCGCCAGAAAGTACAAGTTTGTCAAACGCGAAAAGAAAGCGGTACTGAACCACCTGCAGAAAATCCGCGACGATACCAACTACGACTCCGGGCTGAGTGCGATGCAACTCGACGTATTGCGCGATCTGAAACGCATCAATTCGCACCTGGCGTCCGTGGCCTTTCCTATCCTGGAAGCCGCGGGTCAGCTGCGTAGCCCGCTGCGGCGTAACAAGTCGATGGAGAAGCATGAGCAACGCCGCATCGAAGATAGCGAGAGCCCGTCACCGACCTGAGAGATCTGACGATGGTGACGGTCAAACTGCGCAAATCGCGCGCCGAAGAACGGCAATACTTTAGCGACCTTGAAACTGATGCCGATACTCGCGATCACATCACGCCTTACAGTCTCCAGCAACATCAAGGTGAATCGCATCCAGCAATAGCGTTTATCTGTCGATCTGTGCAGATCGCGAACTCGCAGGATTTTTCATAATCGCCCTCGAACCCGATAACCAAAGCGTATAGCCCGCATTTCTCACCACCGTTCGTAGCGAGGCGACGATAGGGCGTGCCCTGCCTGATTTTCGCGATCGAAGAGTGCGCAGGCATAGTTTCACTATGTTGAGCGCTCTGACCGAGTGAAAGCCAGGCAGGGTGAGGCATAGCGTCGCCGCAGTAGAAGGGTGGCGAGAAATGCTGGCTAGTTCAGACGTATCGTCATCGCGCGCAAGGGGCGCGGCATCGGCCAGGCAGCGACTCGAGCGCTGGAAGCCTGGTTCATCGAAGTGCTACAGCGCAGACGAATCTGGCTTGATGTTTTCGCATCTTATCTGCGCGCCAGGCAAGTTTACGCGAAACTTGGATATCAGCAGTTTGGCAGCACTGTGCTCGACGGCAGGCCCCTACTGTATCTGCAAAAGAACATTGTGGCGCAGGCGGTTCTAGCAGCCGATACCTGAGCATTGTCATACCCAGGACCGCTACCTGGAAACGCGGCATAGAACCGCAGCGTCAGGCCTCGCGGTCGACGTCAATCGTTCAACTGTGCGAGCCGCTCGACGGTGCCGATATCGATCCAGGTCCCCTGGAATAACTCACCGCTCACTTGCCCCTTATCTGCGGCTTTACGCAATAATGGCGCCAACGCCTGCTTACCCGGTTCAAGCTCAGCAAAGAAGCTGCGGTGATACTGCGCGATACCGCTAAAAGTATGCTGTGGGGAACCACTATTGCCGACACTAGACTGGTGCAGGCTGAAATCACCGCGGTCGTTATGTTGTGGGTTATCGACCAGGACCAGATGCGCCGGAGAATCAGCTGTTCTCAAAGCAGCGAAATCATAGTCGGTGAATACATCGGCATTGACGACGATAAAGCGCTCGCTCAAAAGCGGCAGGGCCTGCTGGATGCCACCTGCGGTCTCGAGCGCCTGCACTTCTTCGCTGTACTCGATGCTGACACCGAACTGCGCACCATCGCCAAGTCGCGCCCTGATCTGCTCACCGAGCCAGCTCAGATTGATCACCACATCGGTAAAACCGGCACTCGCCAGGGCCTCGATATGGTAGACGATCAACGGTTTACCGCGCACTTCAAGCAACGGTTTGGGCGTAACATCAGTCAAAGGCCTCAGACGTTCACCACGGCCAGCGGCCAAAATCATGGCTTTCATCACCGCTTTCATTAGGGCCTATTTCCGCGCAACGCGCTGACGCGCGCGGGCAAATCCAATTGATCGAGCAATGCACAAAGTCCCGCCGTTGACTCCTCTTCCCGGCAGACTTGTAGCAGATAGTCGAGTGTTAGCGGTATATCGTCCATATAGCGGGACTTGCCATCACGAATCTTGAGCCGTGAAAAAATACCCGCAACCTTGAGGTGACGTTGAATTCCCATCAGGTTAAACCAGCTCATGAACTGCTCCGCGTCCACGTTAACCAGCTCATGAGCACGCGCGGTTTCGTAGTACCCCAGCACCAGTTGCTGAACGCGCGCAGGCGGCCAGGCGATATAACAGTCGCGCAGCAGGGACACGAGATCGTAGGTTATCGGCCCACTGACTGCATCCTGAAAATCAAGAATCCCGGGGTTATTCTGCTCCACCACCATCAGGTTACGTGAGTGATAATCACGATGCACAAAGACCTGCGGCTGGCTCAAGGCGCTATCGACCAGTATCTGCCGCGTTTCCAGCCATAGTGATTGCTGTGCTGCATCGAGCTCGATACCGAGCAGTTCAAGCAGAAACCAGTCATGGAACAAATCCAGCTCGCGCAACAGCAACGCTTCATCGTAGTCGGGCAAATCCTTCTTGTCTGCGTGCAGTTGCATCTGCAGTAGAGCCGCCAGGGCATCTGCGTAGAGTGCGGCTTCCGATTGCGAATTCAATTGCGACAGGTAGTCCTCGGAACCGAAGTCGGTTAACAGCAAAAAGCCTTCCTCAAGGTTACTCGCGACGATTTCCGGGGCATTCAGCCCGGCATCACGCAGCGAGCCTGCAATGGCAATGAAACGGTCACAAGGCTCCTGATCCGGCGGCGCATCCATCACGATCAACGATTGCGTAGCCGTTTCGAGCCTCAGGTAAGAACGAAAACTGGCGTCTTCGCTGGCGCGTTGCAGACGGTAATCACGATAGCCTGCCTGTTGCAGCCATAGGTCTAATAGTTGTCTTCGATCATTCATTGGGCGGT